>NZ_CP171136.1:3324177-3632236 GCF_043187465.1 Sphingobacterium cellulitidis | reverse complement strand
TGGAGAACGGTTCATTTGTTAAGATCGACAATATTACCCTTGGATATACTTTCAACCTTAAGAATGACTATTTGAGGAATTTATATGTGTATATGACCGCAAGAAATCTTGCAACCATTACTTCTTATTCTGGAATTGATCCAGAATTGCAAGATACTGGATTTGATGTAGGTATCGATTCTAGAGGATTCTACCCTAGAACACAATCATGGTCATTGGGATTAAATATTGGTTTTTAAAGAAGTAAATTATGAGATTATTAAATAAACGTACGATACGATTTGCAGCCGTTGCAGTAATAGCGACAGCTGGACTTTCCGCTTGCACCAATTTAGATGAGAATCTATATAGCAAATTAGAACAGGAAAGTTTCTATAAGAATAAATTGGAAGTAGAGCAGGCCGTATTAAGACCATTCACGCACATGCAGGCTTGGTTGGCCCCTACAGGAGGTTCTGGATTTTATTATCATTCCGAATTGGCAGCTGATCAAGTGGCTTGGCCGCAAAAAGGTCGCCATGGTTATGATGGGGGAGACCACTTCCGTATGCACTACCATACCTGGACAGTAAATGAAAATAGACTGAAGAATGCGTGGGATTTGATGTGGACCGGTGTAGGTTTTATCAATAATGCCATTGGGGATATCGAGAAATTGGATTTTGCAAGCATTGGGATGACCCAAGAAGAGATCAATACCGCTGTTGCACAATTGAAAGTATTAAGAGCATACCACTACATGCGCATAATCGATATGTGGGGTAATGTTCCGATTGCAGTTGAGGTGGCTGATAAGCCATTGAACCCAGAGACCAAGACCAGAAAAGAGGTTTTTGATTTTATCAAGACCGAATTGGAGGCTGAGGTTCCGAAGTTGCCAGACTTGACTGCTGAATCAGTGGGTAAAGTAAACCGAGCAGCGGGTTATGCCATGCTTTCGGAGTTATATCTGAATGCACAGAAATGGTCGGGCACTGCCATGTGGGATCAAGCAATTGCTGCATCGGATAAAGTTATTTCAGGTGCTGGCGGCGGAATCGGTGGTACCCCCAAGCTTTCTGCTGACATCAATGCTGCCTTCAGCAATACGAACTCGGCAAATCCAGAGGCGCTATTCCAATTCCAGTTCAGCCGTAAAGGTGGATGGGCTTTTGATTGGGGCGGATTCTATTTCGGATATGATTATATGAAAGAGTCCTTAAACGTAGGTTACGGAGGTTGGAATGCATTCGTGGTTATTCCTACTGCGTTTGACGCTTACAATGCCAAAGACTTAAGAAAGAAAGATTGGTTCTTGTTCGGTCCTCAATATAAATATGGCACTAAAACCCCTGTTTTGGGAACAGAAGAGTATTCTGAACAACCTTTAGTATTCGTTAATTCAATTCGTCGCGAGAGTGAAGGAGATAAAACCTCACAGGGATCGATGGCAGAAGGAGAAGAAAACTCAGGAGCAAGGTTTAACAAGTATAAATCAGGTCGCTTATCGGATGATAACTACCAAGAGAATGATTACCTGATCTACCGTCTGAGCGAGGTTTACTTTAATAAGGCTGAAGCCATCATGCGCAAGAATGGTGGAACGGCAAACCAAGAGGCTGTGAAGTTAATCAATGAGTCTAAGAAGCGCTCATTCGCAGCAGCAGATTGGGCTGCCAACCAATATACTACAGCTACCTTGACCCTAGATGAACTATTGGCTGAACGTGGCCGTGAGTTTATCTTTGAAGGTAAGCGCAGAACCGATCTTATCCGCTTCGGAAAATACACAACCGGAGCATGGTGGGATCATAAAGCAACCAACGATGTCAACAAGGAATTGTTCCCAATTCCACAACAACATATGGCCATCAACCCTAACCTGAAACAAAACCCAGGTTACTAGGAGAGATATGAGATATGAGATATGAGACAGTGGAAAGGAAAAATCGTGGCTATTAATACCTTATAGGTATATTTCAAATATATCCCGGTTGATATCCCAATACTCATATCTCAATACTCATATCTAAAAAAAGACATTTCACGGTTGATATCTCAAATCTCACATCTCAATACTCATATCTATAAAAAAAACTCCCCTCAGTTCAATACTGAGGGGAGTTTTTTTTATAACAAAGAATATTAAATCTCTACGGTAGCATCTAGAATGAAATCTTCATTTTTTAAATGCACGATTTCAGTTGCTTTTTCGTAGTTAGTTGATTTTTTGGAGAAGAAGTCGTGTTGTGTTGTTTCTGTGTTCAGACCGTTCAACACGATTGGGTTTACTTGTTTTACTTCGAAGATTGGATCAAAGCCTAAGTTCATTAGGGCCTTGTTTCCGTTGTAACGTACGTATTCTTTCACCTCAGCGGTTAATCCTACAACAGTGTACAATTCTTCGGTGTATTTAATTTCGTTCTCATACAGATCGTTTAACAAGTCTAAGAAGCGTTGTTTAACTTCTGCTTTGTTCTGTAATCTTGCGAATACCTCTTGTCCGATCAATCCTACGAAAACACCGTGGATAGATTCATCAGCAATAATCTTTTTGATGATATCGGCAGAAGCTACCATTTGTCCTTGACCACATAACCAAAGAGGAAGGAAGAATCCAGAATAGAACAAGAAAGATTCTAACAATACAGACGCACCAAGAGCCATAAATAATTCCTCGTCCGATACATTTTCTTTATCGATAGCACGGTAGTATTTATCGATTGTTGAGGCTTTATATTGTAAGAATTTATTTTGAGATACCCATCCGAATACATCGTTGATTTCATTGGTTGTAGAAACCGTTGTAAAGATGGTAGAATATGATTTTGCGTGGATTGCTTCCATCATACACATGTATGAAAGAACTGCTTTGTTTTGCAATGAGTCGATATGATCGATAATTTTCGGCATACCGGTGTGGCTTTGCAAGGTGTCTAAAAGAGTAAGTCCGCCCAATGCTTTCTTATAACACTCTTTCATGTCCCAACTTAGGCCTTTCCAGCTGTCAATATCTTTGGAAGGGATATATTCTGTATCAATCCAGAATTGTCTGATATTCTGTTCCCAGAACATCAAGGCATAATCGTTGTCTGGTGTATTCCAGTTTACCGCTGTAAATTGTTTGCTCATTGCTATTCTTGTATCTTTTAGTTAAAGAAGCTGAACTGGTTTTATTTCAATTTCCAGTTCAGCTTCTTTGAATTTATAGGTCTTATTTCTTAAGGATTCTGTATTATGCTGAACATGAAATACATTCCTCGATTGTTGATTTACGCGTACGAGTGTAGTATAGAGATTTCAATCCTAACTTGTGCGCGTAGATATAATATTTCGCCAGGTCACGAGTGGAGTCTTTAGAATTGGTGTGAAGGATGGTCGATACACCTTGGTCAATATGACGTTGGATAACCGAGATCAGTTTCAACACTTTCATCTGATCCATATCATAAGCTGATTTGAAATAGAAGTAGTTGTCATTTGTCAAGTACGGCATTGGGTAGTACGTTGTACTATCCCCGTACTCTCTCACTTCGATAATGTCTACAATTGGCATTACAGATGCGGTTGCATTCATAATGTATGAAGTAGATTGGTTCGGAGCGATAGCCAAACGGTAAGCGTGGTAAACACCATGCTCAGCAACTTGTGCTTTTAGGTTTTCCCAATCTTCTTTTGTAGGGATATGAATTCCTTCGAATAATTCCTTCACTTTTTCAGTTTTCGGACTGTATTCTTGAGAAAGATATTTATCGAAATAAGTTCCATCAGCGTAAGCTGATTTCTCAAATCCTACGAATGTTTGCTGACGTTCTTTTGCGATTTCCATGGAAGCTTCGATCGAGTAGTAGTTCATTGCCATGAAGAAAATGTTGGCAAAATCTAATGCTTCAGTCGATTCGTACATGATAAAGCTTTTCGCTAAATAACCATGTAAGTTCATTGCGCCCAATCCTACAGAGTGTAACTCACGGTTTGCTTTAGCAATGGAAGGAACCATTTCAATATTGGTCACATCAGATACTACAGTTAAAGCACGCATAGCGGTTTTAACAGTTTCTTTGATGCGTTTGTTGTCCATTACAGTTGCAATATTCAAGGAACCTAGGTTACAAGAAATTCCGTAACGGATGGTATCTTCTTTACCGTAGATATTGATATCAGAAACTTCTGATACTTGCATGATCTCAGTACAAAGGTTAGAGAATTTCACTTTACCGATTCCATTTAATGCATGGGCACGGTTGGTGTTCTCCTTGAAGAAGATATAAGGGTATCCCGACTCTTTTTGTGTTTGAGCAATCTTCACCAATAGGTGACGGGCATTGATTTTTTTCTTTTTAACGTTTGGATTCGTGATTAACTCATCGTACATCGCATCCATATCGATTTCGTCAAGGTACTGACCGTACTCTTGCATTACTGTATGCGGGTAGATCAAGTAGCAAGGCTCATCTTTCTCAGCAAGCTCCATGAATTTGTCAGGAACGATGATACCGATTGAAAGTGATTTGATACGCACTTTCTCATCTACGTTGATTTTCTTACAATCCAAGAATTCTTCGATATCCGAGTGGAAGATGTTTAAATATACAGCACCAGCACCTGGGCGTTGACCCAATTGGTTTGCATAGGAGAAAGTATCCTCCATGATTTTCATGATTGGTAATACTCCTCCAGCACGTCCTTCTACACCTTTTATCGCTTCACCACGAGCACGGATTTTAGAGATATTGAATGATACCCCACCACCGATAGAAGAAAGCTTCATCGCTGAGTCAACCGCATAACCAATCCCGTTTAGGTTGTCACCAATTTCATCTAAGAAACATGATACCAATTCACCGGAACGTTTTTTTCCAGCGTTCAAGAAAGTCGGGGTAGCGGGCTGATATTCTTGATTGATCATGATTTCGGCATACTCGATAGCTTTTTGCACACCTTCTTCTCTAGCTAGGAATAAGGAAACAGCAACAACGCGGTCTTCATAGCGTTCCAAGAACTTCTCGCCAGAGTCATCACGTAGTGCATAACTTTGGAAGAATTTGAATGCAGCCATAAAAGATTGGAAACGGAATTTTTTGGCGAATACATAATTGTATACCTCCTCCATTTGCTCGAACGTAAACCATTGATAGAAATCGATGTAATAATTGTTTTCTATCAAATAGTCGATTTTTTCCTTTAATGTGTAAAAGAACACTGTGTTCTTATTTACATATTCCAGGAAATAGGCGCGTACAGCCTCCTTGTCTTTATGCAAGCTGAACTCGTCATCATGTTTGATCATGATTTCGTTGTTAAGCAATATCCAGTTTTTCGCTACCTCGTTTGCTATCATAGTACTGATTTTTTATGATGTCAATAAATTGATTAATATCTTCCATTGTTCCTGAAAGTTCGAATTTCATCGCCGTAGGGATGTCGAACAATTCAGATAATTTGTCTGCAGCAATTGCAAAGTTTCTTCCCCAGTTTCGGTTTCCGCTAGAAGTAACTGAGCTAATCAGATGATTTTTATCTTTCATAAAAGCATCCGTTTTCTCAGGAACTTTACCAAAATTAGTGGTATACGTAATTAAATGTCCAGCTTCTTTAATTTCCACACCTTCTTGGATGCGGATGGCTGTCCATCCGGTAATTTGAACCACTTTGTTAATAAAGCGTTCCACATTACCTGTTCGAGAATCATAGTATAAATAAATCATAATTCCTCCGGTTTATGATTACTATAATGCGATTTGATCTAATTCAACAGGATTAAACCCGATAATACGATTTTTGATTTCATCGTTCTCCAATACGATCACAGTAGGTACGGTACGAACTTTAAACTTAACTGCTAATTCAGGCTCGTCGAAAGGGTTAATGGTTTCATAGGCTATACCTTTACTGTCTAGGTATGCCGATACTTGTGCGCATGGCGCACAGTCATTTTTTTCGAATTTAATGATTCTTGCCATGATATATTAAGTTTAAAAGAATTTTAGCTATTTTAAGCTTTGGTCCTTTGATAAATAAAAAAACGTTGATACTTAAGAAGGTTATTTTCTTAAGTAGAACAAATATCCCTTATTTTTCCTCGGTTCGTTAACGATACTTTTCCACATTGATTTTTAAAATCAGGTTAAAACAGGCTTGGTAACATTCGCTTTTTAGTAAAGTGTTGTTTTACAGCGTTGTAGCTATGTTGATAACTTATGATGGATAATTTTTTCCTTTAAATCGTTCCTCTTTTTATTGTCAAATTAGCCCTCATTTTTTGTTAATATTAACCAAAATCGTTATATATTTTTAAAACTAAATTAATAAATAATATATTGTTAGTTTTGTGTAAATCTTAAGCTTGACTTTATTAACAATTGTTAAGAAGTAAGCCCCCGAACCAAGGGTGCCCAATACGAATTATTAAAAATGTTTATGAAATTATGATTATGAAATGTAGATTTTTAGTTCCATTTCTCTTGTTGTTTTCAAGTGTGTCTGCACAAGAGAATGTCACCTTCCAAAAACCATCCGCCGAAATACTTCAATTGGCTGACTTCAAAAGACCTCCCAGTATTCAAATGAGTAGCGACAAAAAATGGGTGCTTTCCATGTATCGCCCTACTTATAAAACCTTATCTGAATTAGGCCTCGAAGAGACCAAATTAGCCGGATTAAGGATCAATGCTAAAGCTCATATATCCAGTACCGAGACTTATTTCGATGCTTTAAGCCTTAGTCCAGCAGGGTCAAAAGAGGTAATTGAAATTGCGCTGCCTGAAAATCCACAGATTTCGAATGTCTCATTCTCACCTGATTCCAAGAAATTAGCTTTTACAAACACCCAAGAGACTGGAGTAGCCTTGTTTGTCTATGATCTTGAAAAAAGAGAGTTGAAAAAGTTAACCGAGTATAACTTGAATGCTGTCATGCATCAGCCATTTATGTGGTATAAGAACTCTGATCGTTTATTGTTGAGTGTCATTGAGGGTTCTGCGGAAGATAAAGTAAGAAACCCAGATGAATTACCAACTGGTCCGGTGGTTTCCAGTTCTTCTGGACAGGTCTCTCAATTGCGTACCTATCAGGATTTATTAAAAAACCCACAGGATGAACGTCAATTTGAGAATTTGGTGAATTCAAAACTTGTGTGGTTAAGTTTGGATGGAAATCAAGAACCGTTTAGAAATGCTGATCTCCACATGTGGTCATCGGTTTCTCCCGATGGACAATATGTCTTGGTTACGACCTTGAAGAAACCTTTTTCATATGTGGTTACCTATGGTAGCTTCCCAAGTGAAACAAATGTTTATGATCTGAAAGGAAATCTGATTAAACAGGTGAATGCTACTCCATTGATGGAAGTTATGCCTAAAGGTTTCTCTTCGACACGTCCGGGCAAACGTTCTTTATCATGGCGTACGGATAAACCAGCTACCTTGGCTTTTGTTCAGGCATTGGATGGGGGAGATGCGAATAAGCCTGCAGAATTCAGGGATGAATTATTTGTTTGGGATGCACCATTTAACGCCGAACCTAAATCTTTGATTAAGATCAAGGACCGTTATGCTGGAACGCTTTGGGGTAATGATCAATATGCGTTGGTCTATAGCCAATGGTATGACACCAGAAATGGAAAAACCTACTTGTTGGATCCTAGTACTGGTAAAAACCAAGTGATTTATGATTTGAATGTTCAGGATATTTATTCTGATCCAGGAACTCCTTATCGTGATAAAAATCAATATGGTGCTTACAGCATGTATATTAAAAATGGTAAGTCCTATTGGATCGGTGATGGATATACTAAAGAGGGAGAATTTCCATTTATTGATGAATATGATTTCAAGACCCAAAAGAAGAAACGTATTTATACGGCTAAGGAATCGAATATGCAGGAACGAATTTCATCGGTTATCGACATGGATAAAGGTGATATCTTGGTTTCTCTGCAGTCGCCTACGGATTTTCCGAATTATTATTCTAAGAACATCAAATCTGGAAAGCAGAAGGCAGTTACTGAAATTGCTAATCCTTTTCAATCCTTGGATAAAGTTCATAAGGAAGTGTTGAATTATAAGCGTAAGGATGGTGTAGATCTTTCTGGAACTTTGTATCTGCCTGCTGGTTATGATATGAACAAGAAAGAGAAATTGCCGCTATTAATTTGGGCATATCCTAGAGAATATAAGGACAAGAACACCGCTGGTCAAAGCACCAATAATCCGAAGTTATTTACATTCCCAAGTTATGGGTCATTTATTTATTGGGTAGCAAAAGGATATGCAGTATTGGATAATGCGGCTTTCCCGATCGTAGGCGAGGGGACACAGGAACCCAATGACAACTTTATCGAGCAATTGGTTGGTAATGCTGAAGCAGCAATCAATGCGGTAGATGAACTAGGATATGTTGATAAAAATAAGGTCGCGGTTGGAGGCCACTCATATGGTGCCTTTATGACGGCGCATCTTTTAAGTAATTCGAAGTTATTCGCTGCGGGGATCGCTCGTTCTGGCGCATACAATCGGACTTTAACACCATTTGGTTTCCAGAGTGAGCAAAGGAATTTATGGGATGATCCTAATTTATATATCACGATGTCTCCATTCTTTAGTGCTGATAAGATGAAAACGCCAATGTTATTGGTGCATGGAGCTGCTGATAATAACCCTGGAACATTTACTCTTCAAACAGAGCGTTATTTCCAGGCTTTAAAGAACCTTGGAGCGCCTGTGAGGATGGTATTATTGCCGCGTGAATCTCATGGCTATGCTGCAAAAGAGAATATCTTCCATTTGCTTTGGGAACAAGATCAGTTCTTGGAAAAGTATGTGAAGAACAAACAATAGGTTACTATTGATTTAAAAAGAAGGAGTCCTTTTCAACAAAGGACTCCTTTTGTTTATTTATCTGCTTTGACATTCATCGACAAGGCATAATTACCCCAAGCCAGATGGATTTTTCCATCTTTATCGGCAGTGATTTTTAGACGTTCCAAATTATCGGCGTTCTCTTCATTGTCGACAACAATTCGCAATGCGTCGTCTTTTTGGTCATATTGGGTTCCCCATTGCTTCCAGGTTTTATTAAAGATAACTGTAGTTTGCTCCTCTCCGGGAATAGAATAAAGACTATATTTTCCGGCAGGAAGCTTCTGACCATTTACCTGAACATTTTTATCAAATTCAACAGTAGTTGCTTCATTAGCGCCGGTTCTCCATACTTCGCCGATTTTGGCAAGGTCTACACCTAATTTTCTGCCCTTAAGGGAAGGGCTGCTGTAGTTGATAGCAATATTTACTCCATCCGAAGTGGTGACTATTGCGCTATCCGGAGGACTTGCTTTTGGTTTTTTTTCTTGTGCTTGCGTTAATGAAAAACTGCAAAGCAAGGTGAAAATTAATAAGATAGTTGATGCTTTCATTGTGTGTGTGATTTTGGTTTATAATATTATAATAAACTGAAAATAAGCAATTTTGTTGTGAGTTGGGCTGAGAAAAAACGCTTGAAAAGTGTTAGAATTAAGAATTTAAGAAAACATTAGGATTTGTTTACACTTCTTAACAGTTAATCTTTCTAATATTGAGAATACTTTGCAAGTTATGGAGTATGTTTTTAGTTAGTTTATTAAGTAAGATTAACAATCTTTTTTAGAACATCAGTTTGAATGGCGCAACGGGAAATATGCTTTCAAATTGATGTTCTAATCTTTTATGGAAATAGGATGGGAGGAATTCCAAACTTTTAACAGTCTAGTTGACTAAATATTTATTTCTTGTTTTGTAACAAATAAGTCAAAAAATTGATAATATCTGTAAAATAAAAAAGCAACGACCATAAGATATAATAGCCGTTGCATCTACTTTATTTTGGAGGGTTAGTTGCGTTTTTAGACCAAATACTCAAATAATGTCTGGTCTTTATTCACTTCGATAAAGTCAAATTTGTAAGACTTTAATCGTTCTATAAAGGTAATATAGTCATTTGGATCATTTAATTCAATACCAATTAACGCAGGACCTCTTTCTCTTTCTGTTTTTTTAATGTACTCAAAACGAGTGATATCATCCTTCGGACCTAATACCTCAGTTACCAATAACTTCAATGCGCCTGGTCTTTGTGGGAAACGAACGATAAAATAATGTTTGAAACCTTCATATAATAAGGAAAGTTCCTTGATTTCACTCATTCTATCGATATCATTGTTTCCTCCGGAAACAATACAAACGACCTTTTTACCTTTGATTTCCTCTTTATGGAAATCCAAAGCAGCAATGGATAGAGCACCAGCAGGTTCTGCAACTATCGCATCCTTGTTGTATAATTCTAGGATAGTTGTACAGATTTTACCTTCAGGAATGGATTTAACGCTATCAAGCAATTGCGAACTGATATCAAATGTAATTGCACCAATCTTTTTCACCGCAGCACCATCTACAAACTTATTGATATGCTCTAGTTCGATAGGTCCACCGTTTTCTAATGCGGCTTGCATGGAAGGAGCTCCTTCAGGTTCTACCCCATAGCATTTTACATTTGGAGCATACTTACGCATATGATAGCTTACTCCAGAGGATAATCCTCCACCTCCTATTGGAATGAAAACAGCATCCACATCTGGAAGGTCTTCTAAAATCTCTACTGCAACAGTCCCTTGGCCTTCAATAACCTTCAAGTCATCAAAAGGAGGGATAAAGGTCATGTTATGTTCCTTGGTAAACTCTAATGCTGCTCTTTGACAGTCATCAAAAGTATCACCAGTAAGAACAATCTGAATATTTCCATTTCCCCACATCTCAGTTTGTGTGATTTTCTGTCTTGGGGTAGGACCAGGCATAAAGATTACGCCTTTAATATCTAATTTTTTGCAAGATAGAGCCACGCCTTGCGCGTGATTCCCAGCACTAGCACATACAACACCTCTTTCTCTTTCTTCTTGTGAAAGACTGCAGATTTTGTTGAATGCACCACGAAGTTTATAAGATCTTACAACTTGTAAGTCCTCTCTTTTTAGATAGACTTCTGCTCCGTATTTTTCAGAAAGGTGAAGGTTGTACTGCAATGGAGTACGGGTAACCACATCCTTGATCTGCTCTTTAGCCGCTATCGAGTCTATGGTCAATGTTGATAAATCCAAGCTCATTCTATTCCGTTCGTTTGTTTAGGTGGTTAAAAAGGCTGGTTAACCAGCCTTTTTATTAATTTTCTTTTACTAATATCAACAAATCATCATCGCAGATTTCCTTTTTAGCATCCGCTAATACTAGGAATCTTTGATAGCAATCTGCTAATTTATCTTTGTCTAGATTGTATCCTAGACGTTCTAAGTGATGTTTTAAAGCATGTCTTCCTGAGCGAGCTGTCAAAATGATATCCGCTTCAGCTAAGCCTACGTCCTCAGGACGGATGATCTCGTAGTTCTCACGATGTTTTAAGAATCCATCCTGATGGATACCTGAGCTGTGTGCAAAGGCATTACGACCAACGATAGCCTTATTCGGTTGAACCGGCATATTCATCATCTCGCTTACTTTTCTAGATAGATAAGTAAACATGGTGCTGTCAATGTTTGAAGATAATCCTCCGAATGCTTGCTTGTGAACTTTCAAGATCATGGCAACTTCCTCTAAAGAGGTATTCCCAGCACGTTCACCAATACCATTGATGGTACATTCTACCTGACGTGCTCCATTTTGAATTGCTGCAATAGAATTCGCAGTAGCCAAGCCTAGGTCATTATGACAGTGGGCAGAGATGATTGCTTGATCAATATTCTTAACGTTCTCTTTAAGATATTTAATCTTTGAACCGTATTGATCTGGTAAGCAATAGCCATTTGTATCAGGAATATTGACTACAGTAGCACCTGCAGCAATTACGCCTTCAATCATTTTCGCTAAGAATTCTAAATCCGCTCGGCCAGCATCTTCAGCGTAAAACTCTACATCTTCAACATAAGATTTAGCATGTTTTACAGCAGCAACAGCACGTTCTAGGATTTCTTCACGAGTACTATTGAATTTATATTTAATGTGCATGTCTGAAGAACCGATTCCAGTATGGATACGCGGTCTTTTCGCATATTGTAATGCTTCAGCGGCCACATCGATATCGTTCATGTTAGCACGGGTAAGCGCACAGATGATCACATCATTAACAGCCTTAGATAGTTCGACTACCGATTGGAAATCTCCAGGGCTAGAAACAGGGAATCCTGCCTCAATAATATCAACCCCTAAGCGTTCCAAATCTTTGGCAATTTCGATTTTCTCAGGAGTTGTCAATTGGCAACCCGGTACTTGCTCACCGTCACGTAATGTCGTATCGAAAATGTATAAGTGATTAGGATCGTGTAACATATTGTTTCAATTTATGTTTATACCTTGATTAATTCTATTTTAAAAATTCTAAAACTTTAGCACCCATTTCTTTGGTACCTAAGATCTTGTCAGATGGAGTATTCGCATTCGCGATATCGCCAGTTCTCCAGCCTGCCTTTAATGTTTCCGCAACAGCATTGGTTACCTCTTTCGCTTCTTCTTGTAAGCCGAACGCAATGTCCAACATCAATGCTGCAGAAAGAATAGATGCCAATGGGTTTGCTTTATTTTGTCCAGCAATGTCATGTGCAGATCCGTGAATTGGTTCAAAGAAGCCAGTACCATCACCTACAGATGCAGAAGCTAACATTCCCATTGATCCAGCAATTTGAGAGGCCTCATCCGTTAGGATGTCACCAAATAAGTTTGCTGTCAATACAACATCAAATTTCTTCGGATTCTTTACCAATTGCATTGCTGCATTGTCGATAAACATATGTTCGGTTTCAACATCTGGATATTCCTTGGCAATTTCCTGAACGACCTCTCTCCAAAGTCTTGAGGTTTCCAAAACATTAGCTTTATCTACCGAACATAATTTCTTACTTCTCGTTCTAGCCGCATCAAATGCTTTACGAGCAATTCTATCAACTTCATAACGATTGTAATTCATCAAGTCTGAAGCGAAAGTATTATCCTCATTACGTTTCTTCTCACCAAAGTAAACATCACCAGTCAACTCGCGGAAGAATAGAATATCCGTTCCACGCAATACTTCTGGTTTTAAGCTAGAAGCATCCAATAACTCATCGAATAATAGGATAGGACGAAGGTTTGCATATAAACCTAATTCCTTACGGATTTTCAATAAGCCTTGTTCAGGACGTACCTTTGCCGAAGGGTCATTGTCATACTTGGCATGACCAATCGCACCAAATAGAATCGCATCCGAAGCTTTCGCTTTTTCTAATGTTTCATCCGGAAGTGGATTTCCAGTTGCTTCAATAGCAGTATGGCCCATGATTGCCTCGTCGAAAATAAATTCGTGATTATATTTCTCGGCAATTGTATTTAGAACTTCTTTTCCCCAGCTGGTAACTTCTTGTCCGATACCATCACCGGGAATAATAAGAATGTTTTTCTTCATGTGTTATAAAACGTTTTCTATTATGTTTTCTAAGGCAATTACTTCGCCTTTTTCTAATATTATTCTTTTTTCGATGCAGCTTGGAAGCTGACTTTCATAATGACCAACATAGATTAATGTTTTGCCATGCTGACAAAGTTCATCAACTACATCGTTGAAATATTTAGCTTGTTGAGCATCTAATCCTTGACAAGGTTCATCCAGCACCAATAGTGGTGGATTCTTGATGATGCTCCTTGCAAGCATGGCCAAGCGTTGTTTCCCTAATGGCAAAGTATGTAGCAATTGGTCCTTATGTTCTGTGAGATCAAAAAATGCCATCAGCTCCTCAATCTGTTTCTTCTCTTGAAATTTTACATCAATAAACCAACCTATACTGTCGTAAAATCCCGAAGCCAAGGTATGCCAAACTGTTGCATTCTGATCAAAGTACCAATGCATCTCAGGTGATATCATTCCAATTTTTTGTTTGATATCCCAGATGCTTTCCCCAGAGCCACGTTTGTTTCCGAACAACTCAATGTCCAAGCCATACGATTGCGGGTGGTCACCATTAATTAAACTCAACAATGTTGATTTCCCCGACCCATTAGGCCCTTGCAACAACCATTTTTCCCCTACATCTACGCGCCATGATACTTTATTTAACACCACCTTGTCACCATATCTGATAATGATATCTTTTAGGTTCGCAACGGTGTCATAATTCGTAACAGGCACTTTATGCAAAAAGGAAGGTAATTCCTTTTTTATTCTTTTTTCATCCTGAATGATTTCATCAAAGGAACCTAAGGTTTCAATTTGACCATCTACGATATGAGCGTATCTATTGATAGACTTTGGTAGTTGTTTATCATTCGAAATGATGATCAACTGCACTCCCTCTTCAACAAGCTCATCCAACCAGATGTTCAATTCCACTCTTGACTGCTTATCCAAACCCGTATAAGGTTCATCAATAATCAAAAGCTGCGGTTTCAACCAAAGGAATTTCAATAATTGAAGCTTCTTATGCTCGCCACTTGACAATTCAATCAATTGCGAATCCATGGTATGTGCAAAGCCCATGGCTACAATCTTGTCTTGAATATCTTCAAGGTTTAATGCTTCTTTTTTTGCGAAATGAAGTAATTCAGCCTTAACAGTAAGCGTATCATTTCCTTGATGACGATTATAGCGTTGTTGGTAATAAAAGTTTCTATCGCCTTCCAAATTGGTAAACTGATACCAATTGGATACATAGATGACTTTTTCCAATAGGGGCGAGTTTCCATCAAATATTACTTTAATGTCGCCAGAACCACTGATTAAACCAGCAATTGCTTTTGCCAAGGTCGTTTTTCCAGAACCACTTTTCCCTGCTAACACATAATTCTCAGATGCGGATATAGTCCAAGACAAATCGTTCAAAACGGTGGTAAGACCGTATGAAACTGATAGATTTGATATTTGGACCTGAGTTGCCATTATCTGTTAAGTTCGAAAGCTTCGATATCACTTTTTTGACTCAAGATATAATCGATATCATCATAGCCATTGATTAAGCATGATTTTTTATAAGGATTAATCTCAAATGAATAAGTCTCATCCGTACCTTCAATCGTAATGGTTTGTGCTTCTAAATCCACTTGTAATTCAGTATCTGGATTAGCAAATACCTTATCAAAGATTTTTTCCAAAAAGCTTTCCGGTACAGTGATTGGCAATACTCCATTATTTAATGCATTGCCTTTGAAGATATCTGCGAAGAATGAACTCACTACTACATCAAATCCATAATCCTGAATTGCCCAAGCAGCGTGTTCACGTGATGAACCACAACCGAAGTTCTTACCAGCAACTAGGATTTTCCCTTTATAAGTAGGGTTATTCATAACGAAGTCCGCTTTCGGATGGTCTTCACTATCGAAGCGCCAATCACGGAATAAGTTGTTTCCAAATCCTTCACGGGTTGTTGCCTTTAGGAAACGCGCCGGGATAATCTGGTCGGTATCAATATTTTCAATCGGTAGAGGAACTACACGAGAGGATAATTTTTCAAATTTTTTCATGATTCTAATTCTTTACACTAATTCTCTAACGTCTACAATTTTACCAGTTACAGCGGCAGCTGCTGCGGTAAGCGGGCTTACCAGCATTGTGCGTGCATTTGGTCCTTGTCTTCCCTCAAAGTTTCTGTTCGAAGTAGAAACACAATATTTACCAGCAGGGATTTTATCTTCATTCATACCTAAACATGCCGAGCAGCCAGGTTCACGAAGCATAAATCCAGCTTCTTCAAAAATCTTGTCTATTCCTTCTTGTTTCGCTTGTGCTTCCACCTGTTTTGATCCTGGAACAATCCATACCTCTACATTATCAGCTTTATGCTTACCTTGTACAAAGGCAGCAACCTGACGTAGGTCTTCAATACGTGAGTTCGTACAGCTTCCGATAAATACATAATCCACCGGTTTGCCGATTATTGACTCCCCATCCTCAAAGCCCATATATCCTAAAGCTTTTTGATAAGATGGACGTTCATTCTCAGGCTGAGAACTAGTCGTAGGAATAGATTCTGT
The DNA here is from genome assembly GCF_043187465.1 of Sphingobacterium cellulitidis. Lineage (GTDB taxonomy): Bacteria > Bacteroidota > Bacteroidia > Sphingobacteriales > Sphingobacteriaceae > Sphingobacterium > Sphingobacterium cellulitidis. Next base: position 3,616,241 of record NZ_CP171136.1, on the reverse strand, counting down.
AATGCCGATACCCATTCCTGGATTCGTACCATAGGTAATCATCGGTTGGATATCCGCAGCATCAAATGTTAATACCTCATCAAATTGAGCATCTTCATCTGAATATAATGTTTGCCAATAAGCTAAAGCTTTATCCCATTCTTCACCTTTCGGAGCAAACTCTCTGCCTTTGATATAATCAAATGTAGTTTGGTCAGGAGCGATTAAACCACCACGAGCACCCATTTCAATACTCATATTACAGATGGTCATACGACCTTCCATACTTAAAGAACGAATTGCAGATCCTGCGTATTCAACGAAATAACCAGTCCCACCTGCAGCAGAAATCTTAGAGATAATGTATAGGATAATATCTTTCGCTCCCACACCTTTCCCTAATTCACCATTCACTTCAATTTTCATGGTTTTAGGTTTTTGCTGCAATAAACATTGAGTAGCAAATACCTGTTCTACCTGAGAAGTACCAATACCGAACGCAATGGCACCAAATGCACCATGAGTGGAGGTATGGCTATCACCACATACCATTGTTTTTCCTGGCAAAGTGATTCCTAATTCAGGACCTATCACATGCACGATCCCTTGGTAAGGATGTCCTAGACCATAAAGTTCAATACCGAATTCCTTACAGTTTTTGGTCAGCATGTCTACTTGGTAGCGAGAAAGTTCTTCTTTGATTGGCAAATGCTGATTTAATGTTGGGACATTATGATCGGCAGTTGCTACAGTTTGATTTGGACGGAATACAGGCAATCCTCTTTTGCGCAATCCATCAAAGGCCTGTGGAGAGGTCACTTCATGAATTAAGTGGGTGTCGATATATATAATATCAGGGAACCCTTCTTGACGCTTGACGACGTGTGCATCCCAAATTTTTTCTACTAATGTTTTTCCCATTTTTCTCTTTATCTCTTGTTGGTTTGAAATTTTAAAGGGGGTAAAATCAAAATTTGACAATTTTACCCCGAATAAAGCTATCTAATTTACGAAAAATTAAACAGTTTGAATAGCTTTCATTGCAGTCATCGCTTTACGTAATCTCTTACCCACGATTTCTACTTCATGATTTCTTAAAATTTCATTTACCTGTACTAATTTGATGTTATCTACTGACCCATCTTTTCCTTCATTGAAGTTCTTTCCAACAACATCTGTGTCGATTTTCTTCATGAAATCTTGTAATAATGGCTTACATGCCTGATCAAATAAATAACAACCATATTCAGCTGTATCAGAAATTACACGATTCATTTCAAATAATTTCTTACGAGCAATAGTATTTGCAATTAATGGAGTTTCGTGCAATGATTCATAGTAAGCAGACTCTGGTTTAATACCAGCTTCAACCATGGTTTCAAAAGCTAGTTCAACACCTGCTCTAACGAAAGCAACCATTAATAAATAGTTGTCAAAATATTCTTGTTCTGAGATTTTTACATCACCAGCTGGAGTTTTCTCAAATGCTGTTTCACCTGTCTCTGCTCTCCATTTCAAAAGGTTTGCATCGCCATTTGCCCAGTCTTCCATCATCGTCTTGCTAAATTCACCTGACATGATATCGTCTTGGTGTTTTTGGAATAATGGACGCATGATATCTTTCAATTCTTCTGACAATTCAAAAGCTTTGATTTTTGCAGGATTGCTCAAGCGATCCATCATACCGCTTACACCACCATGTTTCAACGCTTCTGTAATTACTTCAACACCATATTGAACCAATTTAGAAGCATAACCTGCATCAATTCCTTTTTCTACCATTTTATCAAATGAAAGAATCGATCCTGTTTGCAACAAACCACAAAGGATAGTTTGCTCACCCATTAAGTCAGATTTAACCTCTGCTACGAATGATGATTTCAATACCCCAGCACGGTCACCACCTGTTCCGGCACAGTATGCTTTTGCTTCTGCCCATCCTTTACCTTGAGGGTCATTCTCTGGGTGAACCGCGATTAAGGTCGGAACACCAAATCCTCTTAGGTATTCTGCACGAACCTCAGAACCTGGACATTTTGGAGCTACCATGATAACGGTAATATCCGGACGGATTTGCATACCTTCTTCCACGATGTTGAATCCATGTGAATAGGATAGGGTAGCACCTTCTTTCATCAATGGCATAACGGCATTGATTACTGAAGTATGTTGTTTATCTGGTGTCAAGTTGATAACAAGATCTGCCGAAGGAATTAACTCTTCGTAAGTTCCAACTTTGAAATTGTTGTCAGTTGCATTTTTCCAAGAATCTCTTTTTTGTTCAATAGCTTCTTTACGTAATGCATAAGATACGTCCAATCCGCTATCTCTCAAGTTTAAACCTTGGTTCAAGCCTTGCGCTCCACAACCTACGACTACGATTTTTTTACCTTTTAGAGCTTCAACGCCTTCATTGAATTCCGATGAATCCATGAATTCTGCAACGCCTAATTGATCTAATTGCTCTCTAAGAGGTAATGTGTTGAAATAATTTGCCATTGTAATACTGATTAAATATTTTTTTCGATTAAGGTTTCTTACTATTTGTTGTTGATTATTCTTTTTTGTGCTGTGGCATAGCCGTAGTGCAGGTTATCATGACCCACTGAGGTAATCAATACGTCCTCGATGCTGTTCAGGCTTGCTCCGTAGGTAGCCGTTTCATAAGGAGTTGTGTTTTTAAAGACACCCGCATTGTAATCTGCTTCAATTGCTTGAATCGAACGCAAAGCGATTTCCTTTAAATCATCAACTTCCTCTTGGCTAACATAATATGTTGGCTTTGTGCCTTTCGCATAGGCATCAACATATTTTACCCAACTTACTCCTTCGCGGATTCCAGTACGGGTATAGCTCAATGTTTGAGTACTCACTACGATATGACCAAAATTCCAAATGATGTTATTATTGAATCCTTCTGGAATTTCGTTCAATTGGTCCAGCGACAATTCATCAATTAATCTGATAAAGGCTTTACGACCGTCGATAATGAATTTGAAGACTTTCTCCATTTGTATTATCCTTCTTTTATAGGCTCATTGAAAGAAATTCTATTGCCAAAGGGGTCAATTACTTGAACGCAATAGCAATTATTGAATGTTTCCTCAAAGCCGGGTTTATTGTATTTATAATTCTTTTGAATCAATTCCTCATGATAGCCTTTTAACTCTTTGCAATACACAAAAGCTTGGCTACCTGGAGTGGCATCGCCATGGTGTTCACTCAAGTGGAGGGTCAATCCCTTCCCAGATACTTGCATGTAGATCGGTGCTTGATCATCAAATCGATGTTCCCAATCAATTTGTAAACCAAGCCAGTCGATGTAAAACTCGACTGCCTTGTTATAATCAAATATTCTGAAAATCGGGATAACCTGTTCTACTTGCATGCATTTGAATTACATGGTGAAAACATCGTCGCGTTGATCCAAATACTCGTTCTCTACGATATCTGGAGCAGGCTCATTGATCTCAAATTGTTTCAGTTTCGTATGGAAACCAGCACTGTCTTTAATGATGGCAATGCGGGCACCACGCACAAACTCGATTAAGCTGTACTTGCTCAACTCTTCAGTCAGTCTGTCGATTTCTTCACGATGACCAGCTGTTTCAAAAACAATATAATCATTCCGGATCACAACCACATTTGCTCCGTATTGACGCAATAGGCGCTCTACCAATACTTTCTCTGCGATAGCCTCTGCTGGCACCTTGTACAAGGCTTGTTCTTGCCAGATCAACTCATCATTTGTGTTGAAATATGCTTTTAAGACCTCTACTTGTTTTTCTACCTGACGGCATAATTTGCGCACTACTTCTTCTGATTCTGTAATCAAAATCGTGAAGCGGTGAATTCCATCCACCTCAGAAGGAGAGGTGTTTAAACTTTCGATGTTGATTTTACGTCTTGAAAATATCCCAGATATACGGCCTATCATCCCGATAGAATTCTCTGTATAGATGGTTATGGTATATTCTTGTTTTTCCATGATTACTTCAATCTAATTTCTGACACACTAGTTCCTTGCGCTACCATTGGGAATACATTGTTCTCTTTACCTACCATTACTTCCAATAGGTATGAGCCATCATGATCCAACATGGTCTGAAGAGCATTTTTCAAATCCTTACGCTCTGAGATTTTATTTCCATCGATATAATATCCTTTCGCCACCGCCACGAAGTCAGGGCTGGTGATATTTACGAAGGAATATCTTCTGTCGTGGAATAATTGTTGCCATTGGCGAACCATTCCCAAGAACTCATTGTTCAGGATCAAGATTTTTACTTTCGCGCCGAACTGCATGATGGTTCCCAATTCCTGGATGGTCATCTGAATTCCACCATCTCCAATAATGGCTACAACATCACGGTGTGGAGCACCATACCAAGCACCAATTGCTGCTGGTAAACCAAATCCCATAGTTCCTAATCCACCTGATGTTACACTTGATTTGGAACTGTTGAACTTCGCATAGCGACAAGTTACCATCTGATGTTGACCAACATCCGTTACGATTACTGCATCGCCTCCTGTAAGCTCATTTAATACCTTGATCACCTCACCCATGGTCATGATATCAGTCGTAGGGTTCAATTCATCTTGGATTACTTCTTTGATTTCCTCTTTTTCCAATTCTCTAAATTGTCCTAACCATTCAGCATGGTCTCCTTTTTCGATCAATTCAGTAAGCATTGGAAGAGTTTCCTTACAGTCTCCCCAAACAGGGAAATGTGCTTTGACATTCTTGTCGATTTCCGCAGGGTCAATGTCCAGGTGAACAACCTGAGCTTGTTTCGCATATTTATCCAAACGTCCAGTCACGCGGTCATCGAAACGCATTCCGATTGCGATCAAGACATCACATTCATTGGTCATCACGTTTGGTGCATAGTTACCATGCATTCCTAGCATCCCTACATGTAGTGGATGGTTGGTTTCCAAAGCGCTTAATCCCATAACAGTGGATGCAGATGGAATTCCCGCTTTCTCAATAAAAGTTTTGAATTCCTCTTCAGCCTTACCTAAAATAACACCTTGACCAAATAATATAAATGGCTTCTTAGCCCCATTGATTGCTTTGGCAGCAGCTTCGATATATTCCTTACGGATGATCGGAGCAGGACGATAACTACGAACATGCTTACAAGATTCATATCCATGGTAATCGAATAATTGAAGCTGGGCATTCTTGGTAATATCAATTAATACTGGCCCCGGTCTTCCGGTGCTAGCGATATAAAAAGCTTTAGCTAATACACTTGGAATTTCATTGGCATCAGTTACCTGGTAGTTCCATTTGGTTACTGGGGTTGTGATGTTAATGACATCGGTTTCTTGAAAAGCGTCGGTTCCCAGAAGTGAAGCAAAGACCTGTCCGGTAATACAGACAATAGGGTTACTGTCAATCATTGCGTCAGCCAAACCTGTGACTAGGTTTGTAGCACCCGGACCGCTTGTTGCAAAAGCCACACCCACACGTCCTGATGTACGTGCGTATCCTTGTGCAGCATGAATTCCACCCTGTTCGTGACGTACTAAAATATGCTTCAACTGATCCATGTAATCATACAATGCATCATAAATCGGCATAATAGCACCCCCTGGATACCCGAATACGGTATCCACTCCCTCGTGGATTAAGGCCTCCATCACAGCCTGCGAACCGCTAATCTGCGTTCCAGCTGCCTTAGTCGTGGTTTCCTTTGTTTCCGTTTTTTCAAGTGTACTCATTATTAATAGTATTTATTTGATTAGATGTTAGATCTGTGATATGAGATTTGAGATAGTAAATCTCATATCAATTCTCTTTCATCAATTAGTTTTATTAATCATTAATTGGTCTTCTCAATTCTTGTTATACTAGGCGTTTAATCTCCCCTTTGATATCTCAAATCTCAAATCTCAATTCTAGTATCTAATTTCTACATATCCGTCACACATCCTTGCGATGCGTTGGCTACGGATTTTGCGTATTTGTAAAGAACTCCTTTGCTTACTTTAAGAGCTGGTTGTTGCCATGCTGCTTTGCGGTTTGCGATTTCTTCTTCGGAGACCTGGAGGTTGATGCTGTTGTTGACAGCGTCGATTTCGATGATATCATCGTCCTGTACCAGTCCGATTAAGCCACCTTCATATGCTTCCGGTGTGATATGACCTACTACGAAGCCGTGAGTTCCTCCGGAGAAACGACCGTCTGTAATCAAGGCTACAGAACTTCCTAAACCTGCACCAATGATCAATGAGGTAGGTTTCAACATTTCAGGCATTCCTGGAGCTCCTTTAGGACCTTCATTCTTGATAACAACGACATCACCCTTCTTAATTCTTCCAGTTTCAAGGCCTTTTACCAAATCATGCTCTCCATCAAATACACGCGCAGGACCAGTGAATTTCTCACCTTCCTTACCAGAAATCTTTGCCACAGAACCTTGCTCTGCTAAATTTCCATAAAGGATCTGAAGGTGTCCAGTCGCTTTGATTGGATCATCCAACTTATGGATGATAGGTTGATTGTAGTCAATGATAGATTTTACATTCGCTAGGTTCTCAGCAACAGTCTTACCAGTTACTGTGATACAGTCGCCATGTAACAATCCTTCATCCAATAAATATTTCATTACTGCAGGAATACCACCATACTGATGTAAGTCTTGCATTAAGAATTTGCCCGAAGGTTTAAAGTCTGCCAATACCGGAGTTTCATCCGACATACGTTGGAAGTCATCTGGCGTAACATCGACGTCAACAGATTTTCCCATGGCAATAAAATGCAATACTGCATTTGTAGAACCTCCTAAGATTACGATGATACGCATCGCATTTTCGAAGGCTTTACGAGTCATGATATCGGAAGGCTTAATGTCGTTTTCCAAAAGGATACGCATGTATTTACCAACCTCTAAACATTCCTCTTGCTTTTCTTTAGAAACAGCAGGGTTTGAAGAGGAGTAAGGTAAGCTCATTCCCATTGCTTCAATTGCCGAAGCCATGGTGTTAGCAGTATACATACCACCACATGCACCTGCTCCCGGACAAGTATGACGAATCACGCCATCATAATCCTCGTCAGATATTGTTCCGGCGATTTTCTTACCTAGGGCTTCAAATGCGGATACAATATTTAATTCTTCACCTTTATAATGACCTGGCGCAATTGTTCCGCCATATACCATAATTGCAGGACGGTTTAATCTTCCCATCGCCATAATAGCGCCTGGCATGTTTTTATCACAACCTGGAATGGCAACTACTCCATCATAATATTGACCACCACAAATGGTTTCAATACTATCCGCAATCACGTCACGGGATACCAAGGAATAACGCATTCCATCAGTACCATTGCTCATTCCATCACTAACACCAATAGTTCCAAAAGTTAATCCCACTAAGTCACTGTTCCAAATACCTTTTTTGACGACCTGTGCTAGGTCATTCAGGTGCATGTTACAGGTGTTACCGTCGTAGCCCATGCTCGCGATACCCACTTGCGCCTTTTCCATATCTGCATCGGTCAAACCGATACCATATAACATGGCCTTTGCAGCTGGTTGTGTCTCATCTTGTGTAAAGATGCGGCTGTACTTGTTGATTCCCTTTTGGTTATCAGATGATGACTTCATAATTCTCTTGCTCTAATACTAAGTTTTTATATTTTCTTTGGATAGATGCGCCGATACTGTCTTCCCATTCTTCAGGGAATACAACATCGTCGATTTGTTTGATTCCTATAATTCCTGCAGCAGTCCCGCTTAAAAAGGCGCTGTCAGCTTGATAAATATCTTTGATACTAATTCTCTTTTCGATGATTTCGAAATTCAAACGCTTACAGATGTCAATTACTGTTGCCCGTGTAATCCCCGGGAAGATGTTTCCCAATGGCGGGGTGTAAATTTTAAAATCCTTTTCGATAAATAAATTCTCACTTGAAGCTTGTGCAACAAATCCATCTTGGTCTAATAGCAAAGCCTCATCAAATCCTTTTTGGATAGCATCGCTTGTCGCCAGGATAGAATTGATATACTGACCTGAAACCTTAGCATCGATTGGGAAGGACTTCGGATTAGGGCGTTCAATTCTGGAGATATTCACCTTTAATAGGTTTTGACCTAAATAAGGTCCCCATTCCCAGGCAGCGATCATAATATTTGCAGATTCTGATGCTGTCAAGTGCATATTGGATCCCGAATAGATTAAAGGACGGATATAGGCAGACCTCAAATTATTTGCTTCCAGGAGTTCATACGTCTTTTCGATCAACTCTCTGTTGTCCCATCGATAGGGAAGACCAATTGCTTTACAAGAATGCTGTAAGCGGTCGAAATGTTCTTCAGCCTTAAAGATCCGAGTTCCATTGTGCGTGCTGTATGCACGAAGACCTTCGAAGGCACCATAGCCATAGTGTAATGACTGTCCGAACATATCAACGCCAGCATTATTTGCTTTCACAAATTCTCCATTTAAATAGATAAGTGTGTTTTGATTGTAATACTGCATAATAACCTGCTGAATTTGTTGTAATACTTGTTCGAAAAAATATCGTTTAGGATTCCCTTCTTTCTGTTTTGTTAAGTTAGCTCGAATTAAAATTCTTTACAATAGCCCCAGAATTTTTTTTGATAAAGTTTTTTATTTCGAATAATCGCAATGGTAAAAATTTTATTTTGTAACAATGCGTAATTTTAGTGTTTATATTTTGTGGTCAGTAGACTAAAATTAAAATTGGTATATTCTCATAATTTTCAAATTTTTAGTGAACTGTCCAAATTTCTTCTTAAAATGGACTTTTATCACAAATAAGTTGCAAAAAAATAGCCCTTAGAACTTGAAGTTTTAAGGGCTACTTTATCGTAATATTTTGTTTATCTATTCTTCCGCAATTCCTTCTGCTAAAACGATGATATTGTTGTCCTTTACTTCTACTACACCACCTTTAATAATAATGACATGTTCATCATTATTATTTTTAATAATGACTTTACCATCTTCTAGCGTAGACACAATAGCCGCGTGGTCTTTCAGAATCTGAAAAGAACCCGCCGATCCCGGAACTGTAACTGCTGTTACATCACCTTCGTAAGCTAATTTGTCTGGAGTTATGATTGTTAATTTCATATTTGAATTTAGATGTGAGATTTGAGATGTGAGATTTGAGACCTAAGCTTAAAACATGAGACTTTTGCGTTGTGCAAAAATCTCATATCTCATGTCTAATATCTCATATCTAACATTAAACTGCTTCTGCTAATAGTTTTTTACCTTTCTCGATAGCGTCTTCGATTGAACCTACCAAGTTGAAAGATGCTTCTGGGTATTCATCTACTTCACCATCGATGATCATGTTGAATCCTTTGATAGTGTCTTTGATGTCTACTAAACAACCTTTCAAACCTGTAAATTGCTCTGCTACGTGGAATGGTTGTGATAAGAAACGTTGTACACGACGTGCGCGGTGTACTGTTAACTTATCTTCTTCAGATAATTCGTCCATACCTAAGATGGCGATGATATCTTGAAGTTCTTTATAACGTTGAAGAATTTCTTTTACGCGTTGTGCTGTATTGTAGTGCTCATCACCTAATACTGTTGGAGAAAGGATACGTGAAGTAGAATCCAATGGATCCACTGCAGGATAGATACCTAACTCAGAGATTTTACGTGATAATACTGTTGTTGCATCTAAGTGGGCGAAAGTTGTTGCCGGCGCAGGGTCAGTCAAGTCATCCGCAGGTACGTATACCGCTTGTACAGATGTGATTGATCCATTCTTTGTTGAAGTAATACGCTCTTGCATTAAACCCATCTCTGTTGCTAGAGTAGGTTGGTAACCTACTGCTGAAGGCATACGACCTAATAATGCCGATACTTCAGAACCCGCTTGTGTAAAACGGAAGATGTTATCAATAAAGAATAAGATATCACGACCTTGTCCTTCACCATCTCCATCACGGAAGTATTCTGCAATTGTTAATCCAGATAACGCAACACGAGCACGTGCACCTGGAGGCTCATTCATCTGTCCGAATACGAATGTACATTTAGACTCTTTCATTAACTCTAAATCTACAGTGTCCAAAGGCCATTGACCTTTTTCCATTTCTTCCATGAATTTATCACCGTATTTGATAATGCCTGACTCCAACATCTCACGAAGTAAATCGTTTCCTTCACGAGTACGCTCGCCAACACCAGCAAATACAGAAAGACCACCGTGTCCTTTTGCAATGTTGTTGATTAATTCCTGAATCAATACCGTCTTACCAACACCAGCACCACCGAATAATCCAATTTTACCACCTTTTGCATAAGGCTCTAATAAATCGATTACTTTGATACCTGTAAATAATACCTCAGTTTCAGTCGATAAGTCTTCAAATTTTGGAGGTACGTTGTGAATAGGACGACCATTCTCCTTGTTTAAAGCTTGAATACCGTCAATTGGATCTCCAACAACGTTAAATACACGACCTTTGATCTCTTCACCAATAGGCATTTTGATCGGAGCACCAGTATCAACTACCTTCATGCCACGAACTAAACCTTCGGTAGCATCCATTGCAATCGTACGAACTCGTTCCTCACCTAAGTGCTGTTGAACCTCTAATATAACGCGTTGTCCATTGTCTTTCTCAATGATCAAGGCATCATAAATCTTAGGAAGATTTTCATTGTCGGCAAAGTTGACGTCAACCACTGGGCCGATAATCTGCGCTATTTTACCAATATTGGGCATATTATAGGGACTAAAATTTATTAATCAATTTAAATACAGACCGTTTTACTACCTGTATTTTGGAATGCAAAAATAAGTTTTATCTTATTAAAACCAAAAAGGATATGCATATTTAATTTTAATTTTTTTTAATAGCCCCAATTTCCCCCAAATTCCTTATTTATTTCCGCCTCCTATTTATCTCCTATTCCCCATGTAAACATTCTTATTCGCTACATCTGAACATATTAACCCCCAGATAATGAAACGTTCTAAAAATTGTAGAATTCCCTATACCTTATTATTATGTAATAGTCAAAACTTCCGATTTTAAGGAATTTCCGATTTTCAGTGAGTTTATCTGTTTATTACCTTTCAATTATTAACCTAATTCCTTAGTTTCGTGACAGACTAAATACCTAATTATATGAAATACTGGATCATGATGCTGCTCCTTGGCGGCATGCCATTCTTTGTGCATGCGCAATGGAATTATCCGAAATTCGACGCCTTATCTAAACAAATTCAAGAGGTATCTTCCAACAAACTCGTAGAAAGATCTTCCATTGGCAAATCCTTTGGAAATGAAGATATCCCCCTGATAAAAATTCAAAATGGTAAAACAGCAAAACCTACCTTATTAATTGTTGCTGGTGCAGATGGGAAACATCCTGCCGGAGTGATTAATTCCATCAATGTAGCCAAGCAAATACTTGCACTACCTGCTGATCAGTTAAATGATCTATTGGCCAATAAATCTATTTGGATTGTTCCTGTTCTGAATGTAGATGCCTATATAAGGAATTCAAATTCGGCGAATTTAAATTCTGGAAATGGTAGAACTATCGATAATGACCGTGATGGTCGTGTTGATGAGGACCCTGATGTGGATTTAAATAATGATGGCATAATTTCTCAAATGCGTATCAAGACTCCAGCAGGACCTTATAAAACCCATGCCATCAATCCTGATTACCTATTGCTGGCGGAAAGAAATAAAGGTGAATCGGGCACTTATGAATTATATGCGGAAGGTCGGGATGCCGATCAGGATGGTGCATTTTCCGAGGATGGTAAATCCGGTGTGAATATCGATCGGAATTTTACTTTCGATTATCCGTTTTTCGAACCAGAATCGGGCGACTATGCTGCTTCAGAACCTGAAACAAGAGCTTTGATTGATCTAATCTTTAACAATCCACAAATTGCTGCGGTATTACATTTTGGTCTTCAAAACAATCTTTCTGTAGCAGAACAATTTGATCAAAATAAAGCTTCTCAAAGAATTACCAGATCTTGGACCAATAATGACGCCCAAGTATCTGCATTCGTAAGTAAAATCTACAATGATGCGGTGAAGCCATTGGGGGAAGCTCCTAAAATGGCAGCAGGAAAAGGAAACTTAAGTCCGACTATCTATTATCATACTGGTAAATTTAGTTTTGTAACTCCATCTTGGTGGATTCCAAGTATTTCAGATACCACTAAAAATAATAATGTAAAAGTGCCAGCAACCAATGGCGCCGATCGATTCGTGAATTGGGTAAGAAATCAAGGAATCCAAGGCGCAATCCTACCCTGGACAAAAGTGAATCACCCTGATTTTCCAAATCAAGAAGTGGAAGTTGGGGGAGCGGTAGACCGTTTCGTTAATAACCCCCCAGTTGAGCTGTTGGAAAATTCAGCCAAGCTGCACAGCAATTTTGTAGTTGAATTGACCCGTTCTCTTGCCAGCCTAGAATTCTCAAGCCCGAAAGTGACCAACTTGGGTGATGATATTTATCGCATTGAAGTCAAGGTTTTTAATACAGGAGCAATGCCGGTCTATCCTGAAATTGCCGATAAAATCAAGCATGTTTCCAAAATGAAGTCCATTATGGAATTGCAGAAAGGGCAATCATTTTTAAGTGGTAAACGCTTGCAGCTTTACCCAACCTTGCAAGCCGGAGCATCCAATACCTTCTCTTGGTTAGTAAAAGGAAAAGGTAAAGTACAATTGACTGTTGGATGTCCTACAGCCGGAGAGAAAACACTTGATATTAACCTTTAAAAACCTGCTAAGAAATGAGATTATCTTATAAAATATTATCGCTTGCCTTAGCACTGAGTGTTACGGCAGCATTTGCCCAAAAGAAAAATGACGATGTCAGCAAAGAGATTGCTGGCCTTCGTGCCATCGGTTCACCTTCCAATCCGAAAGTTCAAATGAACTGGAGCCGGTACCATGACCTGAAACAAATGGAGCAGTTCTACAAGGATTTGCAAAAAGCATATCCTAACCTGATTAAATATGAATCCATTGGCAAGAGCTTTGAAGGTCGGGATATATTCGTTTTAACCGTGACTGATTTTAATTCAGGAAAACCTGAGCGTAAACCAGCCATGTGGATTGATGGTAATATTCATGCCAACGAACTTCAAGGTTCTGAAATCTCCATGTACACCGCGTGGTATTTATTGGAGAACTATAATACGGTGCCTTTTATTAAGGAATTGCTGAAAGATAAGGTGTTCTATATTGCACCTACCATCAATCCGGATTCTCGAGAATATTTTATTTATCAGCCGAATACCATGCACTCTTCTCGTACTGGTCGTCGACCGTTTGACAATGATGGTGACGGTTTAGTGGCTGAGGATTTATATGATGATTTGGACGGGGATGGCGAAATCGTTATGATGCGTCGTAAGTCCAAAACTGGCAGGTACAAGGTCGACCCGGAAAACCCAAACCGTATGCTGATGGTCAAACCCGGTGAAGTAGGTGAATATGAGATGTTAGGTTTTGAAGGAATAGATAATGATGGCGACGGATTGGTGAATGAAGATATTACGGGAACCTATGATCCAAACCGTGATTGGGGATGGAACTGGCAACCAAACTATGTGCAAGGAGGCGCTTTATATTATCCAGGCACCTTGCCGGAGACGCAGGCCGTAAAGAAATTTGTCTATGCCCATCCTAACATTGCTGGGGCACAATCCTATCATAATTATGGCGGTATGATCCTTCGAGGTCCAGGGGCTGCCGATGATGAAAGATTCTATTCGAGAAAAGATGTTCAGGTATATGATGCCTTGGGTAAGACAGGTGAAAAAATGTTGCCTGGATATGATTACATCGTCATCCATAAAGATCTATACACCGTATTTGGTGGCGAGATTGACTTTTTAGCCTTAACCCGTGGAATATTTACCTTTTCCAATGAATTGATGACGACCTATAAATTGTTCAATGATAAAGGGGAAGGTGGATTACGGAATAGTGATGAATATTATGAGTTTGATAAATTGCTGATGTTTGGGGATGCCTATGTGCCATGGAAAGAATTCGATCATCCTCAATATGGAAAGATAGAAATTGGTGGAGCCAAGAAAAACTATACCCGAAACCATCCTGGTTTCTTATTGATGGAGGATGCCCACCGAAATGCAGCATTTACCATTTATCATGCCTACCATATGCCAAAGTTGGAGGTGATGGAATCCAGTATCAAGCCTTTGGGCGGAAACCTTTATGAGGTGAATGCCACCATTTGGAATACTAGGATTGTCCCAACACACTCGGATCATGATGTAAGACATAAGATCGAACGTCCCAATCATATCCGATTGGAAGGTGCTCAGGTGGTAACCGGCATGCAAGTCCTGAATTCGGACTTCAATGAAACCGTCGAACAGAAATATCAACCACAGACGATAGAAGTTCCAACCATTGATGGCATGAGCTCGGTGAAGGTACGCTGGATCGTAAAAGGAAATCCTAATTCAGCGAAGCTTATTGTGGATAGCCCTAAAGGAGGGTATCTGGAGTATAACCTGAAAGATGCGGCAGGTAAATCTTAAAACGCTATCGGGTTTTTGAAACGTATTGTAGGGGCATATTGCATATGCCCCTTTATTATTTTGTGGTTTTTATTGGTCTTATTGGGTGTTGGAATTGCATGGAGGGCGTATGTGATACGCCCTTTATATTATATTTTATTCTAATACTAGAGCAACTTTGGGTTAACTCTGCATTCTACCAGATTTTCATCGGATCTCCTTCTCAGATCTCTCGGACCTTGTTCGGATTTTTTCGGCTGATGTCCGAAGAAGGTCCGAAGAAGGTCCGGGGAAAGTGCGATAGTAGGCATAATTAATACCATATTAATTATGGTGGAGGGTAGAATATGTTCCCCAAAAAAAAGAGGCTGTACTTTCAAGTACAGCCTCGCTAAGATTTATCTTTTTGATACAATAAATAGGGTATCTATTGCATGCTTATTTTATTAAGAATTTCTTTTCAATTGCTCGTCCAATAATTGGCGTTTCAATTGTTGTTCACGTTCCATAGATTTTTTTCTCAGGGTTTGTAACTCTTCCTGAAGTTCATCTACGGTATGTTTACTTTCATCGGTATCCACTTTAGCTTTTCTAAATGCTGCTAAAATTCCAAATAATGCAACGGCAAGGACGATGATAATCACCCATACCATGGTATGGTAGGAGCTTTTTGAAAATTGAATGCCTAGAAAAGAGATGCTATCCGTTTTCTGTTGTTCAGTTTCTAAAGCGGTACTTAGGTTTTTTACCGAATCTTGAAGGCTTTGAATACTACCTTCTGAGGAAGAAGCGTCACCTTTTAATCCCGAGATTTGTTTTTTGTAAATGCTCAATGAATCTTTAACATTTTGACGAATAATATCCAGGTTCGTTTTGCGGATAATTTTGAAGTCTTTGTCCTGATTTCGTGATTGCAGGTTCAAGTAGACGAACTGGCTGTCTAATGGAGCTGTTTTTAATTTTTGTTGTAGGGTTTGTCCAAATAGTGAGGTGCTAAATACCCAACACATTAGAATAAGTGATAATAATCGCATAGTATAAGGTGTGTTTCTTGCTTTTCATGTCAAGTTTAGCAATTTAATTAGAATTACAAAAGAAATTCTAAAAATTGATTGCAGAATATCGGAATCGCTTTATTTGATTAACCTTAAGTTAATAATTATTTATTCTTCCACTCCAGTTCGGGATAGAATTTTATAATATCCACGTTCAAAAGTTCAAACTCTTTCATCATTTGTAAAATACTTAGGGTTTTACTAAAAAGGTTGAAACATTCCTGAATTCTTGTTTCAAGATTGGTAAAAGTTGTTAGGAATTAGAGGATTAAGATAATTTCGTTAATTTTATCTTGATTATAAACTTAAGGGCATAGCGAAAATTATTACCAAAAGATATTTTATCAAAGTGATGATTTCAAGTTGATTATTTGGTTGTCCTTAATTCTAAGAATTTATTTATTCCCAATAGGGAGCTAATGCAAAAAAAGATATGATTGATAAAACAGTATCTAATGCGCAAGAGGCAATTTCCGGAATCGAAGATGGCATGTGTATTTCTTTGGGTGGCTTTGGATTGTGTGGAATTCCTGAGAATTTAATTGCGGCATTACTGGAGAAAGGGGTCAGGAATTTGACCTGTATTAGTAATAATGCGGGTGTTGATGATTTTGGGTTGGGTTTGTTATTGCAGAAGAAGCAGATCAAGAAAATGATTGCTTCCTACGTAGGTGAGAATGCGGAGTTTGAACGGCAGATGTTAAGTGGGGAGTTGGAGGTTGATTTGGTTCCTCAGGGCACATTGGCGACGCGTTTGATGGCTGGTGGATACGGTTTACCGGTAATTTTCACACCTGCTGGTGTGGGGACTGAGGTAGCTGAAGGCAAGGAAGTACGCAAGTTTACTTTCCATGGCGTTGAAAAGGATTATTTGATGGAATATGCCTTTGAGCCAGATTATGCTTTTGTGAAGGCTTGGAAAGGCGATACAGCTGGGAATCTGGTTTATCGCGGGACCGCTCAGAATTTTAACCATGCGGTTGCGATGTGTGGAAAAATCACCATTGCCGAGGTGGAAGAGTTGGTTGAAGTTGGGGAGTTAGATCCCAATTACATCCATACTCCGGGGATTTTTGTGAATAAAATCTTCCAAGGCGAGAAATATGAAAAAAGAATCGAACAAAGAACAGTAAGAAATAGAGAAAAAAATGAATAAAAAAGTATATATCGTTGCTGCAAAGAGAACCCCAATGGGGAGTTTTGGATCTTCCTTGGCTACTGTGTCAGCAACAGATTTAGGAGCTACCGTAATAAAAGCATTATTAGCAGATATTAAATTGGAACTGCACCATATTGACGAGGTTTATATGGGCTCAGTTCTACAAGCCAATTTAGGTCAAGCTCCGGCGAGACAAGCTTCTAAAAAATCAGGTATTCCGGATCGCGTACCAGCGACCACTATCAATAAGGTATGTGCCAGTGGGATGAAAGCAATTTCCATTGGGGTACAACAAATTCTTTTGGGAGATGCCCATGTTGTTGTAGCTGGCGGTATGGAAAACATGAGTCAAGTACCATACTATGATGCAGCTGCAAGATGGGGGGCCAAATATGGCGATCAGAAATTGACAGATGGAATTCAGAAAGATGGATTGACTGATGTTTATTCAGATCAAGCGATGGGTAATTGTGGTGAGTTATGTGCTGAAAAGTATGAGATCAGCCGGGCTGATCAGGATGAATATGCGATTCAATCCTATACCCGAAGTAAAATCGCTTGGGAAAGTGGAAAATTTAAAAATGAGGTTATTCCTGTGGAGGTAAAATCTCGCAAAGGAACGGTGGTCGTTGATGAGGATGAGGAATACAAAAACATCAATTTTGAAAAGGTTTCTCAATTAAGGGCATCGTTCAAAACTGATGGAACCATTACAGCTGCCAATGCATCCACCTTGAGTGATGGTGCTGCTGCTGTGATCCTGATGAGTGAAGAAAAGGTCAATGAATTAGGCATAAAACCATTGGCGGAAATTATTGCGTATGCAGATGCGGAACAATCTCCAGAATGGTTTACGACGACTCCTGCTGCTGCAACTCAAAAGGTATTGCAGAAAGCTGGGTTGACCATTGATGAAATTGATTATTTTGAGTTCAATGAGGCTTTTTCGGTAGTAGCATTGGCGAATGCCAAACTATTGGATATTTCTTCGGAGCAAATGAATATATATGGTGGAGCGGTAGCCTTGGGACATCCTCTAGGTTGTTCTGGTGCGAGAATCATCGTGACATTAAATAGTGTTTTACATCAAGAAGGCGGACAATTGGGACTTGCAGCAATATGTAATGGTGGGGGTGGAGCAAGTGCCATGATTCTGAAGAAAATGCCATAAGGCTTTTCTGATGGATTCAGGTATTCTTGGTATAATAGAATTACTTTCAATAAATTTTGATATATGTTAGATAAATATGGCATAGCAAAAAGGATTGCTAAAGAAATTAAAGATGGCTATTATGTTAATCTAGGAATCGGGATTCCCACTTTGGTGGCGAATTATATTCCGGATAATATCAATGTTGTCTTACAGAGTGAGAATGGATTATTAGGAATGGGGCCTTTTCCCTATGATGGGGAGGAGGATGCTGATTATATTAATGCTGGTAAGCAAACGATAACCACATTGCCGGGTTCCGCATTTTTTGATTCAGCGATGAGCTTTGGCATGATTCGTTCTCGAAAGATTGACTTGACCATTTTAGGTGCGATGGAAGTTTCGGAAAATGGGGATATTGCAAACTGGAAGATTCCCGGGAAAATGGTAAAAGGCATGGGTGGTGCAATGGATTTGGTGGCAAGTGCAGAGAATATTATTGTTGCGATGCAGCATGTGAATAAAGCTGGAGAATCCAAATTATTGCCGAGTTGTACCTTGCCCTTAACAGGGGTAAAATGTGTTAAGAAAATCGTCACTGAACTTGGTGTTTTTGAGGTAATGCTAACAGGAGGTTTCAAAGTCTTGGAGCTTCATGATGGAGTATCCTTGGATATGGTAAAACAGAGTACGGCAGGAAAACTATTTTACTAGGGCAGTGAAAAAGAAATGAAATATATGCATCAAAAGAAGCGGACTCCTGGTCCGCTTTTTTTATTTTTTTATTAAAAATATGGAGGTCTAATAAAAATTATATTTCGTGCTATTTCAGGTCGCGAATTGATTTATATTTTTTGATTGATTCCTGTGAAATTGGCTTTATTATCCCTAGAAAGAAGTTTTTGTTAACTGATTTTTCCTTTCCAAAATGAAGAATGTTTAAACTTATTTTTCTAAATTATGGAGGAATATTAACTGTTATGTGACATAAGTTACAAACAGCATGACAGTCCATAACAGTTGAATGAAAGAATTAAAATATCTTCGAAATAACTTATAACCTAAATCAATTTTAAGATCACGTATGAATGCACTAGCAGGAGTAATATTTCATTTTATTGGTGGCTTTGCGTCGGGTAGTTTTTACGTTCCATATAAGAAAGTAAAGGGCTGGTCATGGGAGGCGATGTGGATTTTAGGGGGATTATTTTCGTGGATAATCGTTCCACCTATTGCAGCCTGGCTGACCATTCCT
The DNA here is from genome assembly GCF_043187465.1 of Sphingobacterium cellulitidis. Classification (GTDB taxonomy): domain Bacteria; phylum Bacteroidota; class Bacteroidia; order Sphingobacteriales; family Sphingobacteriaceae; genus Sphingobacterium; species Sphingobacterium cellulitidis. The sequence goes on along the minus strand of NZ_CP171136.1, from coordinate 3,597,104 downwards.
AATTTTTGGGACATCATTGGCAATACCGATTCAAGCATCTTGGGTTATACCTTTTTATTTGGGATTCTTTGGGGAATTGGAGGCTTAACCTATGGTTTAGGGGTACGTTATCTAGGGGTCTCCTTAGGTAGTAGTGTGATCCTGGGCTTAAGTATGGTCTTTGGATCATTGATGCCCGCCATCTATTATTTTTTCAATAAAACCGCAGGTAAACATGGGATAGATTATTTCTTTACAGACAAGGCTGGGATTTGTGTGATGATAGGCTTAGTTGTTTGTATAGTAGGGATTTACCTTTGTGGAAAAGCAGGGGTTTTAAAAGAAAAGAATCTAGGTCAGCTATCTAGCGAAGCGAAGGCCGATTATAATTTTGGGCTTGGAATCGTGGTAGCCATTGTTTCAGGAGTATTGAGTGCCTGCTTCAATTTTGGTATTGAATCCGGGAAACCGATGGCAGAAGTTGCAAACCAACTTTGGAAATCTGCCAATCCAGGGCAAGGGGAGTTTTTATACCAAAATAATGTCACCTATATCGTGATTTTATGGGGTGGATTTACCACCAACTTTATCTGGTGTCTATACTTGTTGATGAAGCATAAAACCTTTGGAGATTATAGTAAGCCGGAAGTCCCATTAGCCAAGAACTTCTTGTTATGTGCTATAGCCGGCACGACCTGGTATTTACAATTCTTTTTCTATGGGATGGGCGAGAGCCGCTTAGGAAATGGTGCGAGTTCATGGATTCTACATATGGCATTTATCATTTTGATATCGAATGCTTGGGGAATCGCATTGAAGGAATGGAAGGGAGTAAGTAAACAAACATATACAGCAATTATTGCTGGGATAGTCACGATCATATTGTCGATATGTATTGTGGGATTTGCAAAAACATTAGAATCATAAACTAAATTCATATAACTGTGAGAACATACAAACACGTTAATTATTTATGGGACGATGAGTACGCTCAACAGCTTGCGGGTGATGAGGTAGCTCTATTATTATACCGTTCTAACATTTTAGGTTCGGATTTAAGGATTACCAATTATGGTGGTGGAAATACCTCCTGCAAGGTAATTGACAAAGATCCCTTGACAGGAGAAGAGGTAGAAGTTATGTGGATCAAGGGTTCTGGAGGAGATATTGGGACTTTGAAGAAGTCGGGTTTAGCGGCATTATATGTCGATAGGCTTCGAGATCTGGAGAAGGTTTACCGTGGGATTGAGCATGAAGATGAAATGGTGGAATTGTTCAACCATTGTATCTTTGATCTTGCTTCCAAGGCTCCGTCCATTGATACGCCATTACATGGGTTTTTACCATTTAAACATATAGATCATTTGCACCCCGATGCAGCCATTGCCATTGCTGCGGCAAAGGATGGAAAGAAAATTACGCAAGAACTTTTCAATGGAACCATTGGCTGGGTAGAATGGCAAAAACCAGGTTTCGATTTAGGTTTGCAATTGCGCGAATGCTTGGAGCAAAATCCAGGAATCCGTGGCATCATGCTTGGATCACATGGTTTATTTACTTGGGCTGATAATGCTAAAGATTGTTATATCAATTCTTTGGATGTCATTGAAGCTTGTGCAAATTACCTTGAGGAAAATTATGGAAAAAACAGAGCTGTTTTTGGTGGTCAGAAACTAGAAAGTTTAGACCCAAAAGGCAGACAAAGCCAAGCAGCGAAGATTGCTCCAATTTTGAGAGGGTTTTGTTCCAGTGAACGACATATGATCGGACATTTTACGGATGATCATCGTGTTTTGGAATATATCAATTCCAATGATCTAGAGAAATTGGCTCCTTTGGGAACAAGTTGTCCTGACCACTTCTTGAGAACCAAGATTCAACCTCTGATTTTGAACCTGGACAAAGATGAGGATCTAAGTGATGTAAAAGCATTAAAGGAAAAATTAGCACCGCTATTTGAAGATTACAGACAGATGTATACGGAATATTATGAAGCCTGTAAACATCCAAATAGTCCAGCAATCCGAGATCGTAATCCGGTAATCATAATTTATCCGGGAGTAGGGATGTTTGCTTTTGCAAAAGATAAACAAACCGCACGCGTGGCGGCAGAGTTTTATACGAATGCGATCAATGTGATGAAAGGCTCAGAGGCAGTAAGTGAATACACTTCATTGCCTAGACAAGAAGCATTTAATATTGAGTATTGGTTATTGGAGGAGGCGAAATTGCAAAGGATGCCGAAGCCGAAATCATTATCTGGCAAGATTGCCTTGATTACAGGTAGTGCTGGTGGAATTGGAAAAGCTATAGCGAAGAAATTTGCTGAAGAAGGAGCCGTCATCGTATTGAATGATTTAAATGCCGAACGATTAGCTGGAGCGAAGAAGGAGTTTGAGGCAGCATTTGGAATGGACAATGTGATTTCAGTACCTTTAGATGTAACCAATGAAGATCAAATCAAGGTCGCATTTGAAAAAGCATGTTTGAACTATGCAGGTATTGATATTGTTGTCAATAATGCGGGACTATCTATCTCCAAGTCAATCGAGGATCATACCGAAAAAGATATAGACTTGTTGTACGATGTTTTGGTGAAAGGGCAGTTATATGTTACCCAGCAAGCGGTTCATGTGATGAAATCACAAGGAGTTGCTGGCGATATCATTAACATCGTAAGTAAGAATGCCTTGGTTAGTGGTCCAAACAATGCCGGATACGGAAGTGCAAAAGCTGCTCAATTACATTTAAGTCGTTTGAATGCTGCAGAATTGGGACCGGATAAAATCCGGGTCAATGTTGTGAATCCGGATGCGGTCATTTCCGATAGTAATATTTGGGCTGGTGGCTGGGCTGAAGGTCGCGCAAAAGCTTACGGCGTAAAAGTAGAAGAATTACCTGCTTATTATGCAAAACGCACTTTATTAAATGAAGTCATCTTACCAGAAGATATAGCCAATGCATGTTTTGCATTTGTTGGCGGATTATTGAATAAATCAACTGGAAATGTATTGAATGTGGATGGCGGTGTTGCTATGGCCTTTGTTAGATAAGTTGGTTGCAAACAAAAAATGCAGATACGATGAGATTAGAGAGAGAACAGATTAACAAGCATAACAGTAAGTTGGAAAGTAAGCATCAGCGAGCTTTCCAATTCTTAAAAGAAGATTTACCGGGAATAGAGTCGGTAGTTTCGAAGCTGGAGAAATTTCAAATTGCGATTCCTAGTTGGGCATTAGGTACAGGTGGGACTCGTTTTGGAAGGTTTTCTGGCCGTGGAGAACCGGGGACTTTAGAAGAGAAAATTGAAGATGTAGGCTTATTGCATGCCTTGAACAGATCAAGTGGTGCTATATCCTTACATATTCCTTGGGATATCCCTCAAGATGCCCAAAAAATAAAAGACTTAGCAGCTTCATTCGATTTAAAATTTGATGCGGTAAATTCAAATACCTTTCAAGATCAGAAAGATCAAGAGCTAAGTTATAAGCATGGATCATTGCATCATGTGGATCCAAAGGTTCGAAAACAAGCTGTAGAACATAATAAGGAAGTGATAGATCATGGGATTGCCTTAGGCTCCAAGGCTTTGACAGTCTGGTTAGCTGATGGATCATCCTTTCCGGGGCAACTTAACTTCCGAGAAGCTTTTCAGAATACTTTGGAGAGTTTGAAAGAAATTTATGCCCATCTTCCAGAGGATTGGAAGCTATTCGTTGAATACAAAGCCTTTGAACCTTTTTTCTACTCCATGACGATTGGAGATTGGGGGCAATCCTTATTATTGGCTAGTAAATTAGGACCGAAAGCTTATACCTTGGTAGACTTAGGACATCATTTACCCAATGCAAATATTGAGCAGATTGTTTCTTTGTTATTGATGGAAGGCAAATTAGGCGGTTTTCATTTTAACGACAGCAAATATGCCGATGATGATCTAACTGCCGGTGCGATCAAACCTTATCAATTGTTCTTGATTTTTAATGAATTGGTAGAAGGAATGGATGCTCGGGGAATGGACCATGTCAGTGATTTAGGTTGGATGATTGATGCCTCGCATAATCTAAAGGATCCTTTGGTCGACTTATTACAATCGGTAGAAGCGATTATGATCGCTTATGCACAGGCATTATTGGTCGATCGGGAAGCATTAAAGGCAGCGCAAAAGCAAAATGATATTGTCAAAGCGCAGAATATTTTACAAAATGCTTTTCGGACAGATGTTCGACCGATTGTTGCCGAGGCAAGACTTCGTGCCGGTGCAGCCTTAGATCCATTGCAGTTGTTTGAGGATTTATCAGTTCGTGATCAATTAGTAAAAGAAAGAGGAGAGAATTCAGTGGCTACTGGATTATAGCGTAAATAAATGGGACAAAAAAAGCGTATACCTGTTGTTGCCATTTTTGATGTTGGCAAAACCAATAAGAAGTTGTTTCTATTTGATGAGCACTATCAAATTGTATTTGAGAAATCGGCTCGCTTTTTAGAAACAGTGGATGAGGATGGTGATCCCTGTGAGAATATTGAGAGCCTTCGGCTTTCCGTATTTGATTCCCTACATGAGATTTTCAGGAAAACGGAGTACGAGGTTAAGGCAATCAATTTTACGGCCTATGGCGCTAGTTTTGTCCTAATCCGGGAAGATGGCCAACCCTTGACGCCATTATATAATTATCTCAAGGAATATCCACAGGCATTGAAAGATGAGCTGCATAATCAGTATGGTGGATTAGAGCAATTTAGCTTGGATACAGCCTCCCCAGATTTAGGGAGTTTGAATTCAGGCTTACAACTATATCGCGTAAAAAAAGAAAGACCATCGGTATTTGCCGAAATACATAGTGCCTTACATTTGCCCCAATATTTAAGTTTCTTATTATCGGGAAAATTATATTCGGATCAAACGAGTATAGGATGTCATACGGCACTTTGGGATTATAATAAACAGGCTTATCATCAATGGGTGAAAGATACGGGGGTTGAAGAAAAGTTGGCTCCAATAGTACAGGCCGATGAGGTATTTGCGGCAAATTTTCCTGGCAGTACATTTCTGATAGGATCTGGTTTACATGACAGTTCCTCCGCTCTGATTCCCTATTTGTTGAATTTTCATGAACCATTTGTTCTAATTTCAACAGGAACCTGGTGTATCTCCTTAAACCCATTCAACCATGATTCTTTAACCAAATCTGAATTGGAGCAGGATTGTTTGTTTTACCTTTCTTATGCGGGGGATCCAGTGAAGGCATCCCGATTATTCGCAGGGAATGAGCATGATGTACAGACCAAAAGGATTGCTGATCATTTTGGGGTGACGACGGCGAAGTTCCGGAATATGGAAATTGATTGGAGCATGATTGATACATTAAGTAAGGATGTCCTATCCGATGAGTTATCTGCATTTTCAAAAATTGATTTGAGCAGATTTGCGGATTATAAAGAGGCCTATCATTCGTTTATGTTGCATTTGGTGAAGTCTCAGGTCAAATCGACCAATTTAATTATGAAGTCAGGATCAGTAAGCAGGGTTTTTGTGGATGGAGGATTTAGTAAGAATTCTATCTACATGAATTTACTGGCTAGGGAATATCCGGAAGTGGAGGTTTATGCTGCTTCGATGGCCCAAGCTACGGCGGTAGGTGCGGCCTTAGTCATCCATAAACATTGGAATTCCTTACCTGTTCCGAATAACCTGATTGAACTCCGATTTTATAGAGCATAGAAGAATTTTCAATTTCATATTTAGTTAATAATAAAAATAAAAAAGTTACACAACAGTGTAGCTTTTTTTTGTGTGCTAAAATCCCGAGAAATTGAATTTTGGTTAATTGATTTAGCAAGGCTGAATGGATGATTTTGTTCAAGAAATTTAGTCAACAAACCTAGTCAGGATAGTGCAGGACGCATATTAATAAGGTTAAGTCTATTTTTGATATTGAAAAACAAATTAATAAACCATAGCAATCAGAAGGATTTGAAAGTTATTTAGGAATGATAATATTTCCTTTTTTTCAATTGCTAGTCGTTAAAAACAACTTGAATCACTTCAACTTAATCCTTCCCCAAAACATCTCAGGAAATTAAGTATTTCTTTTCATTTTGTTTTAGCGAGAAATTATATACTACACCTATAACTAACTAACCTTTACAAGATGAAAGGAACGGCTTTTCGAAAAAGATCTTTTATCAGATCATTGGGTATTTTGCTTTTCTTGTTTATTCAAGGAAACCAACTCTACGCCCAAACCAGCATTCAAATTGAAGGTACTATCCGGGACACTGAAACAAAAGAAGTTTTAGTGGGAGTAACTATTCGATTTTTAAACAGCAATATCGCTACTTCCACAGATGATCAAGGGAAATTTTCCATTGAAGTTCCTAAGGCGGGCACTTTGACCTTTTCCCTATTAGGGTATCAGAATCAACGTGTTGCAGTAAGTGAATCCAAGAGTATTGATGTTGAATTATTAAAACAAGGAGAAGACATTGATGAAGTTGTGGTCGTTGCCTACGGACAACAGAAGAAGTTATCCGTAACTGGGGCGGTGTCGAGTGTTAGCAGTGAAGAGCTGAAGAAAACACCTTCTGCGAGTTTAGCGGTAGCATTAGCAGGTCGCTTACCGGGCTTATCGGCGATGCAACGTGGTGGTGGACAACCCGGTCGGGATGATGCAACCATGTTTTTACGTGGTGCTGCAACCACCAATGGGCAGACTCCATTAATCTTAATCGATGGAGTTCCGAGGGACAATATCCGGACCTTAGATGCCAACGAGGTCGAGACTGTAACCGTGTTGAAAGATGCCTCTGCAACGGCGGTTTTTGGGGTTCGCGGAGCGAACGGCGTTGTATTGATTACGACGAAAAGAGGAAAAATAGGAAAAATGGATCTGAATGCGAGTTTAGACCAAAGTTGGACCTCCTTTACTCGTGAGCCAGAAAGATTAACTTCCTTGGAATACCTAAATCTTAGAAACCAAGCCTCCATCAATGATGGACTAGAACCTGCTTTTACGCAGGAGATTATTGACCGCTACAGCAATCCTTTAGCAGGTTTGGATCGCAATGATCCCGATTATGAGCAAAAGGCTTTGGTTTTAAATTACATGTATCCGGATCATGATTATTACCGAGAGTTTATTTCAAAAAATACGCCTCAGACGAGATTAAATATCAATGGTTCTGGAGGTACAGAAAAGGTGAATTATTTTGTCAATGGAGCATTTTTAAGACAGGGTGGGAATCTGAATACGGAGCCCAAGGATCAATTAGGCTATGATCCTTCTTCCTGGTTAAGACGGTATAACTTCCGCTCGAATCTAGACTATAACATCAGTCAGTATGTCAAATCCTTTTTAAATATCGGAACTTATATAGAGCAGGTGAATATGCCATCTGCAGGTTTATACGGTGGAGATACCAATTGGATGATGCGGGATTTAATTTATCAGGCCCAATCTATTTTGCCTATTACACCGGGACCAGTGACCATTGATGGTTTCGGGGTTGCGCCGGGACAAATTGTTGATCCAGGATATATGGACCGATCTGCCTTCGAGATCATGAATAGAATGGGGTATAGAAATGAGGTAAGGTCGAATTTGAATTCATCCTTAGGGATTGATATCTCCTTGGACAAGTTTGTGAAAGGCTTGAGTGTAAAGGGGATGGTTTCCTACGATACGAAGGCCACCACTGCTGCACAAGGTTATAAAAGAGAGCGTCTTTACTTAGCGGAGATTGTTCCAGAGAGCAATTCTATGACTTATGCTGTGAAGCGTTCGGAGGAAGAGTTATTGAGTTTGGCGAAAGGTGCAGATTCAAGGTATAATATCAATCTTCAGGGAACCATCAACTACAACCGGACTTTTTCGGAAAAACATGATGTTGGCGCGATGATTTTGGCTCAACGGGATTATTGGGAAACAACGGCAGGAGATTTCCCATTCAATGTGATTGGTGTAGCGGGGCGTTTTACCTATGGATATGATAATCGATACTTAGCTGAGGTTAATATGGGTTATAATGGATCCGAACAATTTTCACCAACGAAGCGCTTTGGTTTTTTTCCAGCATTTTCAGTTGGTTGGATTGTGAGCAACGAGAGTTTTATGCCTAAAACGGATTGGTTGAACAATTTGAAACTAAGGGCATCCTATGGAGAAGTTGGAAATGATCAAATGGGGGGCACGCGATTCCTTTATCAAACCAAGAATTATTTAGGAGCTGGTCCTTTGGGTAGTTTGGCGACTATTCCGGGAAGTAACTCAACCGCAGGCCAAGGGATTGTTCAGGGATTGATTGGTAATCCTTACGTCACTTGGGAGCTAGCGAAAAAGCAAAACTATGGGGTAGACCTAAGTTTATTCAATGATCTGAATGTTGCTTTTGATTATTACATCGAAGATCGCAGTCAAATTCTGATTCAGCGTCAATCTGTACCATCTTTTCAAGGGGTTCCTTTAGGAAATATTCCAAGGGTAAATATGGGAATAGTAAATAATAAAGGATTTGAAGTTGAGCTAAGTTATAAGAAAACTCTTACAGATAAGCTTCATTTGACTTTCAATGGTAATTATGGTGAAAACAAGAACATGGTTAAGTTTATGGATGAGCCCATCCGGGATGAAAGCTATATTCATCGCTATAGACAAACTGGATTTCCACTAGGCCAATCATTCGGATATAAGATTGATTATAGTAATGGAAATGGAATGTTCAATAGTCAGCAGGAGTTAGATGATTATTTAGCTACAACCAGTTATGGATTTGGGGTTCCACGTGTAGGATATTTTAAATATACGGATTTGAATGAGGATGGTGTTGTGGATGACAAGGATCAAGTACCCTTACATGCTTCATCGATTCCTGGAATAACCTATGGATTTGGATTGACTGTTTCTTATGCGGGATTTGATGCTTCGGTATTTTTCCAAGGAGTTGGTCGCTATGCGAGTCCTTGGGGAGGTACACAAGGGGTTTATGAAAACACTTATCGCGGGACCTATTTTGGCTATCATAAAACGGCATGGACCGCAGAGCGTTTCGCAAATGGGGAGGAAATTACCTATCCAGCATTAAGTACACAGAGCAATACGAACCATGTAAATAATGATTTCTTCATTATGAATAGATCCTATTTACGACTACGAAATATTGAGCTTGCCTATACCTTACCTGCAAGGTTACTACAACCAATTGGAGTAAATGCATTTCGGGTTTATGTGAGTGGTCACAATCTTTTCTTATGGGATAAACTTCCGATGGACCATTTGGATCCGGAGAATGTTGATCCGATTGGATATCCGGTGACCAAGATGTTGAATATGGGCGTCAATGTTTCATTTTAATTTTTGGGTTATGAAATTTAGAATCAAAAGATATATAAGTAGGATAATTCTTGCCAGCGCATTGGTTGCGGGAGTAAGTTCATGTAATAAGGAGCTAGATATGGCTCCGGATGGATATTTTTCTATCGATGAGATCTTTCAGGATAATCTGAAGGTAGCGGCATTTCTGAATAGCTGTTATAATCAGATTCCAGTGAAGGGGACTCGATATTTTTTCTGGATGCGGGGTCCGGTGGTATGGAGTGATGAAGCTTGGGATACGGACGCGGAGTCTGAACCAACCTTGATGTCAGGCAGGCTTTATAATGGAGATGCATCCTCTGCCAATCATCCAATTGTGAATGTTCATGAAGATGGGGGCAATGGTAATTATTGGAATCGCTACTGGTCAGGCATCAGAAATTGTGCAGTGATGATCAAGAATATTGATGCCGCACAAGTAAATAGTGAAAGCGATCGCAAGAGATGGAAAGCAGAAGCACACCTGTTAAGAGCCTATTACTATCATGAATTATTGAAATGGTATGGAGCATCCTTGCCGATTATGCGTGAACCGATGGAGTTCGATGCTGATTTTTCTGGAACAGAAAAGCCGACCTATTATGAATTGGTAAAATTCATCATTGAGGATTGTGATGCTGCGCTGGCAACCGCAGAATTACCTTGGACCATTACCGATGCTGGAGAACAACATCGGATTACGAAATCCGTGGCTGAGGCAATAAAATCCAAGATGATCTTATTTGCTGCCAGTCCATTGAACAATGATGGGAAAAACTTGTGGGAAGAAGCCTATCAGATCAATAAAAAATCCTTAGAGAATCTTCGCAGCCATGGCTATGAGCTGTACAATAAGGTCAACTATCCGCAGACCTATCTTTCAGATATCTCCTTTATTGGTCCTGAAAATAATGAAAAAGCATCTTTATATAACGAATACTTTACCCAAGGAATGCAATTTTCAGGTACTCGGATTGATAAGGAAACGATTTGGCAAAGTCGGGAAGGTCAGGGTAATATTTGGAATATTGATGGGATAGGTTCTCAAGATGGTTATAAAACAGGTACCTGTCCAACCCAAGAAATGGTTGATGCTTATGAAACCATTGATGGGCAAACAGTATTGGATTTAAGTAATCCATATCTGGATGAAAAGCATCTTCAGCCGAATTATAATAAGAATAATAAGACCTACAATCCCAATGACCCCTATGCTAACCGAGATCCACGATTTTATGCGAGCATATACTATAACGGATCGAAGCGCTATGCATTTTGGAATTTTGCGGAGGTGAAGGAATCCCCCGAGAATTATCCGGCAGCTATTGGTGCGAGGACTCGGATCATTGCAACCTACGAAGGAGAGCCGCAAACGGGGATTAATCGAACCGTTCGTAAAGCTACGCGTACGGGATATTATCAAAGAAAGTTTTTACACCCGAATTCGGCAACGAATAATCCGGTAGGAGGAGCGAATACAAAGTTATTTCGTTTAGGCGAGGTGATTTTAAATTTTGCGGAGGCAGCAGCGGAGGCAGGTCATTTGGATGAAGCCCGTGCGGCGGTCAATGAAATCAGGAAACGTGTTGGCATGCCGGATATTCCAGCCGGCTTGAATAAGGAGCAATTAATTCTCAGAGTACGTCATGAACGAAGAGTGGAATTGGCCTTTGAGGAGAACCGATATTTTGATGTTCGCAGATGGGCAAGTCCACAAGCAGACCTTTCAAAAACGGATCGTTGGTTAACAGCTGCGAATATTAGTAGAAAGGCAGATGGTACTTATACCTATGCTCGTCGTCTGATTCGTGATGTGGAAAGACGTAATTATACCAATAGATTTCTTTGGTTACCTATTCCATTGGAAGAGGCCAACCGATTGAAATCAATTACTGGTGAAAATTGGCAAAACCCTGGATGGTAGAATTTAGAAATCAGAAAAAATGAAGACAATTCAAAAATATTGGAAAATAAACCTCTTGCTGATTTTCCTGATGTCAATCAATATTTACGTCAAAGCACAAGAGCAGAATGCAGAAATAATAGGGATTGTGGTTGATGAATTTCAAAAGCCATTAAAGGATGTCATAATTACTTCCGTTTCAACAAGGAGCGGAACATCCAGTGATTTTGATGGTAATTTTGTTTTGAAAACCGATAGTTCCAAGCAAAAGGTACGCTTCGAGCTAGAGGGATACCATAGTATAGAGGTAGATCTTGAACCTGAGCGGGAGGATTTGGTTATTTTACTCTTGAAGGATAACCATGAGTTGGATAAGGTCATTGATCTGGGCTATACCACGACCACTTTTAGAAACCTGACAGGAGCAGTATCATCGGTTAGTGGTTCAGAGTTGGAACGACATCCGGTGGCCAATTTAAGTCAAACCTTTGCTGGAAGATTAGCAGGATTAACGACTCAGGAGACCTTTTCAGAATTATCCAGAGTGAATACCGACTTGTTCATTCGGGGGGTATCAGCAGCTAGAAAAGGAGACCCATTAGTGATTATCGATGGAATTCCGACTTCCTATAACAGTGGTCAATCTTTAGAATATATCTCACCCAATGAAATTGAGTCCATCAATATATTAAAAGATGCCTCAACCCAAGCAATTTATGGGATTCAAGGGGCCAACGGTGTAATCGTTGTTAAAACAAAACGAGGAAAGAAAGGAGATGTTGAAATAAAAGCGCGATTAGATCAATCCTTTCAACAAGTTACAACAAAGCCTTTGATGCTAAATTCTTTACAGTATGCAGAATTAAGCAACCAGGCTGGAGTAAATGACGGATTAGGACCTTTTAGTCAATTTTCAGAAAACACGATCAATCATTATCAATCTGGGGATTCGCCGGAATTATACCCAAGCAATAACTGGTATGATAAGTATTTTAAGGACTTTGCTTCCATGCAAAGGGTAGGGGTGAATGTGACAGGAGGAAATGATAAAATCACCTATTTTTCAAATCTAAACTTTATGCATCAGGGGGGATACTTCAATACAGATACCAAGGAGTATAATCCTAATCCGAAGAATGTATGGGTAAATTATCGCTCTAATGTTGATGTACAATTCAATAATTACCTGAGTGGATATTTAAGGTTGAGCGGAAATGTGAAACGGGAAAGAGTTCCTGGCGGAGGATCCAATGAAGGTGTTTATGGTAGTATGTTTTTGATGCCGCCAACAACATATGGTCCACTGACTCCAGAGATACTGGATCCGCAAACTGGGGAAGTTATGATTCCTGGGGGACAGGTGGTAACTACTGATCGGATCAATAATCCAACCTATGGAATATTAAATCGGTCTGGCTATATCAATCATACCGTAACGAATATCAGTTCACAGTTTGGGCTGAATCTAGATATGAGTTTTTTAACAGAAGGGCTTAAATTATCGGGTGTTTTTGCCTATCAGACGAATTCTGTAGGAAGCTTAAGTAATACGCAGAGTTTTGAACGGTATATGCGATCCGAAAATTGGGATAAATTGGAGTTCACCAAAAAAGGGGAGGAGCAGAATTCACCTCTAGGGTTTAATAAAGGTCATTCCTATTATTATCATTTAACCTATAAAGGGCAGTTGGATTATTCCAGAAGTTTCGGAAAGCATAATATTCTTGCTTCTGCCTATGGATTGTTTCAAGACCTGACCAAGGCCAATACCAATGCGCCAGAATTATTGCCTTATAAAAGATTAAGTACGGGAGCACAAGCTGAGTACAATTACGATAACCGATATATGCTGAAAGCAGTATTTGGATATTCAGGATCGGAACAATATTCCAGAGCCCATCGGTATTTATTTACGCCAGCATTTGGAGCCAGTTGGATTGCGTCCAATGAATCCTTTTTGGAAGGAAGCAAGGATTGGTTAAGTCTGTTGAAGTTCAGGGGTTCATGGGGTAAAACTGCTAATGATCAAAGTGGATTGCAACGGTATGCCTATTTAGATCAGATTGTGGTGCATTCGGGTGGACCATTGGGTTATTTACAATATCTGGTTGTTGAAAATCAAACCGGAAATCCCAATATCCAAGCTGAGGTTTCCACGAAAACAAATTTTGGGGTTGATTTAGGATTATTTAACTCGATCACCTTTAGTGGCGATATTTTCAAGGAACGAATGGAAAACATGATTGTTGGAGCAGTTTCAACGATTCCTTCCTATCAAGGAATTCCATTGAGTAATTACCCAAGGATCAATGAGGGCATATTTGATAATAAGGGCTATGAATTGAGTTTGAGATATGATCGAATTATCAATGCAAAGACTTCATTTTATGTGCAAGGGATGTTCTCCAAGAATGACAATAAAATTGTGAGTTGGAATGAGGCAGAGCGGACGGCGGATTTTGCCTACAGAAAGCGTGAGGAAGGATATTCGCTTGGGCAGGAGTTTGGTTATTTAGTAGACTACAGTCAGGGTAATGGTTTCTTTAATTCGCAAGCAGAGATTGATGCTTCTGGTCTGACCTATGGATTTGGTGAAATCAGACCTGGGGATCTACGATACCAAGATTTGAATTCAGATGGTACTATTGATGAACGCGATTTAGGTCCTATAGGAAGTGGTGTCATTCCGAAGGTGACTTATTCATTTGCCGGAGGGATTAAATATGCAGCCTTTGATATGAATTTTATTTTCCAAGGAATAGGGAAATATTCGGGGATCATGACTGGTAATGGGATATGGGAGACTTCCAATGGAGGGCTATATTCATCCTTGCATCAGCATGCCTGGACCGCAGAGCGCTATGCAAATAATGAAGAGATTACTTGGCCAGCCTTATCGACTGAGAAATCTGTCAATCATGAGGGAAGTGACTTTGTGAATTTTAATAAAACCTATTTGAGACTACGCAATGTAGAATTAGGGTACACCTTACAAAGGGACAAAACTAGGTTTATTGGTTTTGATCAAATTCGGATCGTTCTTTCTGGACAGAACCTATTTACCTGGGACAAGATGAAGACGAAGGATTTTGGTCCAGAGGGACCAGGCTATATGGGCTTCCCAGTTTACCGTGTGTACAGCTTTGGTGTTAATTTAATGCTATAGCGATCTAATAAAATATCAATCAATAAGAGCGAATTATTATGAAACTACATAAGAAAATATTTTACTCACTGGTTCTAATTGCGGGAATGAGTTCCTGTAACAAGCAATTGGATCTGCCTAGTGATGGTAGGATCAGCATGGACCAGGTCTTTAGTGATTATAATCGGACCCGTGGGTATTTAAATTCATGTTATGGTCATGCGCCATTACCCAATATTACTCGATCATCCTTTACCGATGAAGCACAGGATGCCGATGATGTTATCGATGGTTCTCAATATATCATGTGGTATGGAGGAAATATCACGACCAATTCCTTTGGGACCTATTCTCCTGATGGCAATCCTTGGACTCAATTATATGAAGGCATACGAAAGTGTAATGTGTTCCTAAAAGAAATCCAGACTGCTACGGTTTATGTGGGCGACGAAGAGAAAAATGGGTGGATTGCGCAAGCAAGAACATTGAGAGCATTTTATTATTTGCAACTGATCAAAAGATTTAATTCAGTGCCCATTTTTGAAGAGCCATTGGCGATCGACCATGATTTTTCTAAAGATAAGAAATCAAGCTTTTCGGAGGTTGTCACCTTTATCCTTAAGGATTGTGATGAAGCATTAAAAGTTCCCAATACGAGAGATGGATTTCCATGGGCAATTTATGATAATCAATTTGGGAAGATGACGCGTGCAATAGCCTATGCGATCAAATCCCAAGCGGTGACCTATGCTGCAAGTCCATTATTTTCGGATGGGACCTATACCTGGGCGGATGCTACCAAAATTACCGCCGAAGCCTTGGCCACCTGTTTGGCAAATGATTATAAATTATTTGATATAGAACCAGATGCAGATATAGCGATGAATCCCTATGACCTGTATTTTATCACCTCTTCGAATGATAAGCGAGCGGTAGATAAAGAAACCATTTATCAGTTAGGGAATCAGCTTCAGGTCTGGAGAACTGCAGGCTTGCCTACGAATCCAGGTATGGAAAGAGCAGGGCCGAATCCATCGCAGGAATTAGTAGACAGTTATGAGATGGCGAATGGGGAACCTGCAATTCTGGGTTATTCAGATGCCGATCATTTACAGCCGATCATCAATACCGCTTCAGGATACGATCCTAAAGATCCTTACAAAAATCGAGATCCACGGTTCTATTCTTCCATTTATTTTAATGGTTCCCTAAGGGATTTACAAGCTGAACAGGTGGAAACATTTGTAGGTGGTAAACAAGGGATTTCGACCACTGATAGACGGTTCACCCGAACTGGCTACTACCTGAGGAAATACAATAACTATAGATCAGGAACTAGTAATAATTCTGATGGTGCAGTTCGTATCTTCCGATTGGCAGAGTTGTATTTGAATTTTGCAGAGGCAGCCTACCAATCTGTGGGTGCTGATGTAAAAGTCAATGATTCGAATTTAGGATTAAGTGCGCGAGAAGCCTTAAATATAATTCGGAAGCGAGTAGATATGCCAGAGATAAAAGCAGGTTTGAGCAAGGAAGCCTTTGAATTAAAATATAGAAATGAACGAAGGATAGAATTGGCATTTGAAGAACATCGATTCTTTGATGTTCGCAGATGGAAGATCTTAGCTCAAACGGATAGGTTTATTACAGGAATGCGAATTGTCAAGAATGCTGATGGATTGCAATATAATCGGTTCAAATTCAGAAATCGAGGAAGTTCAGTGGATAAATTTTTATTGTATCCCATAGAGCAAATTGAGGTTAATAAAATTTTTCAATTGACCGGTGAAAACTGGCAGAATCCAGGTTGGTTAGATTAATTACAAGATGAAACATGATTAAATTAAAAAACATAATACCAGCAGCATTTTTATTTCTGATTGTGGGTGTTCATGCGCAGCAAGTTCCCTTTATCAGTAGCGACCAATGGGCATTCACAGATGCCTTGGGTCGAAAAGCAGTAGATCAAAAAGAAGCTGGAACAAAGAAAGATAAAACAGTTGCCATGTTCTATTGGACCTGGCATCAAGGGAATGATGATGTAAATTATGGGGTCAAGAATATCACGAATATAGTTCGTCAATACCCTGAATCGATGAAGGATTACAATCATTTTGCTTGGGGAGATAAAAAGCCCGGCTTTTTTTTCTGGGAGGAGCCATTATTTGGATACTATAAAACTACCGATCCCTGGGTTCTTCGAAAGCATGCGGAGATGTTGGCTGATGCAGGGGTAGATGTTGTATTTTTTGATTGTACCAATGGTAGTTTAACCTGGCAGGAATCTTATGAAGCATTATTAAAAACCTGGTCACAGGCGAAGGCAGATGGGGTTAATGTTCCAAAGATTGCCTTTTTGTTACCATTTGGACCTGTTCCACATTCGGCAGTTTCATTAAGACAACTTTATAAGGATGTCTATCAGCCGGGTCGATACCAAGATTTATGGTTTATGTGGAAAGGGAAACCCTGTATTATGGCATACCCTGATAATCTAGAGAAAACTGGTATTGATGCAGAGATAGCTTCCTTTTTCACCTTCCGACCGGGTCAGCCTGACTATGTAGATGGTCCAACACGAAAAGATCAATGGGGCTGGTTAGAAAATTATCCGCAGCATGGCTATATTTCGAATGGGAATGGTCAATTCGAACAAGTTACAGTTGGAGTAGCTCAAAATGCGGGACCTTCCACAGAAGGACATTGCAGTGCTTTTAATTTAGAAGGAACCTACGGCAGAAGCTATAGCAAAAGAAATGGATTTGATCCTCGGGTCGATGGTTATTTATATGGTTGGAATTTTCAAGAACAATGGGATCGGGCATTTGAATTGGATCCGGAATTAGTTTTTGTAACTGGCTGGAATGAATATATCGCTGGACAGTGGTTGCCGAAAGATAGCTGGACTGGGGATCCATTTTCTTTTGTAGATCAATTTGACTGGGAACATAGTCGGGATATTGAACCCAACAAAGGTTGGGGTGATAAAGGAGATGTTTATTATCTGCAGTTAATTGATAATGTGCGAAAGTTTAAAGGTATGGAACCAATGCAACAGGTATCAGCGGCAAAATCCATCAAATTAGGTCAAAAAGCAGATTGGAATGATGTTTTGCCTGTATTCAAACATTATAAAGGGAATACTATGCATCGAGACCATCGTGGAAGATATAGTGAATACTATACCAATACTACCGGTAGGAATGATATTGTTGAAGCAAAAGTCGCGAGGGATAATAATCAGCTATATTTTTATGTAGAAACCGCTGCGGCATTGACAAAATCAAGTGATCCCAACTGGATGATGCTGTTCATCGATATCGATCGGGATAAAAGCACGGGATGGAATGGATATGATTATATCATAAACCGACAAAGCCCAAGGAGTAATAAGGTTATTGTAGAAAAGAATGTTGGAGGAAGATGGGAATGGCAGGAAGTTCATCAAGCGCCATTCAAGCTGTCATCCAAACAATTGGAGATTGGCATTCCTAGGGAAGTACTTGGACTTTCAGGGAAACCGGTGGATATGGAATTTAAATGGAATGATAATATGCAGGAAAACGGCAATATTATGGATTTCTATGTAAATGGAGATACAGCTCCATCGGGTCGTTTTAATTTTGTTTATACGGCAAAATAATGTTTACAATCTTTCAGTCTATCAATTAAAACCTAAATCAAATGCGTTTTAAATACGTTAATATACTTTATTCGGCAATTTTATTATTTGGGGTTCAGCAAAGCCTACAGGGACAAAGTTTTTCGGGCACGGATGATCTTGGCCGTAAATTACCACTTCAAGATGTGGTTGGTGCTAAGAAAGAAGGAAAACAGGTAGGGATATTTTATTTTTTATGGCAGGGAGATTCAGGGTCACCGACCTCAGAAACACATTGGGACCTGACGAAATTATATCAGGATCATCCCGAGGTTTATCATGATTTTCATCATAAAAACTGGGGTGGAGGTTCTGCTGGTGCTGGTCGATACTATTTTTGGGGAGAACCAATTTATGGATATTATAGAGGAGATGATCAATGGGTTCACCTGAAGAACATGCAGTTATTGGCAGATGCCGATGTGGATTTTCTGGTCATCGATGCAACGAACAGGTTGACTTACACAAAACAAGTAAAATCGTTATTAGGTGCCATGAAGACCTTAATGGATCAAGGTAAAAAGGCTCCGAAAATTGTTTTTTATACGAATACAAAATCCGGGGATGCGATGCAGGAAATCTATGATACCTTTTATTCTCCGGCGGTTTCAGATCCTCAAAAAGATAGTTGGTACTTTCTGGATGGAAAGCCTTTGATTATTGGCTTATCCAAGGAGGCGAAAGGTCGGGATTATGAGAGTTTTTTTACAATTCGCGAGTCCCAGTGGCCCAATGAACCGGAGAAGGTTGATGGTTGGCCCTGGATAGAGTTTCAAAGACCGCAGAAGGTATATAAGAACAATCGTGGGGAAAAAGAAATCGTGAATGTTTCGGCTTCACAGCATCCTAATTTAGATGCGTCCATGGGTGGATCAGCTTTCTATGGAAAATCTGGAAACTGGGGGCGTAGTTATCGAAATAATTCAGCAGGTAATCCAGATAAGGATATTTATTATGGCTATAACATTCAAGAGCAATGGGATTTTGCATTGAAGCAAGATGTTCCATTTGTATTTATTACCGGTTGGAATGAGTGGATAGCTGGAAAATGGCAAAGAACAGATGAACATAAAGATCAAGCGCATTTTGTGGATCAGGCGAGTCCGGAGTATAGTCGGGATATAGAGCCTACCTGGACATCGGGCTTAAAGGATAATTATTATATGCAGATGATTTCCAACATTCGTCGATACAAGGGAACCGATGAAGTCCCTGTTATTGAAAAAACGAAGGAAATACCGGCAATACATTCCTGGAACAAAGTAAAAGATCTGTATGTGGATTATGTGGGAGATGTTCTCCATAGAAACCATCCTGGAGCACAGACCGAGCCAAAGGTTCAATATGTCAATGAATCAGGTCGGAATGATATTAAGAATATAAAGGTAAGTGCCACCGATCGAGTTTTAGGATTCTATGTGGAGACAGTTAATCCATTGTCTACGACAAAAACAGATAATTGGATGACGCTATGGTTAAATTCGGACAATAATAATAAAACAGGATGGCATGGATATGATTATCGAGTAATTCGAGGGAATCAATTGCAGAAGTGTGTTGATGGATTTTGGGAGGATGATAAATTGCTGGAATTTGAAGAAAAGGGGAATGCCCTATTGATAAAAGTTCCGGTTTCAGATATAGGCATGTCCAAGGAGGGCTATTCAATGGAATTTAAGTGGTCCGATAATATGATGAAGGACGATCCACTGGATTGGTATGTAAATGGAGATGCAGCACCTGGAGGGCGATTAAACTTGCTTATTCAGGTACAAAAAAGATAGTCTTTGGTTTAAATTAGGTTTATTAAAAAAGGCGAGCATCATCCCCGATGACTCGCCTTTTACTTATATGATATTTTGGTTTTTTAACGTAAGTCCACCACTTCAAATCCAGGATATTTTCCTTTATTGAATTGGAAGGTAGATCCGGCAATTGGATTATTCACATACAATGCATTGATTGTATAAGTGTATTTTGCACCGGATTTGTCAAAAATAGTCACATCATGGATATGTTTATTTTTGTTAATTCTTACCTGAATTTTCGAGTAGTTGCTCTTTGTGTCTTCTGGGGTAAGATCAACTGCCGTTAATTTTCCGGCAGCACCGTCAGAATCATTTGAAGAGCTCACATATTTGTATCCAGATTTATAGAAAGTAAATATGTTGTTCGGACCGATAGCTTGACCAGAATTGTCAGCTTCTGACACTTGCACTTCTTTATCTTCTTTCAGTACCGACCAAGTAGATTTACCATCAGAAATTAAATCCTGAGTAGGGAGGGCGATTTTATACTGATTAGCGGGTTTATTTAAAAACAATTGACCTTTATCTGTATAGTTTTCACCGTTTGCCTGAGCTGCCTTAAAGGTAAAATCAGACTGGATGGTTTGGTAACCATCGTATTTTTTTGATACCTCGTCCAAGATTTTTTTGGCGGAGTTATTTTGTCCAAAAGTAAGTGTTGCACTAAAAAGGGCAACAAATAAAAGCATAGATCTCATCATCATTTATTAATCTTTTCTTAATGTTTCCAAAAACTGTTCCAATGAATATTCATCGGGGTATAGCACCTCGCGTGCTTTACTACCTTCAAAAGGACCCACAATACCTGCAGCTTCCAATTGATCGATGATTCTTCCAGCGCGGTTGTAACCAAGTTTTAGTTTACGCTGAATTAAT
The DNA here is from genome assembly GCF_043187465.1 of Sphingobacterium cellulitidis. Classification (GTDB taxonomy): domain Bacteria; phylum Bacteroidota; class Bacteroidia; order Sphingobacteriales; family Sphingobacteriaceae; genus Sphingobacterium; species Sphingobacterium cellulitidis. The sequence goes on along the minus strand of NZ_CP171136.1, from coordinate 3,576,382 downwards.
GATGTTGAGCCTTGTTGATGCATGACAATAAGCCTTGCAGCGTCTTCGAATAGCTGATCTCTATCGTCCATGTCGAAATCCGCTAATCCTGAACCATCGCCATTTTCATCAATGTATTCTGGCAATAGGAATGCAGATGGGTAACCCCTTTGCGAACCAATGAAATCAGAGATTTCGTCTACTTCCGGAGTATCGACAAAAGCACATTGAATACGGATCAAGTCGCTACCTGTTGCGAGCAACATATCCCCGCGACCAATCAATTGGTCGGCACCACCGCTATCCAAAATTGTTCTTGAGTCGGTTTTAGAGAGTACTCTAAATGCAAGTCGAGCTGGGAAGTTAGCTTTGATTGTACCCGTAATAATATTTACGGAAGGTCTTTGTGTAGCAATGACCAAGTGAATACCTACGGCACGGGCTAACTGAGCAAGACGAGCGATAGGAGTTTCTACTTCCTTACCGGCAGTCATGATCAAATCGGCAAACTCATCAATTATAAGAACTATAAATGGTAAGAATCGATGACCCTCCTCAGGGTTTAATCGACGATTGATAAATTTTACATTATATTCCTTTAAATTCCTTACTTGGGCATTTTTTAACAAATCATAACGTTGATCCATTTCAATACACAAGGAATTTAAGGTGTTGATTACTTTCTTTGTATCAGTAATAATTGGCTCATCTTCGTTTGGAAGTTTAGCCAAGAAATGTCTTTCAATTTTTTTGAACAGCGATAATTCGACTTTTTTCGGATCGACCAAGACGAATTTTAATTCTGCGGGGTGCTTTTTATAAAGCAAAGAAGTTAAAATGGCATTGATACCAACTGATTTACCTTGACCTGTCGCACCTGCTACCAATAAGTGTGGCATTTTAGCCAAGTCTGCAATATAAACCTCATTGGAAATGGTTTTTCCAAGTGCAATAGGAAGGTCCATATCTGATTTCTGATATTTTTCAGTTGCCAGGATTGAACGCATGGATACCATTTCAGGGGAGGAGTTTGGTACTTCAATACCAATTGTCCCTTTTCCAGGCATTGGGGCAATAATACGAATACCCAAAGCTGCTAAACTCAAGGCGATATCATCCTCAAGATTCTTGATTTTAGAGATACGAACTCCCGGTTTCGGGATAATTTCATATAAGGTCACTGTTGGACCAATAGTCGCTTTAATATGTTCAATCTCGATACTATAGTTTCTTAAGGTTTCAACAATTCTATTTTTGTTGGCCTCTAATTCTTGTTGGTTAATGGTGATTTTACCAGTTCCATAGTCTTTCAATAAATCCAGGCTAGGATATTTATAACCTGATAGATCCAATTTTGGGTCATATTCACCGAATTTCTCGACTAAATCATTTGCTGAGATTGGTTTTTCTTCAATTACCCGTTCCACGGTTAATTCAGGTTCAACTACCTCCTCTGATTTTTTGACCTTGGCAGGAGGTGGATCAATACTGAGTTCGATTTCCTGTTCCTGATTGACAAAATCAGTATTTGGTTTTATAGTATTCACATTCAACGGCAAAGATACCGGGCTGTCGTCTTTAGATTCTGTTTTAAAATCAACACTTCCAATTTCATCTTCTTCCTCTTCATCAGGCAATGCATAAGTGTCAGAAGCAACATTTTGTTGTTTATTAACTTTTAGAGTATTGTTTACTGTTGTGTAATTGCTTTCATCACCTTCAAATTCCTCTTCTTCATCTTCCAATTGTTTTTTAGAAGATTGGAAAGAGAACCTTAGGTCATAATTATAGAGTAATACAAGTGCTGTTAAGAATATAAATACGAGAAGTCCACCAGTTCCGACCGTACCGATTTGGTTCTTTAAGATTTGGTTGGTCCAGAATCCAAATTTACCTTCAAGGATGTGCGGTGTATTTGAGATAAAATCCTGCGCAAATCCAAGGGTTATTGATAGGATAATAATAGCAATCAATGAGTATAATACGGTTTTCCAAACAGGAAGGATAGATCTTTTGTACAAGAATTTGTAACCGATAATGAACAAGACCAAAATAAATAAGAAAGAGGCTACTCCAAACCATTCATAAATAAATTGATTAGCGAGTAAAGCTCCAAATTTTCCTAATTTATTTTGAACGATAGGGGTATCAATTGTTTCGTCGTGAATTTCTTCGGAAGTTTGCAATAGCGTACTCCATCCGCCATTGCTTTGTGCGATATAACTTTGATCCGATTGCCAAGTGAACAAATAAGAAACAAATGCAACGGTGAAGAGTCCAGCGAGCAATAAGAGGAATAAGCCTACTATTTTAAGAGCTTTTCTTTGACCTTCAGAAAAGTTGAATTGGTCAAAAGATTTGGTTTTTGCTCTTTTTTGATAAGAAATGGTAGTGTTCTTCGTCTTCTTGGTCCCAGTGCTACTACTACCGTTTTTAAAAGTATTTAATTTAGCCATTAATTAATTATGACGTGATTTACGTTAGTACAAACTTAAAAAAAAACTTTCAGGAATCCATTGAATGAGATTAGCCCTGCGTTTCATAACCCATAAAAATTTAGCCTTTCTCAATCCTTTCAAAGAAGAGCAAGTTTTCATTGGATTGAAATCTAATGAGCTGTAGCAATAAGCTCTCCAATTTCGTTGTATGTTTGAATATAAAGAATTTTATGAAGTATGTTTCGAAGAAATAAAAATTTACTAGGGATATTAGCGATTTGTATAGGACTAATCTTTCAAGGATGTTCGAAAGATGACGATTCGTTATCCAATCTTGAATCTACGCATGATTTTTCTGGGCTTGCAGCCTTTAATGCAATTGAAGGTCCTGATAATTTGCAATTCTTTGTTGATGGAAAATTAATCAATAAGACGAATGAGGATTTCAGTATCGGCGGCTATTTAAATCATCGTACGGTTTTTCCAGGTAATCGGAAACTAGAGCTAAAGAATTTAGATAATCAGGTCTTTTTTTCGGCAGATAAAAAATTTGAAAGCACTAAAATTTATACATATTTCTTTTTTGGAAAGAATAACCAGCCAGTAGTTACCGAAGATGATATGATAAAGCCTGATGCTGGTTTAATGAGAGTTCGGATTATCAATTTAGTGACAGATTCAAAGTTAAAACTGGATTTTGATTACCTATCAACCAAGTACACATCAAACTTTGATAATCGTGTTTTTGGGTCGAACGAATTTTCATCAAAAGTAAATTTTAAGTTTAGGGTGTCCTCTCCTGATAAGAAATATGAAAGCATAGAAATCCCGTTGGATGGAAAAGACCGCTCCGTTTATTCGATAGTAGTATATTCTAGCCAAGAGGATGAAGGAAGGGTATTGAAGTATCGCAAATTGGAAATGTAAAATATCATAATAATAAGAAAGCCCGTAACATTGTTACGGGCTTTCCTTTTATTTATTACTGCTTTATGCTACTGTAATCAGGTAGTAATTCTTTTTACCGCGTTGAGCGATAAGATACTTGCCGTTGATTAGTTGGTCAGTATTGATAAGCAATTCAATATCATTTAATTTTTCGCGGTTCAATGAAACGCCACCACCTTGAAGCATTTTTCTAGCTTCACCTTTCGAAGAGAATACTTGCGTATCTACAGCTAATAGGTCAAGGATATTGATTCCTTCAGCTAATTTAGCTTTGTCTAAATTAAATTGAGGTACACCATCAAACACTTCCAATACAGCATCATGGTCTAAATTAGCCAAGAAAGACAGGTCCCCATTTCCGAAAAGGAATTCAGAGGTTTTTACAGCTGTATCGTAATCTAATTCAGAGTGCGTACGCGTAGTAATGTCTTTTGCTAAAGCTTTTTGGACGATTCTTAAATGAGGAGCTGCATCATGTTCAGCGATGATCGCATCAATTTCTTCCTTAGGTTTTAAGGTGAAGATTTTGATCCAGTTTTTCGCGTCATCATCCGTAGCATTCAACCAGAATTGATAATATTTATACGGAGAAGTTTTCTTAGCGTCCAACCATACGGCACCAGATTCGGTTTTACCGAATTTTTGGCCATCTGATTTTTTGATTAATTGAGTTGTTAACCCGAAAACATTTCCTTGTTCAAGTCTTCTTACGATTTCACTTCCAGTCACGATGTTACCCCATTGGTCCGAACCACCCATTTGGATTTTACAGTTCTGGTTTTTCCAAAGATAATAGAAGTCATACCCTTGAATTAATTGATAGGAGAACTCAGTGAAGGAAAGCCCATTTTCGCCTTCCAAACGTTTCTTTACAGAATCTTTGGCCATCATATAATTCACGGTAATCAGCTTACCAACATCGCGGATAAAGTCCAAGAAACTAAATTCTTTGAACCAATCGAAGTTGTTCACCATTTTCGCATCTGTTTCACCTTCGCCAAAAGTTAAGAATTTTGTCAGTTGGTGTTTTAAAGAAGCGACATTGTGAGCTAACGTAGCTTCATCAAGAAGATTACGTTCAGCTGATTTGAATGAAGGGTCTCCGATCATACCTGTAGCACCACCTACTAACGCGATAGGTTTGTGACCCGCGTGTTGAAAGTGGATTAAAGTCATGATTTGAGTTAAATGACCAACATGTAGAGAATCGCCTGTCGGGTCGAAGCCGATATAACCCGCTACTTGTTCTTTGTTTAACAATTCTTCTGTTCCTGGCATGATGTCTTGAAGCATGCCTCTCCAGCGTAGTTCTTCTACAAAGTTCATAATATACCCTTAAGATTTTTATTTAAGTTGCAAAGATACGAGATTAAACTGTATCTTTCAGATAATTATTGTTTAGATCTAGCGGATGAATTTTCTCTCACATTTCTATTTTGAAAGGTTTGCAACTATCCCTGAGCGCGTTCTCGGTTCCTTGCTGCCGGACTTATTGAAAAATGTAGATAAGTCCTATATTTTTCATCCCCAGAAGTTTGAGGAACAATTGTTTATCCATCCATTGAGTATGGAGATTTCGGAGGGTTGGTACCGACATGTGGAGGTTGATAAGATCTTCCATAGCAGTGAGTTTTTTCTGAAACATTGCCATCAATTGAAACGGAAGATCGATCCTGTTCTAGTGGGCACTCCCATCCGTGGGACATTTATGGCACATATTGCAGTCGAGCTCATGCTGGATCACCTGCTGATCAAACATCAATTATTGAATGTTTCCAGGTTATATGAACATCTGGAAAATGTAAACAGACCAATTTTGAAAAATTACCTCAAGACGATCGGCGTAGAGGATGTTGATGGATTTTTCACTTTTTATGATAAGTTTTTGGAATGGCGATATATCGAAAATTATAAGGATCTGGATCAGATTTCGAAGCCATTGATCAATATTTCCAAGCGAATTTGGACATTTGATACCCCAGAAGGGATACATTCTGGATTGACTCAGGTATTGATGTCCTATTGTGATGAAGAATTGAAGGATTTCAAAGATATATACACATATATTCAGGATAATTTGACGTATTTGTCATAATTTTTTTCACTTTTGTTACTTGTCCAATAAATTAACTTAATATGGCTAACAGACTTTTCAGAAAGAAAAGCGTAGATCAAATACTTTCAGACGCAGAACATGGTGGTTCTGGATTAGCAAAAATTTTAGGAGTTCGGGATTTGGTATCCCTAGGGATTGCGGCCATTGTAGGTGCCGGTATTTTTAGTACCATTGGTCTGGCGAGTTATAATGGAGGACCTGCTGTGTCCTTATTGTTCGTATTCGTGGCCTTTGCCTGTGTTTTTACAGCGCTTTCGTATGCTCAATTTGCGAGTACCGTTCCAGTGTCAGGAAGTGCATATACGTATGCGTATGTAGCATTTGGGGAACTCTTTGCCTGGATTATAGGCTGGGCTTTGGTTCTTGAATATGCAGTTTCCAATATGGTTGTGGCCATTTCCTGGTCACAATATTTTGTTTCCATGCTTGAAGGTTTTGGAATCCATCTCCCCAAATGGATGACCATGGCTCCAGGCTATGCCTTGGATGCCCATCAAAAGTTCCTGGAGGTAGGGATTGAAAACATGGAGAAAATAGATAAGGTTGCCCTGCAAGCTTATGATACGGCTCCAAGAATTTTAGATATTCCAATTATTCTGGATATTCCGGCAGGATTAATCACGTTTCTAGTGACCTGGTTGGTGTATATCGGGATTAAGGAATCTCGGAAAGCCAGTAATATCATGGTGTTGATCAAGATCGGTATCATCCTAGCGGTAATATTAGGAGGTATCTTTTTTGTTAAGCCTGAAAACTGGGTTCCATTTGCACCAAATGGTATGGGCGGAGTGATGAGTGGGGTAGCGGCGGTGTTCTTTGCCTTTATTGGTTTTGATTCCATCTCAACCACTGCAGAGGAATGTAAGAACCCTCAAAGGGACCTTCCAAAGGCGATGATTTATTGTTTATTAATCTGTGCGGTGCTTTATGTAGCCATTACTTTAGTGCTTACCGGAATGGTAAATTATAAAGAATTGAATGTAAAGGATCCATTGGCCTATGTTTTTGAATATGTTGGATTTGACCATATGGCAGGAATTATCTCCGTTACATCGGTAATTGCGATTACGAGTGCCTTATTGGTATTTCAGTTGGCTCAACCAAGAATCTGGATGACGATGAGTCGCGATGGTTTATTGTGGAAGAAATTTGCAACCATACACCCAAAATATAAAACTCCATCATTCGCGACGATTGTAACAGGTATTGTTGTTGCAATTCCAGCCTTGTTTTTCAAAATGGATTTCTTTGTGGATTTAACATCCGTAGGGACTTTCTTTGCTTTTATTTTGGTGTGTTGCGGCGTATTGTATATGGATCATTCAGGCTTATCCAAACGTTCTAAATTCAAAGTTCCTTATATCAATGGTAAATACCTGGTAGGAATTGGATTGATCATAGGAATTATCTTAGCCCTTAAATTCAGTGGAGAATCCATTTCAGATTGGATGAGCATGGGATCAACAGCGATCTTATTGCATAAATCCTTGGTGATTGTGTTTTGGTTAGTTTGGATTGTGTTAAGTGTATTGAGCTTTAAATATAATTTTTCATTACTTCCAGTAACCGGGATATTGATTAACCTGTATTTGATGTCAGAACTAGGGGCCAGTAACTGGATTATCTTTATTCTGTGGTTAGTCGCAGGATTGGTGATTTATTTTGGCTATGGTTATCGAAATTCGAAATTGCGGAACTTAGATGCTAAAGAAGAAATTAAATAACGAAAAGAGGCTGCATTTGCAGCCTCTTTTTTGTTATAGTCTTGTTAGTTTAACCTCTTCGGTATTCGGTATTGTTAGTGGTACTCGTTCCAATGTTACGAAACTACTATCCAGGCCAAAGCCTTTTTCTTCAGAAAGGCTAAACTTCTTAAGGATCTTATAGATTTCCAGAATAATCTTTTCATTCCACTTCAAGAAGTGAGTTTTTGAGATTACTTTTTCTAGGACTACAAAGTTGAAGTCACCTGGGATATTGTATTTTTTCAGGGTGTCGTAGTTGCTGGTAATATCGATTTCACCTTTGTTGACCATGTCTTCAACCACCTTACGGAAGAGTAAGCTGATCTTTTGTTCTTCACGGAATCCTAAGTGGAAATCAATACGAATCAATTTACCCGGGATAAGCTGAGTTACCTTGTATTCTCGTGTATGCGGGTTATCCATGACATCAACGTGGACTAACCAGTACACATCGGCCCGTTTGGGCTTTTTGTTGATGATGGAGTAGGTAATCTTTGCTTCCACCTCGGTCAAGTTATTGGCGCTGGTTAAATACACCAAATGTGAGGAGAATTGAGGGACCGTTTTATCTTCACTCAGTTCAGATAGGATAGGGTAGTAGTCCTTGATATGAACAAATTTGACGAACCTATTCTTGATTTTACGAGCACCAAACCAACTGTACATGACGATGAACAAGGTTAAGGCAAGAAGTAGGGTCAACCAACCGCCATGCGCTATTTTACTGATATTTCCGACTAAGAATGCAATTTCAATAATAGTATAAACGACAGCGAATAAGCCGACCAATATCGGGTTGATTCGTTTCCGAATCATAAAGACCGTCATTAAGATGGTGGTCATGATAAAGGTCAGGTTGATCGCCAGTCCATAGGCTGCTTCCATATTGCTGGATTCTCTAAAGATTAGAATAATCAACATACAGCCCAGATATAGGATCAAGTTTACCGAAGGGACATAGATTTGTCCTTTATGGTCACTTGGATAACGAATGGCAACCTTTGGCCAGATATTCAATCGTACAGCTTCAGCGATCAGCGTAAATGATCCAGAGATCATTGCCTGGCTGGCAATAACGGCTGCGATTGTAGCTATGGTTACCCCCCAGATAATAAACCAATCTGGCATGATGGCGTAGAAAGGGTTTATTTCACCCATTTGGGTTCCAACATGTTCCAATAACCAAGCGCCTTGGCCAAAATAGTTGAAAATCAACATGAGTTTCACATAAATCCAGCTAATGCGGATATTGGATTTTCCACAGTGTCCCATGTCAGAATATAAGGCTTCAGCCCCCGTTGTACATAGAAATATGGCACCGATAATAAACCAGGCATTAGGGTAAGTTGCCAAGAGTTCGTAGGCGTAATAAGGGTTTAATGCTTTCCAGATTTCAGGAGAGTGATCCAGATAGGAAAATCCTAATACCCCAATGGTGGTGAACCAGATAAACATCAAAGGACCGAATACACGGCCTACAATATTGGTTCCGAATCGTTGGATTACAAAGAGCAATGAAATAATCAATACCACAACAGGGATTGTTGGGAATCCAGGCATTTTGATGGCCAAACCTTCCACGGCAGATGAAATTGTAATCGCCGGGGTGATCATACCATCGGCCAATAGGGTACTACCCCCAATAATTGCGGGGATAATCAGCCACTTGGCTCTTTTGCGGACTAAGGAATAAAGGGATAAAATACCACCTTCACCTTTGTTGTCTGCGTTTAAGGTAATGATTACATACTTAACCGTAGTTTGCAGGGTTAGGGTCCAGAAAATACAAGAAAGACCACCATAGATCATGATTTCTTGGATTTCACCTTTGTTAAAAATTGCTTTGAAAACGTAGAGGGGAGATGTACCGATATCACCGAAAATGATACCTAGACTGATTAATAAACCTGTCCAGCTTAGGCGCTGCAGGTTTTGCTTATGGTCTCCTGACATATAATTATTTATATTAGATATATTGTCTTAATTTGGTGCGAAATTACAACTTTTAAAGCGACAACGTATTTTCTTGTTAAAAATTGTTAAAGGCTTTAAAAAATCCCCAGAAAAATCTCAAAATTAATTACTTTTGTATTAGGAATTATCGAATAAATGTTTACATTTGATTAAACCATAGCCTTATTCGAATATCTAACTGAAACATGAAATTAGAATTTAGAAAAATATCACACCTTGCTATCTGCTCACTATGCCTTTTAATAGGGATGGGAGGCATCGCACAGGCTTCTAATTCGAATGTTTCTCTATCTTCACACAACAGTTCCGTATCTGAAATTTCTGCTTTTGATAAATTAAAATTGAAAGAAGAAGACAACGATAAACTGATCAACAACGTGAAAGTTTTCTACAATCCTATCTCAGAACAAATTTCTGTAAATTTCAAACTTGCGAAAGGAAGTAATATTACGATTAAGGTAATGGATGCCTTAGGGAATGAGGTTTTGAGTTTACACAATGGAAATTTAGACTCCGGCATGCAAAACTTGAGTTTTGATACGCAACAGAAATTATCACAAGGATTTTATTTTGTTAGAGTGTCTGGTGGTTCTGATACCATTGTAAAACGTATTTCGATCAAACAATAATTAGATTTATATAAGAATATTTTAGGCTCCCCATAAAGGAGCCTTTTTTATTTGTACAGTTTCCATGGGAGGGTTTAATAGAAATAAAGAGTAACGAAATAAAAAAAGTCCCGACTAGTTTACTAATCGGGACTTTTCAATTATTTGGAATAACTTATTTTCTATTTGAAATTTCTACATATGGACGAAGTGTTTCGCCGATGTATACTTGTCTAGGACGGCCAATAGGCTCTTTGTTGTCACGCATTTCTTTCCATTGCGCAATCCATCCTGGTAAACGACCTAAAGCAAACAATACAGTAAACATATCGGAGTTGAAACCTAACGCACGGTAGATAATACCAGAATAGAAGTCAACGTTTGGATATAATTTACGGTCGATGAAGTACTGATCGTTAAGTGCAGCTTCTTCCAGGCGTTTAGCGATATCCAATACTGGGTCTTGAACACCTAATTTTTCCAAGACATCGTCACATGCTTTTTTAATGATTTTAGCACGAGGGTCGAAGTTTTTGTAAACACGGTGACCAAATCCCATTAAACGGAAAGGATCGTTTTTATCTTTAGCTTTAGCAAGGTATTTATCAGCATCACCACCATCTTCTTTGATCGCTTCAAGCATTTCAATCACTGCTTGGTTAGCACCACCGTGCAATGGACCCCAAAGGGCATTGATACCAGCAGAGATAGAAGCATACATGTTTGCATTAGAAGAACCTACCATTCTTACCGTTGAAGTGGAACAGTTTTGTTCGTGGTCAGCATGTAAAATTAATAATTTATGCATCGCATCAATTACCAATGGATCGAAGGTTTTATCCTGGTTAACTTCACCAAAGATCATGTTCAAGAAGTTCTCGATATAACCGTAGTTATTTTTAGGATATACTACTGGATGACCTAATGATTTCTTTTGAATCCAGGATACAATCGTTGGCATTTTCGCCAATAAATTGATGATGGTTTTATTTTCTTCCTCTTCAGTTTGATTTGGGTTTAAGGATTCTGGATAGAAAGATGACAAAGCACCTACTAAACAAGACAACTGGCCCATTGGATGCGACTTGGAAGGAAAACCTGCGAAGAAGTTTTTCATATCCTCGTGGATCATCATTTGCGCTCTGATATCGGAACGGAATTTTTCTAATACGTCTTTTGTAGGTAGTTCTCCGTAAATTAATAGATAAGCTACTTCAAGGAAAGTTGATTTTTCTGCTAAATCTTCAATCGCATATCCTCTATATTGAAGGATACCTTTTTCACCATCTAAGAATGTGATGGCACTTTTTGTAGAACCTGTGTTTTTGAATCCTGGATCTAGGGTAATGTATCCAGTTGAATCTCTTAATTTTGAAATATCTAGGGCCTTCTCGTTCTCAGTTCCTGTTATAACAGGCATCTCAAATGTAGACCCATTTAAGTTAATAGATGCAGTTTCAGACATAATCAAATTTCTTGTATTATTTGTGTTTTATACTTTTATCGTATTCTTACAAATGTATAAAATTGATTTCTATTTTCAGATGTATAATATGAATAATTATGACACAAAATAGTCATTTTAAGACAATTTAAGTGTATTAATTAGATTACTTGTCGATTCGAGTCAAATCTTTGTTCTCCATTACCTAATAATCATATTTGGGATATAATTATCTTTTAAAGTCTTCATATTCAGTAGTCCAAATTGATAAAATATGTTAAAATGTTTTTTGTATCTACGAATGATTCGTAATTTAGTGATAAATACGTAGACCAATGGAAAAACTAACGATACAAGAAGAGGAAGCAATGTTGTCAATTTGGCAATTGGATGGTGGTTTTATTCGTGAAATATTGGATAACCTAAAGGATAAAGAAATGCCTTATACGACCTTGGCTTCAACCATTCGGAATTTGGAGAAGAAGGGTTATGTAAAGGCTGTTAAATATGCCAATGCTAAGCGGTATGAGCCAATCTTGAAGGAAGAGGAATATAAGGCGACTTTTATGAACTCTTTTGTTGGGGATTACTTCAAAAACTCATACAAGGAAATGGTTTCTTTTTTTGTTAAAGAAGAGAAGTTAAGTCAGAAGGAGTTAGAAGAAATCATGGATATGATTAAGCATAATAAATCCTAACGTTATGGAAAGCCTACTGACCTATATCATCCAGGTAAATTTATTACTAGCATTATTGTATCTAGGATACCAGTTATTGCTTAAGAATTTGACCTTTTATAGGTTGAATAGGATCTATTTAATGTTAGGTACCTTATATGCTTTTGTTTATCCTTTTTTGGATATTAATTCCTGGTTTGCAAAGAAGATTGAGTTGCCCCAAGGCATTATTATGGAGTATTTTCCGATGGTGTTTGAGCCGAAGGAGGAGGTCTTCAGTTTAAGTGATTTAATGGTGTATTTGACTGGGATAGGGGTAATAGTCCTATTTGTGAAACTAGCGATTCAGTTGGGGAGTTTGATTCGGATTCATTGGTACTCCAGGCCTTCTCAATGGCGTGAGTATTTCTTTAGGAATGTGGTGTTTCCGATTACGCCATTTTCATTTTTCAATAAAATTTATGTGCACAAAGAACAGCACCAAGATTTGGAGCTACAAGATATTTTCAAGCATGAATATGTACATGTGAAAGGCCATCACAGTATCGATGTTTTATTGTTTGAAATAGTATTGGTTTGTTGTTGGTATAATCCCTTCGTATGGTATATGCGCAAAGCCGTACGTGAAAATCTAGAATTCTTGACTGATCAACAAGTTCTAGATAAGGGTGTGGACCGACAAAGTTATCAATACTCGTTGCTGCATGTGACCAAGCAAGGAGCTTCGGTTGGTATCAGCAATCAGTTTAATTTTAAAACTTTAAAAAAGCGCATTATGATGATGAACAAAAAACGGTCATCCAAATTGGAACTTGGGAAATATGTTTTCCTATTACCGATCCTGATCATTGCTGGGATAACCTTTACGGTGAACCAAGCAGAAGCAAAAATTGAAACTGTGGTAATCAAACTTCAGGAAACAGATCTTAAACAAAAAATTAAAAAGGCGATCAGCATAGAGCTTCAAAATGATACGACCAAGAGAGATTCGGGGCAGGAAATCAATACCAAGGAGTATTTCGATATGGTAAGTCCTGGAGTGTCCGGAGATGGAAGTAAAAGGCCAGGGAAATCAGTCTCCATGGTAAATGTGGTTCCATTGGATACCAATAAAAATCCTCTGTACGTTTTGGATGGAGAGAAATTACCTAAGAATTTCAAGAGAGGAATTATTAACCCCGAATTTATCGAATCCATGGAAGTACTGAAAGGTGAATCAGCGACTGCACTTTATGGAGAAGATGGAAAAAACGGCGTTATCCTCATCACAACCAAGAAAGAAGCGGCAACGAAAGGTTTTCTAGGTCATAATTTAAGGGGAAAGGTGAGTGGGATAGTTACTAGAAAAAGAATCAGCTCAGATTCATTAGCAAATAAAACATTTTCAAGAATGTCATTGAAGGAATTTCCTGAAGGCACCAAGTTTTTTATTAATGGTAAGGAGTCTGTTCTTGAGAGATTTAATGAGATAAATCCTAATGATCTGGAGAGCATAGAGATTATAAAGGATGCAAACGGTATTAAGAAACCAAGCGTTAAAATAATCACGAAAGAATTTGCCAAGGAGAATGGTAATGAGCCAGTAGTCGTTGCGGGAAAACCAGTCAGTGGAGCTGCAAGGATAACCTTAAAAGGAGAGCCTGCCTCTGAGCCAGCTCGAATAATCTTAAAAGGAGAGCCTGCTCGAATAACAGTCGCTGGTCAAGCTAATACGGATGAAGGTCAAACAGACCAGGCCCAGAAAGCGACAAGAGTTCCTCCGATGAGGTCACAGTATAGAACGTGGTCTATTTCAGATTCTACTAAAAAACTGTTGACAAGTCAAAACATTCAAAAAGCTTACTTTCTAATCAATGGAAAAAAATCAAGCTATAAAGATGTGAAAAAGTTGGATTTCAAAAAGATCAAATTTCTACAGCACTTACCTCCTTCAGATACATTGAAATCAGAGTATGGAAAGAAAGGGGCTCAACATGGAGTTCTTATTGTTAAAACTCAATAAATAAACAGGACAAAAATCTTTATTAAATATTATTTATTTACTAAATCAATTCAGGCAAGAAAGGCAACCCGAGGGCTGCCTTTTTATTTTTTTATTTCAATTCCTTAAAGATGACTGGACTATTCCCATAAAGAGGAGTTGATCCATCCCATTTCTCAATGAATTGTTGTTGAATAATCAATGGGGACAAGGTTTGCTGTCTCAATTGGTTTGCTTTGGATTCAGCCTCCGCCTGCACGATCATCTTTCTGGCATCAGCTTCTACCACCTTCAATTCGTTTTCAGCTTGCTGAGCCTTCTGAATCGCTGCATTTTTAGCATTGATCGCTTGGGTGATTGACTCTGGGTACTGAATTCCGGAGGTCAATTGTTCAAGGACGAATCCTTCACCTTCCAGAAATTTAACCATCTTATCCTGAACACCATTTTCAAATTTCTCGCGATTACTGATGATGGAGTCTGTAGAATATTTATTGAATTCGATCCGGTATACATCTTTGATATGGTTAACCAGGGTCATGTTCAAAATTTCATCTACAGGTCTACGGTACTTAGTAAAGATTTTAGGTGTACTTCCTGTTGAAACCCGAAGAGATAGGGTAGGGTCTACTGTAAAAACTGAACCATCCTTTGCATTTACTGTGAAGTTATCATAATTGACCGTTTGGACATAAGTTGGGAATTCATAGATCGATTCGGTAATGGGGTTATACCATACCCTACCAGTTACCAGGCTAACATCCTGAACTCCTTTTTCAGATCCATAAAGTTTTACTTTGATACCTTCATAGCCGGCGTCGATTCTTTCAGTACAAATGAGCCAAACTAGTAAAGCAATAAATAGGGTAGCTCCTAAAGCAATTAGATTTCTTTTCATACATTAATATTGGTTGGTTTATTTTTTTAAGATATAAATAATGAATTTATAGAGGATGGCAATCAGAAGAAGTGCCAAACATACGCCCACAAATACATCCCAGTCAGAAGCTGCACTCAATAAATGGAATGCTTGAGTCGATCCCCAGATAAAGAAGATCAAAATGATTGGAATGGTAATAAATGGTCGTATTCTATCCATGTATTTATAGCAAGTTATTTGCGATAATATACAAAATATTAAGGAAATATTAAATAGAAAACGTATTAGAATTACTTTGTATTCAAGTTTGTCATCGTTAGTTCAATTCCAATGTTGATGAAACTATTTACCATTTTGACAGAGTGCTCGATTAAAGCAGGTAATTCTCTTTGTTCCTCTTTATCAAATGGACCTAATACATAGTCTACTTGTCTACCTTTGGGGTAGTTGTCGCCAATCCCAAAGCGTAAGCGGGCATAATGTTGTCCACCAACAGAGCCTTCGATTGATTTTAGGCCATTGTGTCCAGCGGCAGAACCCTTAGGTTTGATGCGTAAGGATCCAAAAGGAATCGCAAGGTCATCCACGATAACCAATACGTTCTGGATTGGAACTTTAAGCTCTTGCATCCAATAGTTAACGGCTTTACCACTTAAGTTCATAAAGGTGGTTGGTTTAATCACAAAAACATTGTGTCCGCGTTGTTTATATTCGGTGTAATAAGCATGCTTTAATGTCGACCAAGTTGTTCCAGCTTGATTTGCCAATTCGTCAGCCACCATAAAACCTATATTATGCCTTGTGTCAGCATATTCTCTTCCGATATTCCCTAAACCTACTATTAGATAATTCATGCTTGCAAAAGTAAGGTTTATCTATGATATGTTAAATAGAAGAACCATGTTCTTATCAGCTCTCAGTGAAGTTCAAATGAGAAAATATAACGGTTATCATTTTTATAAATAGGGAGGATTATTTTTTATTAAATATAAAAGCGACAAATTTGTCTTAAATAAAAAATTAGTGTAAATTTACTCACAGATTAACCTGGGACAAGTTCTTAAGGTTACTGTAAAAAAAGAAATTGCAGAAATCATGGAAAATTTAAAAGAAGAAAAAATAGGAGATATAGTTGCCAAGAACTTTAAGGCAGCGGCCATATTTTCCAAGTATGGTTTAGATTTTTGTTGTGGGGGTCAGATATCCGTTGAGGAGGCGGCAAAAAAGAAGGGATTGCAATCGGACAAATTAATTGCCGAGTTGGAAGAGGTATTGGAACAGAAATCAGAGAATGATGTTGATTTTAATTCATGGCCGTCGGATCTATTAGCGTCCTATATTGTGAAGACCCACCATCGTTACGTTCGGGAGAAAGTTCCGGTATTACAAACGTATTTAGATAAGATTTGCAGGGTTCATGGCGAGAGACATCCTGAATTATTTGAGATCAATAAACTATTTGTTGAGAGTAGTTCAGATTTGTTTCATCACCTAGAAAAAGAGGAAAAGATTCTATTTCCATTTATTGAGAAATTAGAAGAGGCTCAAAATTCAAAGGGAGATTACAATCAACCTGGTTTTGGGTCTGTTCAGAATCCGATCAGTATGATGATTCATGAACATGAGCAAGAAGGGGATAGATTTGCAAAGATTTCAGATTTAAGTGATCAGTACACTGCACCTATAGATGCGTGCAGTACCTATCAGGTAGCTTTTGAGATGCTCAGGGAGTTTGAGCAAGATTTACACAAGCATATTCATTTAGAGAATAATATTCTTTTTCCAAAGTCTATTCAGTTAGAGGCAAGTTTAGGGTAAATAAGAAAGGCATCGAGTGATCGATGCCTTTAATTTTTTATACTATTGCTAGTACTTATTTTTTACCACCTTTAGCAGCTTTAGCAGCTTCTTGCTCAGCTTGACGAAGAGCACGTGACATTGTTACTGAAACGATAGTATCGTCAGCATTGTTTAATACTTTAGCATCAGTTAAAGAAACTTGACCAACGCGGAAAGATTTACCTACTTCTAGGCCTTCCATAGGAACCTCGATTTCTTGAGGTAAGTTGTTAGGAAGAGCTTTAACGCGAAGGCTACGTAATTTTTGAACTAATTTACCCCCCATTTTAACACCTGGAGAAGTACCAACTAATTTGATTGGAATGTTTACAGAAACTTCTTTGTCATCAAATAATTGTAAGAAGTCAACGTGAGTAACTTCGTCAGTTAATGGATGGAATTGAGCTTCTTGAACGATAGCTTTAGATTTTTTGCCACCGATTTCCAATTCTACGAAGATAACTTCTGGAGTGTAAAGAACTGGCTTCAAATCAGCTGCGGATACTGAGAAATGTGTTTGTTCTTTACCACCGTAAAGAACTGCAGGGATATTTCCCTCGTAACGCAACTCCTTAGCATCTCTTTTCCCTACGTTCTGTCTTGCAGAACCGCTAATAGCAATTGATTTCATGTTTTAAATATTAAAATTTGAGGTGCAAAGATAATGAATAAATTGAATTGATGAAAGATTTTTTGTTAGTAAAGGGAAAATAAATCTCTGTTACTTAGGGAGTAAGCGGAGTGCAAAAAGAAAGGATACCCTGAAAGAGTATCCTTATCTAATATTATTAATGAATAATGGTTTATTTCACGTCGAATAAATCCGAGATAGAACCATGTTCATTTACGTTCTTAATAGCATTTGCAAAAAGATCTGCAGTTGATAAAACTTTGATTTTTGAGCATTGAGCTGCTTTCTCAGGGTTTAACTGAATAGTATCTGTTACGATCATTTCTGTTAATACTGAGTTTTGAATAGTTTCATATGCTTTTCCAGACAATACAGCATGAGTACAAACTGCGCGTACAGATCTAGCACCATTTTCCATGATAAGCGCTGCTGCTTTAGAAAGAGTACCAGCAGTATCACAGATATCATCGATCAACACTACGTCTTGACCTTTCACATCCCCAATGATAGACATGGATTCGATTTCGTTAGCACGTTTTCTGCGTTTATCACAGATAACAACTTCAGCATTGAAGAATTTAGCGAACGTACGAGCGCGGTATGAACCACCCATATCCGGAGAAGCGATCATTAGATTTTCTAATTTCAACGATTTGATATAAGGGACGAAGATAATCGCACCATCCAAGTGATCTACTGGGATATCAAAAAATCCTTGAATCTGAGCAGCATGCAGGTCCATCGTCATGATACGGTGAGCACCAGCTGCAGTAATTAAATTAGCAATCATTTTTGCTCCGATAGCCACACGCGGTTTGTCTTTACGATCTTGACGTGCATAACCGAAATAAGGAACAACAACCGTGATGTAATGCGCAGAAGCACGCTTTGCAGCATCAATCATCAACAATAATTCTAAAAGATTGTCTGTAGGTTGGTTAGTAGATTGAATTAAGAAAATATCACTTCCACGAACAGATTCGTTGTAGAAAGGTTGAATTTCGCCGTCTGAAAACTTTGACAATGTCATGTCTCCAAGAGGTTTTCCGTATGATTTAGAAATCTTGTCTGCTAATTCTAAAGTTCCTGAACCAGCAAATAATTTTACGGTGTTAAATTGCAAAGGCATGGTGAAATGATTTATTGGGGTTTTTTATTATGAAATTTCGTTTTTTGCAGCATTGTTGAGCTTATTTTAAGCCTGTTAACTTAATGTAGCCGCAAAGTTAGATAAATGTTTCAGATTATAAAATATGAATACTCATGTATGTTGTATTTCCAGTACGATAATAATGCTGTCTTTATATCATAAAAGTCCCAAAATGATGGCTTAAATCATTTTATTTTCAATCAGAAGAACCAATAATTCGCTGCTATTTTTAACATTGAATTTTTGTAATAAATTCTTCCGATAGGTATCCACTGTAAATTTACTTAGGGATAATTCCTCTGCAATTATATGTGTTGTTTTTCCTTGTGCCAATAACTGAATCAATTGTTTCTCTCGTTTGGTTAAGGAAGGGAGTTTTTGTTTCTGATTGCATTGGTTGGCTAGAATATTTTTCACTTCCTCACTCAATGCTGTTTCTCCAGCCATTACCTGATCTAATCCGCGGATAATTTCGTTTGCTGGAACTTCTTTTAATAGAAATCCTGAGGCGCCATTTTCGAGCATAATGGATATCACACTAAACTCAGCTTGATTGCTCAGGCCGACAACCTTGGTTCTTGGATTTTCCGTGGTAATGATCTTGCATACCTCCAAGCCATTGATATCTGGTAGAGAAATATCCAATAAGACTATATCGATATGGTTGTCATGGATATAGGAAAGCACAGATTTCCCATTGGAAAAACATATCAAATCATATTGTTTGTTCCATTTCGATAATACCGATTTTAATCCCTCAATCACAATAGGGTGGTCATCAACTAACGCAAGAATTTTCCTTCCTTCTGACATGTAATGTTATGTTATTCGTTGTTTCTTCGACTTCTATTATGTCAAATAATAGAAAGCTTGCATTAATTCAATTCAATCTTTTGAATCCTGCTCTAAATCCACTATGTCAAAACCATTCTATATTACTGTATCAACCCATACTTAAAACTTAAGTTTTTGCTGAGGCCAGATAAATAAACAGAAAGTAAGAAGAAAGCTTATTTCTTAAATATACTACCTGTAAAGGGTATTTATTTGACTATTTAATAAAATTTAAATACATCCAGATGTTGACCTCGACTGAGTAACACGTTGGAGGTTTTTGAATAGGGTCAGGCAGAGCTTCATTTTTATAGTATTACTTCAAATATCTTTAAATATATAGCAGGAAAAAATACCTATAAATAGGAGGGTATTGAAGTTTTTAGGAAAGCATCAGATTAATCTGGTTTTGGAGAAGATGGATCATACCGAAAGTTTGGGGGGTTAAGATTTTTAAGCATACAATTTCATCACTCTGTACAGGAAGAATGTTGTGTCCCTAACGCCACGGAAGACGCTCCTGAAAGCTTTGAGTTTTGCATTGAATGATTCTGCCGATGCATTAGTACTTCTGTTGTCGAAGTAATGGAGAATGTATTGATGATGAGCTGCAATTGATCTTGCTACGCTCTCAAAGGAAGCAATGCCCGCATTCTCAACCTGATTATGCCACAGGCCTAGTTTGGTAAATGCGACCTTTTTGTCCCGGCATTTGTTGAAGATGTCTCCTAAGGCAATTCCAAGATCATAAGCCTGTTTTAGCTTAGGAAACCGCATGAACAGCAATTCAGCCCGGTTTTTTTGGCTTTCTGACCATCGGCTGGGATGCTTGAACAAAAGGTATCTGGATCTAGCCAACAGCTGTTTGAGCGTATCACCATTAGGCAATAATTCCGGTTCATATGGGATTCCTCGCTTTCGCGACTCCATTATCTTCTTGCTTTCTGCATCCAACACCTCCCAACGATATTTGATACGGAGTTCCTGTACGGCATCATAGGCTAACTTTTGGACATGGAACCGATCGACCACACGTCTAGCGTTCCTGAAACATCTACGGATAGCCTTGGCCATGTTGGGAGCCATATCCATGGTCACCTCCTTTACCTTATTCCTTGATCGCAAGGGTATTCGCTCAAGAACAGCTATGATATCCTCAGCCTTTGTGCCTTTAATAGTTGCTAGGATCGTTCCTTTACGCCCTTTTGCCGATTTACTGCTAACAATGGTATATAATTCACCGTTGCTAAAGCTGGTCTCATCGATGCTCAGGTGTTCCGAGATGTTTTCAGGGAACAATGTCCAGCTCTCTGCATGCGGCTTTTGGTCCCAATCATGGAAATCACTGAGGTGATTCTTGTATTGATCCTGTAGTTGCTTGCCGTCCATCTGGAAGAACAGACCTACCAATTGGGCGCTTACAGGATAGCTATCCAAATATCTTCTTTAAAAAAAGCCCGAATTCCGTAGTCATTCGAGCGCCCTCACGCACTAGGTTCCAATCTCTTGTGATGATATCTCCGGTATCCAGTACCGTCCAGCGACGGCGACGGATATGTAGCGTAACTTTCTGGCCTCGAATGGGAAAGTCTGAAATCTCGGTGGAAGGCATAAAACCCTTTGACTCCAACTTGCTGTTCTCATAACCTGTCGGAGCAATATTAAGTTCATCTAAATAAATATGGAGTTGATTGTCGACCTGATCGACTTCTAAGATCTGGAAGTATTCCAAAAGCCCTTCGGGCATCAATAAGGATAGTAATTTACGTTCGGCTTCTTGCAAGGGATATCTGTATTAAAGACGCTAAACTAAGAAATTTCTAACACTCCCCCCAAGAATTCAGCTTGATCCGAGAAGATGGTATAATAAATAAAAAAAGGCTTGAAACAATGTTTCAAGCCTTTTTTCTGTTGCCCAACCTGGATTCGAACCAAGACAAACGGCACCAAAAACCGTCGTACTACCATTATACTATTGGGCAATCCTTTTTGGTTTTGTCATCAGGTTGTTCCCTTTTGACGATGCAAATATACGCCGACTTTTCTATTCTGCAAATAAAAAATCACGTTAATTATTAAATATACTGATTTTCAGAGTAATATTTTTTCAAAGAATCTTTCTTGAAGGAGCAGTCAAGGATGTTTCTCAGTTTTTACTGGCATAAATTCGAAACTATTTGTCTAATTATAATTTGTATTCCTTATTTTCGAAGCATATTTTTTAGAAAAACCTTCTATATTTTAGTATGAACTATAAAAAAATCAATAACCTGTTAGGTTGGTTAGTGGGGATTATTGCTACTATTACCTACATATTGACGCTTGAAAAAACAACAAGCTGGTGGGATACAGGTGAATTTATTGCCTCGGCGTACAAACTTCAAATTGTGCATCAGCCTGGTGCTCCGTTATTCTTAATGATCCAAAATTTATTTTCCAATCTAGCAATGGGTGACAATTCCCGAATTGCTTATTGGATGAACGTGGGTTCGGCAGTTTGTAGTGGATTAACCATTACATTTCTATTCTGGACCATTACAGCACTTTCAAAAAAGGCCTTTACAAGCTTATCAAAATCTGAAAAACTATCAGAAGGTAATTTAATCAAAATCATGGGAGCTGGGGTAGTAGGTGCATTAGCCTATACTTTCTCAGACACTTTTTGGTTCTCAGCAGTAGAATCAGAGGTATATGCCATGTCTTCATTGTGTACTGCAGTGGTATTTTGGGGAATTCTAAAATGGGAAGAACATGCCGATGAGCCGGGTGCTGACCGTTGGTTGATCCTGATTGCCTATGTGATGGGACTTTCAATCGGAGTTCACTTATTGAACTTACTAGTAATCCCAGCAATAGCATTGGTAATTTATTTCAGAAGAACATCTAAAATAACAGGTGCAGGTATTGCAAAAGCATTGATTATCGGGGTAATTGTCCTTGCCATCGTGCTATGGGGAGTGATTCAATACCTGATCAAGTTTGCAGCATTCTCTGATTTATTCTTCGTAAACCAATTGGGCTTAGGCTTTGGAACCGGAGCTACTTTCTTTGCTCTATTGGTTGCAGGCTTATTGATCTTCGGAATTTGGTATTCATGGAAACATGTAAAACCTATCCTTAATATTTCTTTGTTAAGTCTTGCATTTATCATCTTTGGATACAGTTCCTTTACCATGATTTTGGTAAGAGCGAAAGCAAATCCTACCTTGAATAACTCAGATCCAGATAACGTTTTTACCTTCTTGAGCTATCTTAACCGTGAGCAATACGGAGATGAGCCATTGATAAAAGGTAGATATTTTGATGCTAAGCCAACGGATGTATTTGAAACTGGAAATATTTACCGCAAGGATGGAGATAAATATGTTGTAGCGAAAAAGAAATTTGATTATTCATGGAGTCACAGCACTTTATTCCCTCGGATTTATTCTGATAAACATGAATCATACTATCGGGAATTTTTGAACCTTGGGCCAGGTGAGTCACCGACGATGGTTGACAACCTGAAGTTTTTCTTCGGGTATCAAATCGGTCAGATGTATAGCCGGTACTTCATGTGGAACTTTGTTGGCCGTCAAAATGACCAGCAGGGGCAAGGATCCTTTACAGAAGGAAACTGGATTTCCGGAATTAAACCAATCGATAATGTTCGCTTAGGCGGTCAATACGCATTACCAACTTCCGAAAAGGAAAATGCAGGTAGAAATACTTATTTCTTCCTTCCATTGATCTTAGGGATTGTCGGTGCAATATGGCAGTTTAAGAATCAGCAACGTGACGCTTCGGTAGTTACCTTGTTGTTCTTCTTTACGGGTCTAGCTATCGTTTTATACTTGAATCAAACCCCATTACAGCCACGTGAACGGGATTATGCGTATGCAGGATCATTCTATGCTTTCTGTATTTGGGTCGGCATGGGAGTGATTTGGATTGCTGATCTGCTTTCTAAAAAGCTGAATGCTAAAAATGCTGCTATTGGTGCTACTGCGCTTTCCATGCTTTGTGGACCAATTTTGCTAGCGAGCCAGAACTGGGATGATCACGATCGTTCGCAGAAATTCCTTGCTCGTGATATGGCAAAGAATTACCTGGAATCATGTGCTCCAAACGCTATTTTGTTCAGTTATGGAGATAATGATACTTACCCATTATGGTACGTTCAAGAGGTAGAAGGTTTCCGTACGGATGTCCGCGTGGTGAACTTAAGTTTATTGAGTGCGGATTGGTATATGAAACAAATGATGCATAAGGTTAATGATGCTGATGCATTGCCAATTAATATCGACCCAGAGAAAATTAAGGATGGTGTTCGTGATGTTATTTACTTCAGCGACATGAATATCCCTGGACATGTTGATATCGAAGATCTATTGCAAATTATGCTTTCTGATAAACAAGAGTATAAGGTTCAGTTGCAAAGTGGAGAATATGCAAACATTCTTCCTACCAAGAAAATGCAATATAAAGTGAACAAAAACTCTGTGATCTCGAATAAAGTGGTTCCTAAAGAATGGGAAGATGCAATTGTGGATACCATGCAATGGACTTTCAATGGTGGTATCATCAGCCGTGCTGACCTGTCGATAATGGCTATTTTGGCAAATAACGATTGGAAACGTCCTGTCTATTTTACGACCACAACTCCTGAAGATAATATGATCGGACTGGATAAATACTTGGTTTCTGAAGGTTTTGCAATGCGATTGATGCCAGTTGCATTGGCTGCTGAAGGTCAGGTGTCAGGTCCAATTACAGATGTTGAAGGTACTTACAACAATATCATCAATAAATTTACTTGGGGTAATATTGCTCATTCCAAATATTTAGACCCAGATTCATACCGTTATATCAGTATGTATGCTGGTAATATCTTTGGTGAAACTGCGCAAAACTTACTCTCAATGGGTAAAAATGTGGAAGCTAAGAAACTGGTGAATAATGCTTACGAAAACTTACCTAAGCGTACTTACTTAATGTCGGAGGCATTCTCGTATACTTCATTGGTTGATGCAATGTATAAAACTGGTGAAACTGCGAAAGCGAATGAAATTGTTCAACGTAACTTGAAGTTCATTCGTGAGAATATGGAATATTATATGAAAATCGCGGAAACAAAACCAAATTTAGAATTTAGAAATATGCGTTTTGGTTTAGCAGCTATCCAAAATTACCAACAGGTATTAACAGATGCTAAACAACAAGATTTGTTGAAGGAAGTCAATCAAATCTTCGAAACTTATAGACCATTATACGAAGCCGCTAATCAATAAGATTGTTGCTTTTCGAAAAAGGGTTGTCAGAAATGGCAACCCTTTTTTTATGGAGAATATTGTCGGATTGTGGTATTCTTGAATGCGATTATCACCTACAGCAAGGAAGTACTCTTGATTTCAGGGAAGTTTTATTGATTTACGGTAAACCGTAAGCTTAAATATGAATGTATGGCTACTTTTGCGCCCAATCAAACTTAATCATTAATCATATGAAACTTTTAAAATCTACTAGACCGTTAATTTGGTTACTTACATTTGTATTTATTATTTCTGCTTGCTCAAAATCTGAGAGTATTGCTCCTGAACCTGAAAAACCTAAGTATACTAAAATTGAATTAACAAGTACACCGATAGAACTTTTTGTTGGAGAAAGATTTGAATTACAATATTTTTTCTCGCCAGAGATATTACCTCAACCAGAGGTAACCTGGAAAAGTTCGAAACCAGAAGTAATTGAAGTTATTGGTGGTAAGATTTCTACTCTGAAAGCTGGGGAATCAAGTATTTCAGTGCAAATTAATGGAACCAATCTTGTTTCAACTAAAACTATTAAAGTTGTCGAAAGACCGATAGTTGTCAATCAAATTGTCTTGGAAGTTTCAAAAACAAAATTGAATATCGGTGATAAAATATTGATTAACCATAAGTTGCTACCTCAAAATTCTGTGGATATTAATAAACATTTAATTGAATGGTCTAGTTCTGACCCAAGTATTGCAACAGTAGAAAAAGGAAATTTAACAGCAGTTGGAAGAGGGTTTGTTAAAATAACTGCTAAGTTGAAGGACACAGATATCAGTTCAACAGTTCAATTCGAAATTCTTCCTCAAATAAAATTCGCTGAAATCGGAAAAGATATTCTTGCCCCCGATGGGTTAACATTGAGGATTATTTCAGTAGATTATTCAACTTCAATACAAGGGACAAAGTCTGCAACAATCCTCTATTTGATGACAAATAATACTTCAAGTCAAAAAGTAATTGAAGGTGCTTTTAAACTATATAAGAAAAGCGGAAAAGCATTAGACCAATATGGTTTTTTCAATTACCTGTATCCAGGTGAGTCTAGGATGAGAGGTTATACTTTTAAAGAGATTGCAACTGAAGAATTTGATTATTTCGAATATAGACCTTCTGATTTTACAAAACAATATGATAGTTTTTTAAGGTTATTAGTTAAGTAAGGTTTTATTAAACCAATTAGAATAGAGTTGTCAGAAATGGCAACCCTTTTTTTATGGAGAATATTTTCGGATTGTAGTATTCTTGAATATGATTATCACCTACAGCATGGAAGTACTCTTGATTTCAGGGAAGTTTTATTGATTTACGGTAAACCGTAAGCTTAAATATGAATGTATGGCTACTTTTGCGCCCAATCAAACTTAATCATTAATCATATGAAACTATTATTTAATGCAATCTGCATTGCATTGTTGTTGAGTTTTTCAGCATGTGAAAAAGAAGGTGCACAGGGACCTCAAGGAGCTAAAGGAGAACAGGGAAATCCCGGAGCACAAGGAGCACAGGGTATTAAAGGTGAAAACGGAAGTACCATATTAAGTGGAACGACCGATCCTACCAGTGCCATTGGTAAAGATGGAGACTTTTATTTGAATTTAAATACAAAAAAACTATTTGGACCCAGGAAATCTGGCAATTGGGGTACAGCCATAGATCTAAATGGAAAAGATGGACAGAATGGACAGAATGGTACTAATGGGTCAAATGGGGTCAACGGTACTAATGGTAATACTATCTTAAGCGGAAATGGAATTCCAAATTATAATTCTGGGAAAATAGGAGACTTCTATATTGATCTTTCCAAAATGGATTTTTATGGACCATTAACAAGTAATGGTTGGGGATCGCCAATTTCCTTAAAAGGAACTTCGACCTTACAGAAAAGGATTTTAATTAAAGAGCGCTTTGATTATTCTAGAAATTGTAATGAGTGTTCTGATTATTCTACTACATGGATTCCAGGTTATTCTACCTATTCTTCTAGTTCTGCAGATGTTTTTATTAATGTAGGAGATATTCAACAATATTACAGCAATGGGATTGTAACTTATGAAGCAAGGATTAATGGAGGTGAGTGGTTTGTTCTTGATCCCACAAATAAGAAAGAAATTATTAAACAATACCAAGTAGGCAATCGTGAATATTTAATGATGTTTATGCCAGTTACTTTTCAATATTATCCAAAATCTGGTAAGCTATTTATTGGGACGTATAGGACGATTTCTATTCCAGAGACTTATTCGCAAAGTCAATTAATGAGCTATTTGGACGCAGAACTGAAGGTTGATATTCGAATAACTTTACTGCCTAAGGAGTCTATTGAATATTTGTCTAAAAATTATCCGAATCAAAAAATTAATGATTCCTTTGTTTCGAGATATTTTGGTATGAACAATAGATAAAATTATGAGAGTTTAATATAAAGATGGCCGTCTGAAAAGATGGCCATTCTTTTTTTTCTTTAGCTGGCTTATTGACGACTTCCTAATTTAAATAAATAGTTTAGCAGGCAAATTCAATTCGCCACTTCCAAGCGTATTTACATACCGAATAATCTTGGTCCATCCTCTAATCCCTTTAATCCTGATTCAAATTCCCGCAGACATTTTCAATACGCCCTACCCACCTTTTACATATTGCTTTATTATTTCCAATCCAATCTGGCTTTAATTACGAATTTTGGAAAAAATGCCTTATTTTTGCCTAAATAAATCCATAGATGAAACAATCGATATTATTAGATGGACCGAAGTTTCAGATTACGCTCAAGCGATTGTCTCAACAATTAATTGAAAATCACGGAGATTTCTCCAACGCCGTAATCATTGGAATTCAACCCCGCGGAACCTATTTAGCCGAAAGATTAGTACAGGAAATCAAATCAATGACTGGAGTTCAAGTGCCACTAGGTATTTTGGATATCACCTTCTATAGAGATGATTTCAGAATGAAAGGAGCCAGCCCATTAGCGGCCAACAGTACCGTAATCGACTTTATTATTGAAGGTAAAGATGTCATCCTGGTGGATGATGTACTTTGGACTGGAAGAACAATCCGCTCTGCCATGGATGCTATCCAAGCTTTTGGACGTGCCAACAGAATTGAACTTATGGTCTTGGTAGATCGTCGTTTCTCCAGACAAATTCCTATTCAACCTGATTACATAGGAATACAAGTGGATTCTATCGATTCCCAAAAAGTAATTGTGAGCTGGAAAGAGGTCGACGATAATGATAGTATTGTCTTGATCACCGAGAAAAAATAAAAGATTTTATTGATTAACAAATGTCAACATCTGAACAACTTAGTACCCGCCATTTATTAGGTATCAAGGATTTAAATAGCAACGATATCCAATTGATCTTGGATACGGCAGCAAACTTTAAAGAAGTATTGAATCGCCCTATTAAAAAGGTACCCTCATTAAGAGATATTACCATTGCAAATGTGTTCTTCGAAAACTCTACGCGTACGCGTCTTTCCTTTGAGTTGGCTGAAAAACGCTTGTCTGCTGATATCGTGAATTTTGCAGCTTCATCTTCTTCAGTAAGTAAAGGTGAAACCTTAATTGATACAGTCAATAATATCCTTGCCATGAAGGTGGATATGATCGTGATGAGACATCCTTATGCTGGTGCAGGTGTATTCTTAAGTAAACATGTAGATGCACAAATCGTCAATGCTGGCGATGGTGCCCATGAACATCCCACTCAAGCTTTACTGGATTCTTTTTCTATCCGTGAAAGATTAGGAGAAGTTGCTGGTAAAAAGATCGCCATCATTGGTGATATTCTTCACTCCAGAGTTGCATTGTCCAATATTTTATGCTTACAAAAACAAGGAGCAGAGGTAATGGTATGTGGACCAACAACATTGATTCCTAAATACATTACTTCGTTAGGAGTTAGGGTTGAACATGACTTAATGAAAGCATTGAATTGGTGTGATGTTGCCAATATGTTGAGAATACAGTTGGAACGCCAGGATATCGCTTATTTCCCATCATTAAGGGAATATTCCATGTTGTATGGATTGAATAAGCAAATCTTAGATTCTTTGGATAAGGAAATTGTGATTATGCACCCAGGTCCAATCAATCGTGGTGTCGAAATTACTTCTGACGTAGCGGATAGCAACCATTCCATTATTCTGGATCAAGTAGAAAATGGAGTAGCAGTTCGTATGGCTGTGTTGTATCTCCTGGCTGGTAAAAGAGGATAAGTAAATCTCAACCCAATTTATTCATTTTGGGTTGACAATAAATACGAATTGCAAATCAGTAATTCATCAAAAAATTAGAGCTCGAAATCTATGGTTTCGAGCTTTTTTTTATTCAAAAATTATGTTAGCAACTTTATTGAAACATTAGCTATAATGGAACAGACTTTGAGCCTAAAATCATAACTAATGGTTAAGGAAATTAAGTTCAAAAAACAGGACAGAAATATGAAGGATATGACGTGTAGAAATCTGAAAATTTTAGCATTCTTGTCAATGCTCAACAAACCAATACTTAATGTTAAATAACGTTAAAACCACTGGGTTATCCACAGGTGTTAACAACTTTTGAGGAAAACATTCAAGTTATCCATTAATTTCGTAAGTTGAAGGAATTGTATCATTTATCCAAGGTGTTTCCCTTCAAAAAATCGTAAAAACTACAGAAGCATTCATTAAAAGGAGTATTCAATCATATGTATAAAAAAATTTACCAGTTAGGTGTGGCGATGAGCTTATTGAGTACACCGGTATTGGCACAACATTCTGCATGGCAAGAGGTAAATAAGGCCTACAAGGACGGCCTCGAGCTATACGAAAGAGGGAAGTTTAGTTCGGCAGCAAAGCAATTCGACAAGTTTGAGGAGATCAGAACCAAGTCATCTCTTCAATTGGATGAAACTAAGGAACTAAGCCTACTGAAAGAGAATGTTAGATTTTATCAGGCCGTATGTGCTTTAGAATTAGGAGAGTCTGATGCTGAAAATCGCTTTTTAAAATACATTAAAGATTATCCAGCAAGTGCAAATTCAAAAGCCGCTTACTTCCAAATCGGAAAATCCTACTATGCTCAAAAGGATTATCCTAAAGCCATTGAATGGTTTGAAAAAATTGATAGCAAAAATTTAGCCGGCGCAGAAAATACTGAGTATAGATTCAAATTAGCTTATGCTAAATTTATGACCGGCGATTATGAATCCTCCAGGCCAGTATTCAACGAATTAAAAGACCAAAAAGGCCAGTACCAAGAGGCCTCAATTTATTACTCAGCTTACCTGAGCTATTTAAACCAAGAATATAAAACTGCATTGAATGAGTTTGAAAGACTGGAAGGTTCTAAAACTTATGAAAACAGTTATCCATATTACATCACTGCCCTTTACTTCTTAGATAAACGCTATGATGATGTATTAGCTTATGCACTTCCTAAACTTGAAACTACCAAGCAAGAAAGTGAAACGGAGATGTTTCGAATTATTGCAGCAACGTATTTCATTAAAGGAGACTTAGCAAAATCAAAAGATTACTATGATAGATTCCAGGCTCAAGATCAAGGTAAAACTCAAAATAATCAAGATAGCTACCAAATCGGTTACATCAATTACAAATTGGGTGAATACGAAAAAGCAATCTCTGAATTAGAAAAACTTGAGGAACCGGATGCATACTTCCAAAGTGCAATGATCACTTTAGGGGATGCTTTCTTGAAAACAGGAAATAAACAAAGCGCAAGAAATGCTTTCTTCAGAGCTTCAAAACTTGATTTTGATCCGCAGTTAAAAGAAGAAGGTTTGTTTAACTATGCGAAGTTATCCTACGACTTAGAATTCCACCAAGTTGCCTTAGATGCGATCAATGAATACATGCAAACGTATCCAAGGTCGAAGCGTCAGGAAGAAGCGAAGACTTTATTGGCTGAGGTATTGTTGAGTACTAAAAATTATCGTGCTGCGGTAGATGTATTGGAAGATCTTCCAAATAGAGGAAAAGACGCAAATGCAGCTTACCAAAAGGTAACTTATTACCGTGGTTTGGAATATTATAATGAACGTGCATTTGAAAATGGTATTTCCATGTTCATGCGTTCTGAAGCAAATCGTTACGATGAGGAAATCTATGCTTTAGCGACCTATTGGAAAGCTGAAGCGATGTACGAAGTACGAAAATACAAAGAGGCAGTTGCTGCCTTCAATAAATTCTTGCAATTACCGGCAGCTAGGAAAACAGATGTTTACAACTATGCAAATTACGCATTGGCATATGCCGCTTTCAGAGCTGACAACTACAGTACTGCAGCGAACTACTTTGAACGCTTCCTAGCAGGTGGTGGTAAAGATGGTATTGACTTGAATACAAGAAATGATGCTATGGCTCGTGCCGCTGACTCTTACTTGGCAATCAAGAATTATAGCAAAGCAGCAAATTACTACGATCGCTTGATCTCTTCCGGAGCACAAAGTCAGGATTACGCTTTATTCCAAAAAGGTATTTTATTAGGTCTTCAAGGGGATAACAATGGTAAGATTGCCACCTTGAATTCTGTAATGGCGAAGTATCCGAAATCCAATTATGCGGATGATGTGGCATTCGAAGTTCCTTATACTTACTTCTTGATGGGTGATCACGACCAAGCAATTGCAGGTTTACAAAAAATGGTAGAACAATACCCAAGAAGTTCTTATGTGCCTAGAGCATTGACGACAATTGGTCTTGTTCAATACAATAAGGATGATAATGATGCTGCTTTAGCAACATTCCAAAGGGTAGTAAATCAATACCCAACGACGGATGAAGCTAAACAAGCATTGGCATCGATTGAAAATATCTACTTGGATAAAGGTGATGCTTCCGGTTATATCCGTTACGCAACAAGCACCAATATCGGTGACTTGAGTACTGCTGAACAGGATGCTCATACTTTCTCGATCGCACGTACTCTATTTGATCGCGGAAACTGGCAGCCAGCTATTGAGGCGGTGAATGCTTATTTCGATAAGTTCCCTAAACCAATTCATGAAAAACATGCTCGTTTTATCCGTGCTGAAAGTAACGCCAATCTAGGGAAAGATTCTGAAGCTATGCATGACTTCAATATCATTATGAATGACTGGACTTCAGCATACACCGAACGTACCTTGATCTCAGTTTCGAAATTGCATTTAAGAAATAAAGCATACAACGAAGCAGTTCAGGTATTGAAGAAACTAGAATTGACTTCTGAATATAAAGAGAATTACGGTTGGGCAGTAAATAACCTATTGGTAAGTTATTTCAATATGGGTGATTATGCTGAAACTTTGAACTATGCGAATATCATTAAGAAGTATGAAAAATCTTCAGAAGAGGATATCGCAAAAGCTCACTTGTATGCAGCCAAAGCTTACTTGTCAACATCCAAAGGTTCTGAGGGCATGAAGGAATTAAACTTGGCAGCGTTGAAGTCTAAAACTGAAACCGGTGCTGAAGCAAGATTCTTGGTTGCTGAACAACAATTGAAAAATAAAAATTACGATGGTGCTATTAAATCAGCACTAGATATATCTGATTCCTTCTCTTCGTACGATTATTGGGTAGCAAAAGGATTTATCGTGATGGCACAAGCTTATCAAGGTAAAGGCGATAAATTCCAAGCTAAATCAACTCTGGAAAGCGTAATTGATAATTACGAAAACAAAGAGGATGGTATATTGAATGAAGCGAAACAACTATTAGAAAATATTAAATAAGAATAGGAAAAGATGAAGTTGAATACTGTTTTTAAACAATCTGCTATATTAACCTTATTGTTGGGGATGGGGGTAGGTGCTTATGCTCAAAAAAGAGATACCACAGACCGTCCTGTAACATTGGATTCATTTGATATCGTTCGTGATTATAGACCTATTCTTGCTGATGCAGTAAAAATCCGTCGTAGTCCGGATATGTCAAATAAAAGGGAATACATGCCTAAGTTGAACTATGGCAATGTTCCTGATAAAAAATTGGATATCAATACAGGTCTAAGTGAATTGCAAATAATGGAAACCCCATTTTCAAAAATCTTGGATCACAAAAGTAACTATGTAAAATTCGGTGCTGGAAATTTCAATACCATTTTAGGCGAAGCTTACTTCGCAGTAGAAGATTATGAAGATATTCGTTTCGGTGGTTTTGTAAAACACCTAAGCCAAAAAGGTAATCTTGAAGACCAAAAATTCTCTAGACAGGAAGTTGGAATCTTTGGACGCCGGATTCTCCCAATGTTCACCGTAGATGGTGTAATTGGATATAACGGCTTTGGAACTCGTTTCTACGGCATTCCAACAGATTCTGATGGAAATACCTTGAACCCAACCAGGGAAGCACAAAGATTTAATGATATCTATTTTACAGGTGAATTGACTAGTAATTATGATCCTCCAAATGAAGATGCATTGAGCTACTCAGTTAAAGCTGATGCCTATACTTACAATGATAAGTATGATGCTAGAGAGAGTTCTATTGCTCTTTCTGGTTACTTAAATAAACGTTATCGTGCTTTCAACGCAGGTGCTAACCTAGCATTGGACTATAATGGCATCCAAGGCGTGAATACAGATAATGGAAAGTTGAATAACTCAATAGCTTCAATCAATCCTTACATCCGCTTTAAAGGTGATAATTATAACATTACTTTAGGAGCAAATATCGTTTCTGAATTCGGTGATAATTCTAGATTCAATGTTTTCCCTGAAGCAGAAATTGATTTCGCATTAGCGCCTGAGTACTTCTATATTTTTGGAGGTGTAACAGGTAATGTTGAAAAAGGATCTTTCCGCGATTTTACTCGTATCAACCCTTACTTGGGTCCTAAAGCAAATATTCAAAACACGATTGAGCGTATGAATATTTACGGAGGTATCAAAGGTAATGCAGGAGCTACTTTCGGATATAAGGTGAAAGGTTTCTATAGAAAGGTTGAAGGATTGGCGATGTTCATTAATAATCCTGAAACGCCTTTCAACTTTGACCTGATTTATGATGGTAATGGCGATGATGCCGTAAAACATATCGGTATTGAAGGTGAAATCAATGTGAGATTATCAGCTTTGGTAAATTTAGGTGGTCGTCTTAACATTGACCAATACACTATGGCTGAGCAAGAAGAAGCTTGGCATTTACCAAAAATGAGATTAGCAGCAAATGCAAGATTCAATATTTCTGAAAAGTTATTTATTGATGCTGAAGCGCTTTTCCATGGTAATGCTATTGCTCGTGAACCTATCTTTGGGAACACCACAACTGATATTTTACCTTATAATAAGGAAACAATACCTTCGTTCTTTGATTTAAGTGCAGGCGCAGAATATAAAGCCACTCAATATTTAGGAGTATTTGTGAAAGCCAATAATATGCTGAACACAGAATATTCTCGTTATTTATATTATCCGAAATTAGGATTTAATATATTAGGTGGTTTAAATTTTTCGTTTTAATCTAACAAACTTTAAATTTGCAGCAGCAAAGAAATAAATGGATTTAGGAAGATACATTCATCAGCTATTAAAGCATAGAAACGAAGTGTATGTGAAAGGTTTGGGCGTATTCAAACGAATTCATACACCATCTGTTTATGATGACCGAAGAGGAGTGTATTTACCTCCAGTAACATATTTGGAATTTGACGGTAAGTCTACCGAGGGGGTTGACTTCATTGATTACATTCAACAATCTAAACAAATCTCCAGACAAGCTGCCGATGCAGATGTTCATGATGCGGTTCTTAACCTCCTTGAAAATATTAAGGAAAATGGATCTGCTTCTTTGAACCATTTAGGTCAATTGATAAAACATGGTCCATCCTTGGTATTTAAAGCTGAGGATTTAAGTGGTTTTCAATTGCAACCAATCGAAGGGGCTGCAAGCCCAGTTCCTGAAACTATGCCGGTGGAAGAACCGGTAGTAGCCGAGGAACCTGAAGAAGAGAAGCTGGTTGAAGTACCTCAAGAGGAAGTCATGGTCGAACAAGCTCCTGTTCAGCAATATGGACAAGAGATTTTGGAGGAACCTCAAAATACAGGTAAACAAAAATGGTATATTTGGGCCGCGGTGATAGCAATCATTATTATTGCAGGCTTATTTTATATGAATCATACTAATAATGCACGTCTTGCTGCCAAACGTGCTGATAGTATTCTTAACTCGCAGATTATTGAACCCGAAGAAACGAAAGAACCTTCTCAGGATTCTATTGCATTGAATACCGTCGATAGTACCAATTCAGCAATTGCGACAAATAATGATAGTGTTGCTACAACAACAGGAAAAAAGGTTTATAACCCTTTGATTCCAGCAAATCACACTTATCAGATTGTCATTGGAACACATGGAACGCTGGCTCAAGCTTATGAACAAGCTGAGTCATTTAATAAAGCGGGAATTGAATCCGTTCGTGTAATTCCTAGTAACCTCGCTCATAATAAGAAAAAGGTAATTTGGGATTCCTACGAAACAAAAGAACAAGCTGATTCAGCACTCAAATATGTGCGGAAACATTATGTTGCGGATGCTTGGCATCAAAAAATTAAATAAGTAAATCAATCAAACAGCAAAAAATACGTTATTAAACTATGTCATTAGTACAAAACCCGGCAATCGTTGATACATTGAATCAAGTTCAACAACAACCTGTAGCTTTAGCTACGACAGACAATCTTAACCTACTTGAACTTCTGATGAAGGGTGGGTGGATTATGGTTCCTATTCTATTGTTATTCTTCTTAGGATTGGTAATTTTCTTTGAACGTTATTTTACCATTCGTAAGGCAAGTAAATCTGAAGGTGGATTATTAGCATCTGTTAAAAGTAGTGTTCTTTCTGGAAAGATCGATGCTGCAATGGCTGCTTGTCGTTCTAACAATTCTGCTTTATCAAGAATGTTGCAAAAGGGATTGACCCGTGTTGGTCGCCCAATTAAAGACATCGAAGGTGCTATTGAAAACCAAGGTAAACTTGAGGTTTCTCGCCTTGAAAAAAATATCAATATCCTGGGAATTATCGCTGGTATTGCACCAATGCTTGGTTTCGTAGGAACGATCTTCGGAGTAATCCAAATCTTCCGTGATGTAGAGATGGCTGGTGGTATCGATATCGGTTCTGTATCCGGTGGTCTTTATGTAAAAATGATTGCTTCCGCATCTGGTCTTACCATTGGTATCTTAGCTTATATTGGTTACCATATCTTGAATATGATGGTAGAGCGCTTAATCTTGCGCATTGAAACGGATGCTATTGAATTTATCGATTTATTGGATGAGCCTAGCATGTAAGCTGGATTAATCCTTTATTGAAACTTAACATGAATTTACGTAATAGAAGAAATAAACCCGCTGCAGAAGTACATACAGCTGCCCTGAATGACATCATGTTCTTCTTGATGTTGTTCTTCCTGTTGGCTTCAGCAGTATCTAACCCACAAGTGGTAAAATTACTTTTACCTAAATCCAGTGCTGGTGAACAGTCGGTCGCTAAAAAAACAATGACCATTTCCATCACAAGTGATTTAGTATACCATGTGGACAAACAAGCCGTGCCTTTAGAAAACTTGGAATCTTATATCCAATCCAATATTGCAACTGGTGAAGAACTAACTGTTATGCTTTATGCTGATAGTACCGTGCCAATCCAAAATGTAATCTCGGTAATGGATATTGCAAATAGACTAAAAGTGAAAATGGTATTGGCAACAGAGCCTAAGAAAGATTAATATTTTTATTAAACGTTTCTGGCTTTTTATGGTCGAATTAGAAGAGACTAAGGAAAATGTACTACAATCAATATCGTGAAGATAACAATCTTCCTAAAGCATTAGGAATTTCTACACTGGTCATGGCAGGTCTAGCTGTCATTGGCTTTTTTATTGTATTTGGTCAAAATCTTCCAGAATATGGTATGGGTGGTATCATTGTAAACTATGGTACTTCGCCGGAAGGTATGGGAGAGGATTACATGAGTGTGGATGAACCATCTATGGATGAGAATGCCAACAATGTAAAACCAGATAAAATAGATCCTAATTCTACACCTATTCCTACGCCTTCTCAGCAAGTCGCTGATAAAGTCGTAGCAACTCAGGATGTAGAAGAAGCCCCTGTTGTCCCTAAGTCAGAAAAACCTGTTAAAGCAAATGCTGAACAGGCAACTACTGAAAAGAAAAACGCAACTCCAGCTGTAAATCCTAACGCTTTATATAAAGGTAAAAAGAATAACGCGCAAGGAACTGGTGATGGTACTGGATCTACTCCAGGAAACCAAGGTTCTAAACTTGGAGACCCATTGGCAAGTAACTATGGCGAAGGTGGCTCTGGTTTCGGAGATGCAATGCTCTCTCTAGAAAACAGAAGGTTTACTGTGCCTCCAAAAATTGATGACAATGGCCAACAAACTGGGATTGTTAAAATTGAATTTACTGTCGATAAAAGTGGTAATATCATCCGGGCCAGACAGGCTAAGGGTACTACCATTGCCGACTATAGATTAATCGAGAAGTGTATCCGTGCCGTTGAACAAGCACGTTTAAACTCTCTTCCAAATGCCCCTCAAACCCAAACAGGGCTTATTACATTCAGATTTAGAGTAAGATAATTCTTATAATATGAAAACATTTGCAGAGGTAATCGAGTATTTATTTGCTCGATTACCTATGTTTACACGTGATGGCGCTTCTGCCATCAACCCTGATGTCGATAAAACACTTTTATTCTGCCAAGCATTAGGAAACCCTCAAGATCAATTCAAATCAATACATATTGCCGGAACTAACGGAAAGGGATCAACATCTCATATGCTGGCCTCGGTACTGGCTGCTTCGAACCTGAAGACTGGCCTCTATACCTCTCCACATTTAGTGGACTTTCGGGAAAGGATACGAATCAATGGCGAAATGATTCCTCAACAATGGGTGGTGGATTTCGTGAATACTCATTTGGATTTTATTGAAAAAGAGAAACCTTCTTTCTTTGAAGTAACCGTGGCTATGGCCTTTGATTACTTCGCAAAAGAAAAAGTGGATATCGCTGTTATAGAAGTGGGATTGGGAGGTAGATTGGACAGCACCAATATCATCAATCCTGAATTATGCGTCATTACCAATATTGGAATGGACCATATGAATCTGCTAGGGGATACCTTAGTGGAAATTGCTGGAGAGAAAGCAGGAATTATTAAACCAAATGTGCCGGTTGTTATCTCTGAAAAGCAATCTGAAATTGAACATGTATTTCTTGAAAAGGCAAAGCTAGGGCATAGTCCTATCTTCTTTGCAGAAGATTATTATGAAGTTCATCAGGTGGAGAAGAGGCAAACAGGAATGGATATTACCGTAGAGAATAGACAAGATCAAGAATGTCATACCTGGCATTTAGACTTGGCAGGTTCTTATCAGAAAAAGAATATTCTCGGCGTTTTGACTGCTATTGACCAAATCAAATTGATGGGCTATGCGTTGTTCGAAGAAAATATACAGGAAGGCTTGGCAAATGTTCAGGAATCAACGGGATTGAGAGGCCGTTGGCAAACACTATCTACTGACCCTTGGATTATTTGTGATACTGGCCATAATGAGGATGGAATCAAAGCCGTGGTTAGAAACCTGAGTACTTTAAATTTCAATAATCTACATTTTGTGATTGGAGCAATGAAGGATAAGGACCTTTCCCATATCTTACCATTATTGCCAAAGCAGGCTACGTATTATTTTGGAGCCCCTAATATGCCTCGTGCCATGAAAGCTGCTGATTTAGCAGAAATGGCCCATTCCTTTGGACTTAAGGGGGATGATTATCCTTCTATTGATGCCGCTTATGAAGCCGCACGCAATAGCTATCAAGAAAATGACCTTATTTTTATCGGTGGAAGTACTTTTGTCGTTGCGGAAGTTTTAACTAATCATTTTTAGTTAATTCCCCGCGTAAACTTTGCTGTATCCAATGCGCAACCTCTTCCTGGCTCTCTATTTCGCCCTGAAGATACATTAGCTTGGTTACAGCAGTTTCAAAGGTCATATCATAACCATTGAGCACTCCAATGCATTGAAGACCCTGAGAAGTCTCATATCGGCCGAGTTCCACGGAACCAACCTTGCACTGCGAAATATCCAGAATATTTTTACCCGATTTTATTGCCCCTTCCAATAACTCCAGAAACCATGAGTCCGTCATCGTATTGCCACTGCCAAAAGTCTCCATGACGATACTTCTAACATCGGAATTCAATACCGCCTTGATGGTTTCTACACTAATCCCTGGAAATAATTTCAAAACCCCAACACGATTGTCGATATGGTAATGACAGATAAAATCTTTACCCTCATTATTCGCTAAAACCTCATCATTATAGCGGATGTGGATTCCCGCTTCTGCCAATACTGGATAATTCGGCGAACGAAAAGCCTCAAACTTATCCGAATTGTATTTGAATGACCTATTACCGCGGAAAAGCTTATTGTCAAATAATATACAAACCTCTTGAATAATAGATTTCCCATCTTTTTTTGCCGATGCAATCTCTAAGGCAGTCATTAAATTCTCTCTGGCATCCGTACGTATTTCTCCGATGGGTAATTGTGACCCTGAGAAGATAACAGGCTTTTGTAAACCTTCTAATAAGAAGCTTAGCATCGATGCTGAATAGGCCATCGTATCGGAACCATGAAGTATGACAAAGCCATCATATAATTCATAGTTGTCCTTAATGATCTTGGCCATTTCTAGCCAGATGCTAGGACGCATATTTGATGAGTCAATAATAGGATCAAAGGAATGTACAGTCAGTTTATAATTTAAACGGCTTAGGTCCGGTAGATTTTTTTCTATCAATTTAAAATCGAATGGAATAAAAGTCCCTGTTTCGGAATCCTTAACCATACCTATGGTACCACCTGTATAAATAATAAATATATTGTACATTAATTAAATCTTAAATATTTGTTTCGAATTATGAGTTGTTACTTCAGCTACTTTATCAAGGCCGGTTTCATGAATGTCTGCTACTTTTTGCGCGATATGCAATAAATAGCTGCTTTCATTTTCCTTGCCTCTGAAAGGTACCGGTGCTAAATATGGTGAATCGGTTTCTAGTACAATATGCTCTAAGCTGATTTCCTTGACAACAGCGTCAAGACCCGCTTTTTTATAGGTTACAACTCCACCGATTCCAAGTTTGAAACCTAAGTTAATCGCTCTATGGGCTTGCTCTAGGCTCCCTGTAAAGCAATGGAATATGCCAAATAACCGCTCATCTGCCATCTCATCCAATACGGCAAAAACTTCATCGAAGGCTTCTCTACAATGAATAGAAATGGGTAGTCCCAAATCCTTCGCCCATTGAATCTGCTTGCGGAAGGCATCCTGCTGAATCTCTAAAGTCGATTGATCCCAGTAAAGGTCAATCCCTATTTCGCCAATGGCATAGATCTTCGATTCCTGAATCCGGGCATAAATTTCATTTAATTGCTGTGCATAATCCTCTTTCACATCACATGGATGCAAACCAAGCATAGGGAAACAGTTTTCTGGATAGGCGGCTACCGTTTCAAAAACTTTATCCATGGACGATACATCAACGTTTGGAAGAAATAATCTTTTTACACCATTGGCAAAACAACGTTCCATTTGTTCCTCCAATTTCTCGCTCCCCGCCTGATAATAAATATGAGTATGGGTGTCAGTTAATGTCTGATTTTTTAAATCAAATTGCTCTTCCATGGTCGCAAAGTTAATATATTGTCAGTGAATCTTATTCTGTTGTATAAAAAAACGCAGTTCTCATAATGAAAACTGCGTTTTATTGTGAATTTTGTAAAATTATTCCTTATTAGTTGATAGGTGTTTCCAATGGAGAACCTGCTTGTGGGTTTACTTGTGGAGTATCTCCTTTTGGACCCGCAATAATATCAATAACTTCCACATCAAATACCAATGGTGCATATGGAGGAATTAAGTTGCTTTGCTGACGTTCGCCATATCCTAATGATGATGGAATAATGAACGTAGCTTTGCTGCCTTTTTTCAATAATTGAAGACCTTCAGTCCATCCTTGAATAACTGGTGTATGACCAATACGTACGCGTAATGGCTCGTATTGCTTCATTGGATGTGAAATTTTCTCTTTCTCTGCTACTGCTTTAAGACTTGTATCGAAAACTTTATCATTTGTTAATCCTCCAGTGTAGTTGATTACAACTGTATCTCCAACAACTGGATTTGCACCTGTTCCTTCTTCTTTAATTACATATTGTAAGCCTGAAGCAGTTTTCTTAGGTTGCAACTTGTTTTTCTCTACGTATTTAGCAATTTTACCTTCCTCAGTTTTTTTCAAACCTTCCATCTCAGCTAAATAATATTTGTTTACTTGATCAAATAATGCTGAATCTGTTAAACTACCTTTTTTGAAAAGTTTCTTAACCTTGATAGTGAATTGGATGTATTTATCTGCAAAATCAGGTTTTGGTTGTCCTGTTCTTGCTGCCATAGTATCTAAGTTCAATTTGAATGTAGCACTATCACCTTCACCTAACATCTTTAAAATGGAGTTGTTATCTCCTGGGTAACCGCCTTGAACCAATGAATCAGGAATTACTGGTGCAATTTGCGGTAATCCTAAATCATAAGTGCTTGCTAATAATGAGTCACGGTCAGTCTTTACAATAATGTCCATCGCAAGAACATCTCCACCTACAGCCTTATCGCCGCCTTTATCCTCGAAAAACTTATATTCTAAACCACCTTCTCCTTTTTTGAAGCTTTGGCATGATGAGGCTAGAAAAAGACCAGCTAATGCTGTTAATACTAAAATCGATTTTTTCATTTTTTTATTTATAACGCTTATTATATTCTTATGTTAAATAATTCTTATACTCCGGAAGTATGGACTTGAACTTCGCTACTACATCCTCCAACTTATCCGTTGAATTCCCACCAGCTGCATTCAAATGCCCCCCTCCATTAAAATATTTCCTGCAAATCTCATTGCATGGGATTTCCCCAATCGAACGCAAAGATAATTTAATTAATTCAGTTCTATCAACAAATAAACCTGCTAATCGAATCCCTTTGATCGATAAGGCATAGTTCACTAATCCTTCTGTATCACCTGTACTCACATTGAACTTAGAAAGGTCTTCTTTCGTCAAGGAAAATAAGGCTGTATTATACTCCGGTATAACCTCTAAACAGTTCAGTAGACTATAGCCTAAGAACTTTAAACGGTTTTCTGTGGCACTATTGTATATGTTTTCGTGAATTTCCCAATTCTTCGCACCCGCATCTATCAGGTTTGCAATAATGTGGTGGACCGCAGAAGTGGTCGACCTAAACCGGAATGAACCCGTATCAGTCATGATTCCTGCATAAAGACAGGCCGCAATTTCAGCATTGATTGATGCCTTATCCTGGTAAACATCCGCAATAAAGGTATATACCAATTGCGCAGTTGCAGCAGCACTCGAATCCCAATATTCTACAGTCGCAAAATCCTCAGGATCCAAATGATGATCAATCATCCATTTTTGACCCTTCGCCTCCCGAATAACTGGCTCCAAAATATTGGTCCTTGATAATGCGCTGTAATCTAAACAAAAAATAATCTCCGCCTTATCAAATAGCTGTTGAGAATATTCCGTCTGACTAGGATAGTATATCAAGTCTTCAAAACCTGGCATCCAATCTAAAAAGTTTGGAAAATCTGAAGATAATACCACATGAACATCATGACCCTTTCCTTTTAGCCAATGATATAACCCCAGCGATGATCCTAATGCATCCCCGTCAGGTTTATGATGTGTTGTGATAATAATCTTTTTAGGTCTAGATAGCTCTTGTAAATATTCTTCTCCTTGTAGCATACTTTTTTTGTGAATGCAAACCTAATGAAAAAAAGTCTGCAAATAAAAATTTTTAAAGCTTAAAATAAATTCTGTATTGAAAAATTTATCCGCCCAAATCAATTGAAAATTAATCGGTTAATGCTTGAATGCATAGATTTTGAAATCTCGTTTAGTCGTCAATAAGTAATTGCCTGAATTATAATTGATCTTACCGTAATAAAATAACGGCAAGCCTTCAACTGGAAAGCCATCTGCTAAGGTTCCATTCTCATTGAATAAATAAACCAGATTCTCCTGATCCGCAATCCCTAATTGAAACATACTGCTCGAAACCGGATAAAATACTGGCTCGGAATCAATATCTTGAGTGAATGTATAATCAAAAACCTGTCTTGGAGTCTCTCCCAATTCAAAAACCTGAAGATAGGACCCATCAATAATTACCAATTCTGGCGCTGTGGTGCCATTAATGTTTTCAAAATAAGCTGAATAGCCCTTTTTCCAATCCCCATTTAAGACAACCTTACTGCTACCGTCTGAATTAATTTGGTATAATTTTCCTTCATTATCAGCAGCGTAAAATTCGTAACCATTTTC
This sequence comes from Sphingobacterium cellulitidis, assembly GCF_043187465.1. Classification (GTDB taxonomy): domain Bacteria; phylum Bacteroidota; class Bacteroidia; order Sphingobacteriales; family Sphingobacteriaceae; genus Sphingobacterium; species Sphingobacterium cellulitidis. The sequence goes on along the minus strand of NZ_CP171136.1, from coordinate 3,533,405 downwards.
TTTCTGAACAACTCCTAAGGACCCTACAAAAGTAACATCTCCAGGTAAGTCAATTTCTTTGGTTTTATTACCTTGTTGATCAAAGAAGTAAACTCTTCCAAAACTACTAGCCACAACCACTTGTTGATCAACAAACTGGATTTTTCCTAAAATATCACCTTCAATATTCGCATTATCCCAACCGCGAACTGGTCCTCCATCCATATCATAAGCCATGATCTTGTTTTTGGAAGGAATAAACATTACTTGCTGTCCCCCAAAATCGGCAACCGTAGGAGCCTCACTAGGCTCTGAACTAACACTTGTAGAAAATCCTTGCAAGGTTTTCCCATTGCTGTCAAAACGATATAACCTCCTCCGATCTGTTACCAATACTAAACTTCGATCTGCAAGTTGACTTACTTTGCCAACAATTCTTCCCGAAAACACGGTTGACCACAATTTATTGCCTGAAGGGTGAATCGCATGAACCGTATGATCTTGTTCCTGAACCAAAATAAATTCTGAAGTGTCTGAATGCTCAAATACATATGGCCCGTTGATTAATCGGCTACCCATCGAATAGGTCCAATCCGGAGTTACTCCTAAACGATTCTTGCTCTTGTAAATCGCATAAAACCGACTTAAGAAATTTCCACCGTTTCCCGATAGTTGCAGAGACCAAGAATAAAAGTCTTTAAATCCATACTCTTTATCATCCCTAAACTTGCGACTGTATTCTGATTTTAAAGTGTTATTAATAAAATTCTCACCGTTCTTGGTGTTGATAAAGAAGGTAACATTCGCCTCATTCCCCTGAATTTGTTCGTAATTTTTAAACCCTAGACTTCCAATTAGAAAATCCTTGTTCTTCCATTTACGAACATATTCTTGTACGGTTGATAGCTGGTTTGCCATTACTAACATATCATTGATCCGCACAAAATAAGGCCGAGAGAAATCCTTCATCCCATCGCCAAAATAACGATATGGGATATTCGCATACCTGAATCTATAGGTGCTATCACTAATGTTCTCAGCAATATTATTGATAATGTCATCTAATTTAGAGCTGTCCTGAATGGTGACAAAACCCAAATAATCCGAGTTACTCTGTTCTGCAACCGCAAAATTCCCCGCTAAACTTGCTTGGAAATCTGCCAATAGACCTTCTCGGTTATTGTTGATTTCGGTAGCTTGGCCCTGTAACTGCTTGAAATTATCCTGTTTCGACTGCCATATCGCCAAATCCTCAAACCATGTCTTCGAATCACTAAAAGAATACTCCACATACATCATGGTATTGGATGGAAAATAATTATATAATCGCTGGCTGGTCTTACTTTGATTAGCAAATAATGCAATATACTCTTGTTCCTTATCACGAAGCTGGCTTTCTCCGGTCAACATCAAGGCATCCTGCTTAAAGTTGATATTCCAAACCGTTTCTCCCTTCAAATTCACAAATTGCCTCAAGAAATCCCCAGGACGATTATCCTTGAATACAGATATCAAGGCTGGGATATTTTGCTGCGGAATGTAAACAGTAAAGGGAGCATTTCGATTATTATGCTCATTGAAAAAGGTGACTTGGTCTTCTTTTAGTTTTTCTACCTTTTTATCATTGACCTTGACCAGCAAACCTTTATTGAAACTGGAGAAAAAAGTGTTTTCCTGATAAGCCACATAAAAAATAGAATCCAATTTCTTGTCATCCTTGAATGTGCTGTCAGGTTCTAGGTTTTTGAATTCATAGATCCGGATCCCCGCAGTATCCTGAGTGCTAACCTTGTATTTTTTACTTAATGTTAGAAAGGTCTGATCCAGTTGGGCCTGGTCAACCTTGTCTAAACTATGAATACTAAATAAAGTGCTGATTCCTTTTTTTTCGGGGTGAAAAGACATTAAAATCTCTGCACCGCCGACTAATGGCGATAATTCTTTGTTACGAAGTAGGTTTTGTTTCAACTGTTTGAGCTCATGCATGGCATGCTTTCCTAACATGGCTTCAAAAATCTCGAAATCCTTAAAGATATTGTCTGTCGTGGCATCATTTAAAAATGAAGCAATGAGGTAGGTGTCCTCAGGCAAATGTTGTACTGGTCCTACGTATTCTTGCTGTTCCTTGTTTAAATCCCCAAAGTAAAACACCGACGCTACCACCACCGCAATAAATAGAAGGATTGAAACAATTATTGTATTTCTCATGAACGAAAAGTCTTCCTTTTGTTTGTTTAAATATTCAATATAGACAAAATTGCAAAATTAGAAGTGCTTTTTAAGAAGTTATTTTATACATTTATAAACGAAAAATCATATGCGATTATTTTAGCTTTCTTTATGAATAAACAAATTATCCTAACTGCTGCTTTTTTTGGTTTGTTAGCTGTAATACTTGGCGCATTCGGTGCTCATGGACTTGAAGGTAAAATCTCTGATAAACAACTAGAAACATGGGGAACGGCTAATCAATACCATTTTTATCACACCCTAGCCCTTCTTTTTCTGTCCACTTTCTCTAGAGCGAAAAGTCAATCCATTAAAGTTTCTTACATCATGTTTACCCTAGGTATCATCCTTTTCTCAGGATCTATTTACCTGTTAAGCACTAGAACCCTACTTGGAATCGAAAATATCTCCATTATTGGACCAATTACTCCACTCGGTGGACTTTGTTTTATGGTCGGATGGATCGCCTTATTTATTGCGGCAATGAAAAATAGAGCATAATTTAAATACATTTAGTTTCCAATACTTAGAAACAAACAAAATACCATAAAGAAGGTGTCTAAAAAGGCACCTTCTTTTGTTTTAATACCTTTCTTGATCTCAATTATATTTTAAACAATATTAAGCTGCAAGTCGATTTTCTGTACTTTTCATCACGCTGATAGCTTGATTTATCGCAAATAGGGAGTTGTTGCCACCAGGTTTACCAATTAAAGTTTTGCTTTCCCACTTTTTTGCCCATTTTCTTAGGTTATGGGCAATAGCCATCAATCCGAACTCCACAGTAACTTTCTCGAGTCCTTTCATACTAAAGCGGGTAAACTTGTTGTTGCTTTTCATCTGTCCAAATACCGCTTCGACTTCCACGGGTCTTTTGCTTCGATGGTATAGCCCTTGTGTCGATAGTAGTCTTTCTCTAGCTTTAGCCTTGAGCCAAGCAAGGCGGTGATTGACTTCAATCAGACGATTGCCCTGTGCTTTATGACACCCATCACGCATCGGACAGCCCTCACATCGCTGAGCTTGATAGCAGCTCACCTGGGCGGCATATCCGTTGGTACTGACCCTGGTTGTTTGTCCGACAAAGCTTAGTTTCTGTCCTGCCGGACACACATAAAAATCCTCCTGATCATTGTAATATAGGTTCTGTACCGAAAAAGGATCCTGCTTATGCTTTCGCTTCTGCTCCATATGGAAGTAATTGTACTTGATAAAAGCGGTTATATCCTGTCCTTCCAACAACTCATAGTTCTGCTCACTGCCATATCCGGCATCTGCGACGATTGACTCACTTTGTTTTCCGTAACGGGACTCAAAGCCTTCCAAATGTTCCGGTAGGGTTGTCGTGTCTGCGGTAGTCTGATGGATACTGTAATGGGTGATGAACTGTTCCTCGGTACTGATCTGTGTATTGTAGGCGGGTTTGAGTTGACCGTTCTTCATGTGATCCTCTTTCATGCGCATAAACACAGCATCGGTATCGGTCTTACTATAACTATTGCGATCCCCTAGTATTTTCAGCTGTTCTTCATATTTCTGCAATCGTGGCAAGTAGTCATCTTCGAGTTTCTTAAGCTGCTTATCGGTAGACTTATTGGCCACTTTGAGCTTTGCATTGATCGCTTTGATCTTTTCCTTCAGCTGCGTGCTGTCGATAGCCTTGCTAACTTCTTGATTGCCTAATGTAGATTGGTCTTGGGTAATCTGCGCATCAATATCGGCAAGAACCGAAGCGATGTTCGCTTCTAACTTTACCTTGTTTTTCTCAACCGATTTCTTCCATACAAACGTATAACGACCAGCTGCAGATTCGATCTTGGTACCATCAACATACTGAACTTTCAGGCTGACGTACTCCATTTCATGTAACATCCGGACGATACTTGCAAACAACTCCTGTATTTGCCCCTTAAGACGCTTCCCCCTGAAATAGTTGATCGTACGATAATCAGGGGTACTGTTGCCAGAAAGCCACATGAAATAGATGTTCTCTTGTAAGGCGCGTTCAATCTTTCGGCAAGAATAGATATTGCTTAAATAGGCGTAGAACAACACTTTGATGAGCATCCGGGGATGGAAACTAGTAGTGCCTCCCCCTTTATAAAGTCGGATAATATGATCCAGATCCAACTGATCAACAACCTGATTCACCAACCGAACAGGATGGTTCAATGGAATACGATCAAAAATATTTTCAGGAAATAGACTCGGACTATTGGATGGAAGAGCTTTGAATTGTATGTTTGCCATATTGTTTTTTGGGTGCACCTTAAGATACTAAATCTTAAGGACAAAAAACAGAAAACCCCGCCATTTTTTAATGACGGGGTTATTTTTTTTTAGAGACCTTTTTAGACAGCCCCTTTTTATTTCCTCCCAGCTGAGAAAATAGATCTAAATACTAAATACTAACAACTAAGTACTAACTACTAAATACTAAATACTAACTACTATTATTACCTTTGTTTATGTCTCAACTGGATTTATCATCTTCAAATCGCATAACTTATTTTGTAGAGGTCGTATTACCATTGGCAATTGCTAAATCTTATACCTATAGAGTACCTCAGGAATTAAACGATAAGATTCAGGTCGGCTTAAGGGTAATTGTACAGTTTGGTAAGAATAAAATTTATTCTGCCATCATAAAGGCAATTTCTACCGATGCTCCGCAGCAATATGAGGCTAAATACATCCTTGATGTTGTTGATAATGATCCTATAGTGAATGAAACCCAGTTGCAAATGTGGGACTGGATTGCTGAATATTATATGTGTTATGTGGGTGATGTTATGCAGGCAGCTCTTCCAGCGGCATTAAAAATGGCATCCGAAACTAAGATTGTCGCCTCAGACGACCCTAACCTCGATCGTTCCCAACTTTCTGATAAAGGTTATATGATCATGGAAGCGCTTGACCTCGCAACGGAACTTACCGTCAACGACGTCATTAAAATCCTTGGTCAGAAAACAGTATTCCCACTTTTACGTAGCTTATTTGAACATGGTTATATTTTGATTTCTGAAGAAATTAAGCAGAAATATAAAGCCAAAACCAAACCATTCTTACGTTTAGCCTCTGAATTTAACGATCCTGATGGCAGAAGAGAATTGTTGGATAGCTTAAACCGAGCTCCCAAACAACAAGATGCTGTGATTGCATTCCTGCAGTTGTTAAAGACCAAAAACGAAATCAGTAGACAAGATTTGATGGAAGCTTCAGGTGCTGGCTCCAATGCCATTACGGCATTAATTGAGAAGGCAGTCTTTACAGTAGAGGAAAAAGTCGTTAGCCGATTTGAGGGAACCGATGTCCTGCTGAACCCTGATTTTAACTTTAGCCCTGCACAGCAAAAAGCTTTTGATGAAATCAAATCCTCCTTTCAAGAGAAGGATGTGGCTTTATTACATGGAGTCACAGCCTCCGGAAAAACCCAGTTATATATTCGATTAATTGAGGAAACACTGAATAAAGGTAGATCGGCACTCTATCTATTACCAGAAATTGCTTTAACCGCGCAGATTACTGAGCGCCTGAAATTGCATTTCGGAAATGAACTCGGTGTTTACCACTCCAAATTTAATGATAATGAACGTGCCGAGGTATGGCATAAAGTCAATAAAGGTGAATATAAAGTGGTTATCGGTGCTAGATCTTCTGTATTTCTACCTTTTCATAATTTGGGATTGATCATTGTCGATGAGGAACATGAAACCTCCTACAAACAATACGATCCTGCCCCTCGCTATCATGCTCGTGATACCGCAATTTATTTGGCGCATCAGCATCAGGCTAAAGTCCTTCTGGGATCTGCAACCCCTTCGGTGGAGAGTTATTATAATGCTAAGGCTGGAAAATATGGGTTAATCGAATTGTTGGAACGCTATGGTGAAGCAAAATTGCCAAGCATAGAAATTGTTGACCTCGCTGAAGCAGCTCGAAAAGAAGAAATGTTCTCCTATTTTAGTGCAAAACTTTTGACTGCTATTAAGGAAACCGTAGAGAAAAAAGAACAGGTGATTCTGTTTCAAAATAGGAGAGGGCATACACCATTCCTTCAGTGTGGAACCTGCGGTTATGTTGCTAAATGTGTCAATTGTGATGTGAGTCTAACCTACCACAAAACCAGCAATCTTATGCATTGTCATTATTGTGGCTTTTCTGAACAGCTCGTGGAAACTTGCCCTGCTTGTGGATTGCCAAATATGCAAAGCAAAGGTTTTGGTACGGAAAGGGTGGAAGAGGAACTGGAAATTCAATTACCAGAACTCCGAATCGGTAGATTGGACCTGGATTCTACCAAAGGCAAATATGGATTTGATCGCGTAATATCAGCTTTTGATAACCAGGAATTTGATGTCTTAATCGGAACCCAAATGATTACCAAAGGACTGGATTTTGGAAATGTAACCTTGATTGGTATTATCAATGCTGATGGTATGATCAATTTCCCTGACTTTAGAGCCTATGAAAGAGCATTTTCTTTATTCTCTCAGGTTTCTGGCCGTGCCGGAAGAAGACAGACCGAAGGAAAGGTAATTATCCAAACCAATACCGCCAATCATCGAATATTGGAACAAGTAACAAACCATGACTATATGGCTATGTTCACCGCTGAAATTACCGAACGTAAAAATTACTTATACCCTCCATTCTATAGGCTCATAAAACTGGATGTTAAACATACCGATCAGGACTTAGTGCATGATGCTGCCAAAAGATTGGCTAGTCTGTTGAGACAACAATTAGCTGAAAGGGTTTTGGGACCTGAACCACCATTGGTTGCTCGGGTTAGAAATAACTTTATTCAAACCATTACCTTGAAAATTGAAAGAAAAAATATCTCTATTGCTAAAGTGAAGGAACTTATCAAACAAGCTTTACTTCATTTTGAATTGGATAAGAAAAATAAAGGTGTGCGAGTACAAATTGATGTAGATCCTTACTAGTTTATCATATTTTCCCTAGATATTTACTATCTGTGCATTGATAACTGCCATCATTCGAAAGAAAAGCTAAATAAACATGATAAATATCTTGCGGAGTTAATTTATCGAAATATATCTCTTGGGACTCTTCACTGATTAAATTCCCATTGACAAGTCCAAAAACCTTATTTATTTCTGTGTTTTCAGGTTGTAGCAAAAGCATGCAACGGTAATTCTCCATATCAAATGCTTTTACTATTTCTTCATCATAAGTCCACAAAACTTTTAATGAAGTGGATTCCAAATTCATTTCTATGTTAAATGTAGTGATAGGATTGATTAATCCTCTACTGATTGATAGGGAAGACCAATTTATATTGTTCTTCTTGCTATGCTCATCAAAGGCATTTTTTAAATTATATGACATTGCCGAATTGTGACTCGACCATTCAGGATGGTAATTCTTGAACCCTAATCGGATATATGGAAGAATTTTAGATAATAATTCCTGTAATTGCTTGAACTTAGAATTATTCCCCAATTGAAGGGTTGATTTGGTCCTTTTCCTGGATTCTGGTGCAGACCGTACATAGGTCTGGCCCTTCCAATTACAAAATACTAGATTTCCAATCTTTCCCTTAAAAGAAAATATACTCCCATTATTCATAATAGCCATATCTCATATCTATTTGATTCTTCTTAAAGATACTGAGAATGGCTATTGATAATTTGATTTAAGAAATTAAATTTCGTTGAAATTAATGTTAATTAAATTTGTCTATTTCCTGACTTTCGAAACTTTAAATGGCTTTCTGACCGCTTTTTTTGCGGCCTCCTTTACTATTTTTGCCTGTTCTTCGGTTACTTTCTCTGGTTTATAGTTGGATTTTGTAGGGTCTAAATTGAATAATTTAGCATACCAAGTCAATGCGGCAGCAAAACGACCATAATCCAAATTTAAATGATAACCATCTCTGGTGAGGTTATCTCCAATACTACTTGTTCTGGCATTTTGGATCGTGGTTCCATCGGGTACAATAAATGCATAGTCTCCTGTCTTTTCCAACCTTGAGGTTACACTCATGATACTGTCATACATGTTTTTCTGATTCCGGTCATAGTTCGCAAAACCATCATGCTTCGAATCTTGTTGATATGCCCATGTTTGATGATATACCAATTTGGTATCTGGATGAACATGCGCAAAAACATAAGTCCATAAATCCCCCAAAGTTTGCATCACCACATTATACTTCCCAGAGAGTGGACTCGCCTGCTGTAAGCTGATATAATCCCAATTATCATCGGCCAAAGCTTCTTCAATACTCGTCTGTTCCGTCGTGTTTTTATTCCCCTCCAAGTCAATTTTCCGATAACTATATGCCTTCAGATTATTATGGGCATTTTTTAAATGTAAATCCAATGGCGCTCCGCCAATGTATAAATTGCCAATTACTATCTTTTTACCAGCAGCTGCCGCCAACTCATGCAGATAGTTCTCTAAAGCATCCTCAGAAAAACTATTTCCTATTGCTAATACTTTAATAATGTCGTCATCATTTGGCGAGGTCTCTTGACCAAATACAACCTGAACCTGTAAAAAAATAATAAATAGATAAATAGATAGCTTCTTCATAGTGCCCATTTTTATTTGTAAAATCGAGTTTATTCGGATAATACCCTCGTCAATATAAAAGTACAAAAAATAAAGCGGAGAGATATTTTCTTTCCTAAAATTCAGAACAGTTCTGACCTTGAATGTTTTGCATTTTAAGCTTAATAATATGGTAAATTAAGGCTAATTTTGAGACTTATGGCGTATAAGTTTATAGATAACTACAGGGAACAAGGAGCAAGAAAGCAATTAGTGAAGCATCTTGAGAAGCGGGGAATTGAGGATAAGAAGGTGTTGCAGGCTATTGCAAAAGTTCCGCGCCATTTCTTTTTCGACGAAACTTTCTGGAATCAAGCTTATCGTGATATCGCTTTCCCAATCGGGGATGGACAAACTATATCTCAACCTTATACGGTCGCTTACCAAAGTCAATTGCTCCATATCAAAAAAGGAGATAAGGTGCTCGAAATCGGAACAGGTTCGGGATACCAAACCTGTATTCTCCTTGAACTTGGTGCGGATGTCTATACCATTGAAAGACAAGAAAACCTATATAACAGAACAATACAGGTTCTGCCCTATATGGGCTATAAACCTAACTTCTTCTTAGGGGATGGCTCAAAAGGTATTCCTGAAAAAGCCCCGTATGATAAGATTATCGTAACTGCTGGAGCTCCCTTTGTCCCTGAGAAAATGCTGAAGCAACTCCGATTAGGCGGACTACTGGTTATTCCGGTAGGGGATGAGAAATTCCAAAAAATGGTCACTATCCTCCGCGTTGGTGAAAATGACTTCGAAAGAATCGAACTCGATACTTTTAGATTTGTCCCACTGGTTGGTGATCAAGCCTGGTAATTTTTGCAGATTTTATCCCTACCTTAGCACCCATGAGTGCAGAATTTTACCAAAATAATGTCGGGAAAACCCAAGGGGAAATAAAGTCTTTAGAAAAACAAATCAATAAAAATGCTTTTTTACGATTAGGATTGATGATTGCTGGTGCCATAGGTATTTGGCAATTATTCTCCTTCAATAATATTTTCTTTGTCCTGCTGGCTATGATCCTGTTGATTTTTCTGTTCGCCTTCCTTGTGTTCAGACAAGCTAAGGTGGATCGTAAACTTCAAGAAGCTAAGGTTTTTCTCAGTATCAATGAGAATGAACTTAATATCAATAACCGAAAAAAAAATATGTATGATGATGGTCAGGAATTTGAAGATCCTAAGCATCCGTATACCTCTGACCTCGATATTTTTGGCCCCAACTCCTTATTTGAACTGGTAAATCGCTGCGCAACCAAAGACGGTGTAGCGGTCCTGCAATCTTGGATGAAATCCCCTTCCTCAAAAGATGAAATTACGCAACGACAAGAAGCAGTGGAAGAATTGAAGTCAGATCCTGAACATTTGCAAGCCTTCCAAACTAAAATGTTGTTTAACCTGGGTTCAAAAATAAACCTGAGATCCTACATTTATAGTTATTTCCATGATAAATCCTTTCAGTTTGGCAATGCATTCTATAGATCCTATGTCCCATTGGTACCTTGGATATTTCTAGCTGGAATCTTATTCTCCATTTTCGTGTTTAATATCGGGGGATATTTGTTTGGCTTAGCTTTAATCCATTTATTATGGACGATTGCTTTGGCAGGTAAAGTCAGTCAATTCTCTAATAAAGTGGATAAAATAGGTGTTTCATTGATTGGTTTCGCAGATGCCATCAAATTGATGGAAGATAAAGAGTATCAGGCAAAGCTAAACCTTGAACTGCAAAGTAAAATCCAGATTGAAACTCAGCAGAAAAAACTTTCAGGAATAATCCATGAACTGGGTAAATTGATTGACAAACTGGATGTACGCAATAATATGCTGGTTGGTGCAATCTTAAATATGTTATTCCTTTGGGATTTCAAACAAATTATGGCCATCAGTAAATGGAAAGACCAATATGAAGATTCTATTCTTTCTGGATTCGATGCCGTAGCTAAATATGAAAGTCTAGTATCCTTGTCTTTATTGGCTTATAACCATGCTGATTGGCAACAGCCTAAAATTTTGAACGATTTCGAAAAGGATTCTCTCCTCGCAGATGAGGTGAATCACCCTTTAATTCCAGAGAATAAATCGGTCGGAAATGACTACAATGCCAATGACCATAAAATTGCGCTAATTACGGGTTCAAATATGGCCGGTAAAAGTACTTTTTTGAGAACAATCGGGATCAATGCCGTACTGGCTTATACCGGAGCTGTAGTCTGTGCTAAAAGATTTGAATTGCCAATTTATCAATTGGTCACCTATATGCGTATCAAAGATTCCCTGAATGAAAGTACCTCCACTTTTAAAGCTGAATTGGACCGTATGAAGTTTATCTTGGATAGAGTGAAGGATATCCCCTCTAGTTTTTTCTTGATTGATGAAATGCTACGCGGAACAAATTCTGTAGATAAGTACCTAGGGTCTAAAGCGATCATAAAAAAATTGATTGATCTCCGAGGTCGCGGTATGTTGGCTACCCATGATTTGCAACTCTCAGAACTGATCAATGACTATCCCGGTTATTTGAAAAATTATCATTTCGATATACAGGTGCAAGGCTCTGAAATGTTGTTTGATTACAAATTAAAAGATGGTGCTTGTACTATTTTTAATGCCTCCATGCTGTTGAAAGGTATTGGAATAGTCGTAGAAAGCGAAAAAGTTAATTAACTTTGCGGCTTCAATATTAAAAATGACTGTTCTAGAACGTATCGATCAAAGTGAAACACGAATTACCATGACAGTGTTTCCTTCCCTTACCAATCACCATGACACCCTTTTTGGAGGTAAAGCCATGGCGATTATGGATGAGGTTTCCTTTATGTGCGCAACCCGTTTTTGTAGAAAATCTTTGGTGACCGTTTCTACCGATAAAATTGATTTCCATAAAGCTATCCCTTCAGGAAGTATTGTGGAAGCGATTGCTAGAGTAGAAAGTGTAGGAAGGACCAGCTTAAAAGTCCACGTAGAAATTTACCTGGAAAGCATGTATGCCGATGGTCGCGAACTTGCCATCCAAGGCCGATTTACTTTTGTTGCTTTAGGCGACGATAAGAAACCAATTCCTGTATTGGAAGGTTTGGATGTAGAATAATTCCTTATTCTATTTTTGCCCTTGCATATTGAGCTGCCCAGTCAATGTCTACGCCAAGGTCCTGTGCCCAATCGTAGACCAAATGTGGATGTCGTAAAAACTCCCGCCCGAGGATAATAAAGTCTGCCGCAGCTCGATCCAGGATGTCCTGTGCCTGTTTCGCACTGGTTATGAGCCCAACTGCTCCCGTAATAATATGACATTGTTCCCGAATTGCATCAGCAAATGGAACTTGATATCCAGCCTCTACCGGTATCTGTTGATGATGGACCGCACCCCCTGAGGAAATATCCACTACTTCAACTCCTTTATCTTTTAGAATTTTTACTAGTTCAATGCACTCTTCCAGATCCCAGCCACCTTCAGCCCAATCCGTCGCCGAAAGCCGAACCCATAAGGATTGCTCAGAAGTCAAAACCTCTTGAATAGACGCTGTTATTTCTAGTAAAAGCCGAATTCTATTTTCAAAATATCCTCCATACTCATCAATTCGAGTATTGACTAATGGCGATAAAAATTGATGGATTAAATATCCATGCGCTGCATGAATCTCGATTATTTGATAGCCTGCTTGAACAGCTCTTTGGGCTGCATCCTTAAATTTTAAAACAAGGGTTTCTATTTCCGAAATTGATAATGCTTTTGCTGGAAATTCGTCTTCATGATAGGGTAGGGTAGCAGGGCCTACAGTTTGCCAGCCATGTTCTTCCATGGGAGAGAACTGCTTGCGACCCAACCAAGGCTTTTCTGTACTTGCTTTGCGTCCTGCATGTGCCAATTGAATCCCTGCAATACTGCCTTGACTTTTTATGAATTCAGTAATCTGTCTGTATTTTTCGATTTGCCCATCTTCCCAGATTCCTAAATCACCATAGGTGATCCGACCTTCGGGACTTACCGAGGTTGCCTCTTGAATAACTGCTCCAGCAGCACCAATGGCAAACTGACCTAAATGAACCAAATGCCAATCTGTTGCAAATCCTTGCTCGGCACTGTACTGACACATCGGCGAAACGACAATCCTATTTTTTAAACTGAAGTTTTTAAGTACTAATGGGGAATATAATGAAGGGTTGGCCATGAACTTTTTTTTATTAATCCTAATTTCTCGATTGGACTAAATTTACTGAGGATTTCACAAAATATGGCCATGATAGCAATAAGAATTGCCATTCCTGGGTAATTAATCTAAAAGGAGCCGGACTTAAGCGTTGCGAATTACCTCAGGTAAATCCTTTAATTCCTCTTCCGTAAATAAGCGATAATGGATCTTAAAGGTTTTGCCCATGGGAGTTTCTAATGAAAATCCACCCGGACCAAATCCTTCTAAAACATCTAATGTGAAATGAGAGAATTTCCAGTACTCAAATAAATCCCGATCTACCCAAAATTCAAACCCTTCAACCAAGCCAATCATCGCGTCATTCATCCGCGGATAAAACCCTCCTTTTTCAAAACATTGTGGCTGTGTTCCTTCACAACATCCACCAGCCTGGTAAAACATTAAAGGACCATGTTTTTCCACTAACTCTTGGATCACCGCTTTGGCATTGTCCGTAACATCAATTCTTGAGATCATATCTTTAGCTTTTGATAAGAAAGGGGTTATAGAACATAACCCCTTATCACACATTTAACTATTAACTAATCTATTAGAAAAAACCAAGCTTTTCTTTGCTATATGAGATAAGCATGTTTTTCGCTTGGCGGTAATAGGCTAACATCATTTTGTGGTTCTCACGACCGATACCCGATTGTTTATAACCACCGAATGGAGCTCCCGCAGGATAACTATGGTACTGATTTACCCAAACTCGACCAGCTTGAATGGCTCTAGGCACCATGTATAACTCATGGGCATCCCGTGTCCAAACTCCAGCTCCTAATCCGTAAATCGTATCATTTGCAATGGCAATAGCCTCATCCACATCTTTGAAAGTGGTTACAGCGAGGACTGGTCCAAAAATCTCTTCCTGGAAAATACGCATCTTGTTGTTTCCTTTGAATAGGGTAGGTTTGATATAATAACCATTGTCAATATCTCCACCTAAATTATTCTCATCGCCACCAGTTAATACTTCGGCACCTTCTTCCTTACCTAATTTGATATAAGACATGATTTTGTCTTTCTGGATCTTGGACGCTTGGGCCCCCATCATCACCGTTGGATCCAATGGATTACCGACTTTGATTTGGTTTACTCTTTCGACTACTCTTTCAATAAACTTGTCGTAAATAGATTCTTGAATTAATAATCGAGATGGACAGGTACAAATTTCACCTTGATTCAATGCAAATAAGACTGCACCTTCAATGGCCTTGTCCAAAAATGAATCATCTTCAGCCATAACCGATTCAAAGAAAATGTTCGGTGATTTACCTCCCAGTTCTAATGTTACAGGAATAATATTCTCCGTTGCATACTGCATTACCATACGACCAGTCGCTGTGGAGCCTGTAAAGGCAGCTTTGGCAACCTTTGGATGGGTCACTAAATGACGACCTAACTCTGATCCAAATCCATTAACTACATTGATTACTCCAGGAGGAAGTAAATCTCCAATGATTTCCATTAAAACCATAATAGAAGTTGGGGTGCTTTCTGCTGGTTTCAATACAACTGTACAGCCTGCAGCCAATGCTGGTGCCAATTTCCAAACGGCCATTAAAATTGGGAAATTCCAAGGAATGATTTGTGCAACTACTCCTATTGGTTCATTGACAATCAAGGAAACCGTATTGCTGTCCAATTCAGATAATGAACCTTCCTCCGCACGAATTACCCCTCCAAAATATCTGAAATGGTCTATAGCCAATGGAATATCTGCATTGAGTGTTTCTCTAACGGCTTTACCATTATCTATCGTTTCCACAATTGCAACCTGCTCCAAATGTTGTTCGATACGGTCCGCAATTTTGAATAAGATATTACTTCGTTCGGTCGATGAGGTCTTGCTCCATGTTTTGAATGCTTTGCTTGCTGCTTCTACAGCCTTATCTATATCTTCTTTGGTCGAATGGGCCACTTGTGTAAATGGCTTGCCATCGATCGGTGAAATATTGTCAAAATACTTGCCTTGGCTAGGTGGAACAAAAGTTCCATTGATGTAATTATCATAGCGATCTTTGAACGCTGGTCTTTTTAATTCGCTCATAGTATTATGTTTTTCTTAGTTTATATTTGGACTCTTTCTCAAATTTACCAAGAGGCAAATTTTTTATATAGCATTATTCTATCTTTTGATAGCATAATAATTTCAAAGACCTAATGTTTTGATTTTATTTACTTTTTTTTATTTTTGGTTAACAACCAATTATAAATTTTTATCGTATGGGAAAGAATAATTTAGTCCATGAGCTTCCTTATTCGTCGGAGCGGGAATTGAGTACCTTGGTTGAAAATAGAAGAGCGTTCACGTTAAATAATTTTGAACTAAACGTCTATGAAACTTACCAACCTAGCCAGTTGGTGCCCTTAAAATTTAATGATATGGTAATCATTAATATGTTAAAAGGGAAAAAAGTTATGCACCTAGATAATATTCCAGCTTTTGATTATCTGCCCGGTGAAACCCTGGTTTTACCAGCTCATCGACCTATGAAAATTGATTTCCCCGATGCGCAGATTCAAGACCCAACCCAATGCACGGCGCTGTTGATTTCGGCCGAAAAAATCGAAGAAACCATCGATTTCCTCAATGCTACTTATCCTAAAATGGATAATAAATTGTCGTGGAATTTTTCTTGGAATAGATTTCATCTGGTGAATACCGATGAACTTGCGAGCTTGACCAATAAGCTGTTTAGCAATATGATAAGTGATAACCCTTTGAAGGATGTTCTTGCTGATATGTTGTTCAAAGAGCTGTTGGTTCGGATAATTCAACAACAACAATTTGATGAATTTATTGAACCTTCCCCTCAAGGAAATGATGCCATCTCCAGCCTCCGAAAATACATCCGGGAAAACCTAAGTGAAAAATTGTCGGTTGATGATCTGAGTCGAAAAGCGAATATGAGTAAAGCCAGTTTATTCAGGCTTTTTAAAGAAGAGTTTGGAATAACCCCAATGGAATTGGTGATACTGGAAAGACTACGGAAGGCCAAGGAAATGTTGAGTGCACAAATGTCGATTAAAGAAGTTTGTTACGCTTGTGGATTCTCAGATGTCAATTATTTCAGCCGTCTCTTCAAGGCTAGAGAACATATGACCCCAACCAATTATCAACGAAAGCCCGGAATTATCGTTTCATAGCTCGATCCAATTCCCGTTTGCTTTCTCGTTCCTTGATGGTTTCACGTTTGTCAAAGTCCTTCTTACCTTGTGCCAAGGCTATCTCTACTTTTGCAAAACCTCTTTCATTAATAAAAATTCGAAGTGGAACTATCGTAAATCCCTTTTCTTCCCCCTTTTCACGCAATTTTTTTAATTCCTTTTTCGTCAATAATAACTTCCTGTCACGTTTGGATTCATGATTGTAAAAGGAACCAAAGGAGTATTCAGCAATATGCATATTGCGGATATAAAGCCCATCTTCAAAAAAAGCACAGAAACTATCGTTGATATTTGCCTTCCCTTCGCGTATGGATTTGATCTCGGTACCTAGTAATGCTAAACCCGCAACATACGTGTCAAGTAGGTGATACTCAAAGGATGCACGCTTGTTTTTAATATTTACCGTTGATGAAATTGCCATTTTTATTAATTATATTGAGCACAAATGTAAGAATTTATGAATTTTTGCAAAATTTCCAAGTAATATACTGTAAACATTCTCTTAATATTAATTTAATTTTATGATATTTATATGTCAAATGAAACATGATTTGAGGTTTAAGTTTTGTATGTTTGCGTCGATTTTTTGTAAAGAAAGGTAATATAAACATGATTTATTTTATGTTAATAAAACTAGTTTAGTACCTTTGTGGGATTTTTGACGATTTTTGTTAAAAGTTCAAAAAGTAAATATTATTGAGAAAATAGATACCTGACGAATGAGCAAGGGAAAATTAAACGAAAGAACTGCGCGGTTTTTAAATGGCGAGTTAGGAGATATAAAGTCAAAAAACTTATATGCTTATTTTAGACCTATCCAATCTAAACAGGACACCGAAGTAAAAATTGACGGTCGCAGAGTTTTAATGTTTGGTTCAAATTCTTATTTAGGATTAACCACTGATCCTCGTATTATCAAAGCTTCACAAGATGCTCTTGAAAAATATGGTACAGGATGTGCCGGTTCTCGTTTCTTAAACGGAACCCTTGATATACACGTTGAATTAGAGGAAAAATTAGCGGATTACGTAGGTAAAGAATCTGCAATCTTGTTCAGCACTGGTTTTCAATCTAACCTAGGACCTCTTTCTTGTTTGACAGGTCGCCATGACTATATCTTATTGGATGAGCGTGACCACGCATCGATTATCGATGGATCCCGCCTTTCATTCTCTAAAGTGATCAAATACGCACATAATAATATTGATGACCTTCGTGATAAAATTTCTCGCCTTCCTGAGGAAAGCTTTAAATTAATCGCTACTGATGGTATCTTCAGTATGGAAGGGGATATCGTGAAATTACCTGAACTCGTTCAAGTAGCTAACGAATTTGACGCTGCAATATTGTGTGATGATGCCCATAGCTTGGGAGTAATCGGTGATAAAGGTGCTGGTACAGCTAGCCACTTCGGACTAACTGACCAAGTAGACCTAATCATGGGTACTTTCAGTAAATCATTGGCTTCCCTAGGTGGCTTCGTGGCTGCTGATAGAGATACCATCGAATTCTTGAAACACCGTGCTAGATCTTTGATGTTTAGTGCAAGTATGACCCCTGCTTCTGTTGCTTCTACTTTGAAAGCATTGGAAATCATCCAAACAGAACCTGAGCATATCGAAAAATTATGGGCTAATACTAATTATGCCAAAAAATTGTTGTTGGATAATGGATTTGACCTAGGTGCTACCGAAAGCCCAATTCTTCCTGTATTCGTAAGAAACAACGAAAAAACGTATATCGTAACTAAAATGCTTCAAGATGATGGAGTATTTGTAAACCCTGTCGTTGCTCCAGCCGTGCCTGCTGAAGAATCATTAATCCGTTTCTCCCTGATGGCTACGCATACCTTCGATCAAATTGATGAAGCTGTGGAAAAAATGACTAAGGTTTTCAAAACTTTGGAAGTCGAAAGTTTTATTAGTGAATAAAATTAGATCAAAGTGATTACTATAGTTCCTGTTGATAGCAAAAAACTAAGAGCAAAATTTATTGATTTTCCTCATGACCTTTATGAAGGAGACCCAAATTATGTTCCAGAACTTTTTGTTGCTCAGGATGATATGTTGAATCCCGCTAAACACCCGTTCTATAAACATTCAACCGTGCAATTGTTCTTGGCTTATCAAGATGAGAAGATTGTCGGAAGAATTGCCGCAATTTATAATACAAACCACAATAAGTTCAATAATGTCAATGAAGGTCAATTTGGCTTCTTTGATTGTATTAATGACCAAGAGGTGGCTAATAAATTGTTTCAGGAAGCTGAAGCATGGGTGAAAAACAAGGGTGCAAACAATATTGTTGGCCCAATCAACTTATCCACCAATGATAGCGTTGGCTTATTGGTGGAAGGCTTTGATAGACCCCCAATGGCAATGATGCCTTATAATTACCCGTATTATCAAGATTTAATTATAAATGCTGGTTTTGCTAAAAAAGTAGACCTTAGAGCCTACTTGGTTAACAAAGAAAACTCCAACAAACGCTCCGTATTGTTGTTGGATAAATTGGAAGCTAGACTGGAACGTTCTGGAATCCGTCTTCGTGAAATCAATATGAAGGATTTTGCCAATGAAGCGGAAAAGATTAAGAAAGTCTATAATAAAGCTTGGGATAAAAACCTCGGCTTTGTTCCAATGACGGATGATGAATTCATGCATACTGCCAAGGACTTGAAGATGATTGTCGATCCTAGATACTGCTTAGTTGCTGAAAAGGATAACGAACTCGTTGGTTTTGCCCTAGGTATTCCTAATATTAATGAAATCCAAATCAAAATTAAGCGTGGTAGACTTCTGCCAACCGGAATTTTCAAACTCCTATTCGGAAAGAAAAAAATCAAAACCATTCGGGTTCTGATGCTTGGCGTTCTGGATAATTATAGAAAATTAGGAATTGAAGCTTGCTTATATGGTCGGATTATCAAAAATGCAATTCCTTCAGGTATTGTCGAAGCAGAATGCTCATGGATGTTAGATCACAACTATTTGATGAATCACGCTATCGAACAAATCAATGCCGATTTCTATAAGCGGTATCGTCTTTTTGAAAAAGCGGTATGAAAAAAAAGATTTTCATAACTGGTGCGAGTGGATTTGTCGGCTCTCACCTTGTTGAGGCTGCCCATAATCTTGGTTTGGAAGTGCATGCTGCGGTCCGGAAATCGAGTCAGATTCAAGATATTAAGCCCTTCATCAGTAAGTTTGTCTATCCCAACCTCGGGAACGCTGAGGAACTAAAATCCCTTTTTGAGAAAGAACAATATCAGTATATCATCCATGCTGCGGCAATGACCAAAGCCAAGGATGAAAAGCTGATGCGGGATGTCAATGTCGGTTATACAGATGCAATTCTGGATGCCGCAACAGCTGACATCATGCCCCTGGAAAGAATAACCTATGTCAGTAGCTTGGCTGCTGTCGGTCCTATTCCCTATACGAGCAATCAGCTGATCACCGAAGAAACTCCTTATAACCCGCTGACGGTGTATGGTAGGAGTAAGGAAGCTTCAGAATTAATGATTCAGGATAAATATGCTGATTCGCCAATTTCCATATTCCGGCCAACTGCCGTATATGGTCCCCGCGAAAAAGATATCTTTATCCTCTTCGATACAATGAATAAAGGATTGGATCCCTATATCGGGAAAAATCCGCAAAAATTGAGTTTTATATATGTCAAAGACCTAGTCGATGTGCTATTGAAAGGATGTATCATAAAACAAGATGGACTGCAAATCTATAATATCAGCGATGGTGAAGTGTATTCACGATATGCTATGGCTGAAATTTTTAAAGAAGTCCTCCATAAAAAGTTATTTAGAATGCATGTGCCTCTTCGTCTTGTGAAAAGTGTTGCCGAACTCTCACAAAGACTTTATCGCAATTCCGCAAAAACTCCCGTCATCTACCCTGAAAGACTTAGAGAGCTAACCGCAGAAAATTGGGGTTGTGATATTACGCATGCAGTTCAAAACTTAGATTTTAACCCCCAATACAAGTTGGAAAAAGGGCTAAAGGAAAGTTTGATTTGGTATAAAGAAAATAAGTGGCTCTAATTTTTCAATTGAAATGAGTGAACAAAAAATTAATAAAAAGCTTTTTCAAGATAGAAAGCGTACAAATATTTTAAGTAATCCGGAACAAAGGTTGATTTCCTATCTGGTTCCGAAAATCCCTAACTGGATTTCTTCTGATGGCTTGACAGCCATTGGTCTATTTGGGTCTTTTATGATCCTTGGTAGTTTCCTCTTGGCTGAATATGTCAATATCTATTTCCTTTTATTGGGAATCGTAGGCTTCTTTGTGCAATGGTTCGGAGATTCATTGGATGGTAGAATTGCATTCTATCGGAATAAATCCCGGAAATGGTATGGCTTTGCCCTGGATATTGTGATGGACTGGGTTTCCACCGTCATGATTGGTCTGGGATATGTATTATATGCAACAGGAGATTTTAAGTACCTAGGCTTTACCCTGGTGTCCCTATACGGTTGGGCAATGATTATTTCCCAATTGAGATATCGTATTACCGATAAATATACCATCGATGCAGGTCTTTTAGGACCCACTGAGATTCGCGTAATCATTAGTTTGGTGCTTGTACTGGAAGTCATTATTCCAGGATCGATTAATTATTCGGTTTTATTGATCTGTATTATCTTGTTCTTCATCAACATTGGAGATACCAAGAAATTACTGGATATGGGGGATGCGAAAGACCTTGAGGAAAAAGCAAATAAACTGAAAGAAACGGAAGTTAATTCATAAAGCATGTCTGAACGGTTAAAGGTATTTCTTAAAGCTCAGTTGTCCGCATTTATTGGCGGACTTTCTGATTTTGGGATTTATACCTTTTGTTATACCGTCTTAAAATTTACAGCGCCTTTCTCCAATGTTATCAGCGGAAGCTTGGGTGCCATAGTTAACTTTACGATCAACCGCTATTGGTCTTTCGATAATACCGAAACTTCCTTAGGTAGCCAATTATGGAAATTTATTTTGGTAGTTATTGGAAGTATTACCCTAAAGTCATTAGGCATACATCTTCTTGTTGATATTTGGCATGTACATTTTCTTATTTCCAAAGCTATCGTTGAAATCATAGTTTCCTTAGGATTCAATTATACCCTGCAACGTTTCTGGGTATTCAGAAAATAGCTCACGAAACAAAAACATATAAGCCATCTTGAATATTTCAGGATGGCTTTTTCATTAATACTACAGTTTCGAGTTCAATAATAATCCAGTTTTAATACAGTAATACTACAGTTTCGAATTCAGCGATAATTCTGTCCATCTTTTGGACAAATCAGGACCTCTACCGCACCTTGGTCGGACCTTCTTCGGATCTTTTCCTGACCTTGGTCGAATTTTTACGGCCGAGGTCAGGCGGATCTGCGGGGGATCTGCGCTAGTGATGCGCCGGAATATCGAGTTTTGTTGGAACTCCTCCCGAAGTATTTCCGATAATGATAGTGTATTTACCCCCCCTTCGAAAAGGAACGAGCTATGATCCCCTCCAAAACACACACATCCATGATCCCAGACTTTCCATCTCGCCCGACCTTCCTTTTCTACCGTTCATGCCCCCGCAACCATCCCTGGGCAATGAAAATGCCAGCTTCCTGAAAATTTATCGTGCAATGTGCTAGCGAGTTACGCCTTGCTACCAAAAATTGTTGCTGGGATGTCTTGGAAGTATGGATGTTTTGTCCCTATCTTTGCACCACTCCGCAAGGGAGGGACGGCTGAAAGGCCACTGACAACAGGGAATGAAACACGGTAAAAAAGGGGTCAGACCCGATGCACCGTATCTTTTGAAAAAAGCGCCTCAAAATTATTTTAAAATAAATTTTGCGGAATCAAAAAAGGTTTCTACCTTTGCAGTCCCAACCGAGGGAAACAGCAACGAGCGCGATGCTCGGAGCGATAGAAAAATGACAGATTGTAGCCTTCAGCGATGAGGGATCCACAACATAAAAAAGCCGAAGCGAGATGCCCAGGCGAGATAAGTTCTTTAAATGATCATGTAGCGCAGCGACTCGTACGAGAGTACGATAGCTGAACAAAGATTTAAGAAATCAATTCAGATATCCCGGAGCGGGAGGAAAACATTAAAACAAGACAATTCTATTTATTATAAATAGTCTTGATCTTACACTTCATTTTACAATGGAGAGTTTGATCCTGGCTCAGGATGAACGCTAGCGGCAGGCCTAATACATGCAAGTCGGACGGGATCCAGCTGGTAGCTTGCTACCGGTTGGTGAGAGTGGCGCACGGGTGCGTAACGCGTGAGCAACCTACCCATATCAGGGGGATAGCCCGAAGAAATTCGGATTAACACCGCATGACACAGATTTACCGCATGGTTTATTTGTCAAATATTCATAGGATATGGATGGGCTCGCGTGACATTAGCTAGTTGGTGGGGTAACGGCCCACCAAGGCGACGATGTCTAGGGGCTCTGAGAGGAGAATCCCCCACACTGGTACTGAGACACGGACCAGACTCCTACGGGAGGCAGCAGTAAGGAATATTGGTCAATGGGGGCAACCCTGAACCAGCCATGCCGCGTGCAGGATGACTGCCCTATGGGTTGTAAACTGCTTTTGTTAGGGAATAAACCCCACTACGTGTAGTGGGCTGAATGTACCTAAAGAATAAGGATCGGCTAACTCCGTGCCAGCAGCCGCGGTAATACGGAGGATCCGAGCGTTATCCGGATTTATTGGGTTTAAAGGGTGCGTAGGCGGCACTTTAAGTCAGGGGTGAAAGACGGCAGCTCAACTGTCGCAGTGCCCTTGATACTGAAGTGCTTGAATGCGGTTGAAGACGGCGGAATGAGACAAGTAGCGGTGAAATGCATAGATATGTCTCAGAACACCGATTGCGAAGGCAGCTGTCTAAGCCGTTATTGACGCTGATGCACGAAAGCGTGGGGATCGAACAGGATTAGATACCCTGGTAGTCCACGCCCTAAACGATGATGACTCGATGTTTGCGATATACCGTAAGCGTCCAAGCGAAAGCGTTAAGTCATCCACCTGGGGAGTACGCCCGCAAGGGTGAAACTCAAAGGAATTGACGGGGGCCCGCACAAGCGGAGGAGCATGTGGTTTAATTCGATGATACGCGAGGAACCTTACCCGGGCTTGAAAGTTACTGAAGGATGCAGAGACGCATCCGTCCTTCGGGACAGGAAACTAGGTGCTGCATGGCTGTCGTCAGCTCGTGCCGTGAGGTGTTGGGTTAAGTCCCGCAACGAGCGCAACCCCTATGTTTAGTTGCCAGCACGTCAAGGTGGGGACTCTAAACAGACTGCCTGCGCAAGCAGAGAGGAAGGCGGGGACGACGTCAAGTCATCATGGCCCTTACGTCCGGGGCTACACACGTGCTACAATGGATGGTACAGCGGGCAGCTACACAGCAATGTGATGCCAATCTCGAAAAGCCATTCACAGTTCGGATCGGGGTCTGCAACTCGACCCCGTGAAGTTGGATTCGCTAGTAATCGCGTATCAGCAATGACGCGGTGAATACGTTCCCGGGCCTTGTACACACCGCCCGTCAAGCCATGAAAGCTGGGGGTACCTAAAGCATGTAACCGCAAGGAGCGTGTTAGGGTAAAACCGGTAATTGGGGCTAAGTCGTAACAAGGTAGCCGTACCGGAAGGTGCGGCTGGAATACCTCCTTTCTAGAGCCCGCTCTGGGATCGCTGCGCGACATACATGATCGTATAGAAAAAAAAGACATTCAGAAGAAAGTGCCCACCCTGTGGGGTAGTATCAAGTATCTAGTATTTAGTATTTAGATAGTGATGCTCCGAACAGACGGTGACACCGAGAGATGAGAGAGATAAGCTAGTCCCGTAGCTCAGTTGGTTAGAGCACTACACTGATAATGTAGGGGTCAGCAGTTCAAATCTGCTCGGGACTACCATCACACGGGGAATTAGCTCAGCTGGCTAGAGCACCTGCCTTGCACGCAGGGGGTCAACGGTTCGAATCCGTTATTCTCCACAGGTCTGAGCCTGGTTGCATGGTATTTTTATCGGACCGTCATGGTCTAGGTACTAAATACCAACTACTAGATACTCAGATAAAGAGTTCTTTGACATATTGGAAGAAAAGAGATTAACAAGAGAAGACAACAGAGGCATGTCGTCCAGCGATGGATGACGGCCAATAAGCAACCTATCACTTAGCAAAAGGGGTGATAGCGTGAAGAAAGTAAACAAGGGCACACGGGGGATGCCTAGGCTCTCAGAGGCGATGAAGGACGTGATAAGCTGCGATAAGCCACGGGGATCGGCAAATGCGAATTGATCCGTGGATTTCCGAATGGGGCAACCCGGCATGTTGAAGACATGCCATCAAATGAAGCGAACGCGCTGAACTGAAACATCTAAGTAGGCGTAGGAGGAGAAAATAACAATGATTTCCCAAGTAGTGGCGAGCGAACGGGAAAGAGCCCAAACCAGTATTGTTACGGCAATACTGGGGTTGTAGGACCACGCCATTGGACTGTGCTATGAACTGGAAGCAGGTGGGAAACTGCGCGATAAGGGTGAGAGCCCCGTACAGGTAAAGAATGCAGCCATAGTGGTATCCTGAGTACCGCGGGACCGGAGAAATCCTGTGGGAATCCGCCAGCACCATCTGGCAAGGCTAAATACTCCTGAGAGACCGATAGTGAACCAGTACCGTGAGGGAAAGGTGAAAAGAACCCCGAACAGGGGAGTGAAAAGAACCTGAAACCGTGTGCTTACAAGCGGTCGGAGCGGAGTGATTCCGTGACGGCGTGCCTTTTGCATAATGAGCCTACGAGTTACTCTTGTCCGGCAAGGTTAATGGCTTAAGGCCAGGAGCCGAAGCGAAAGCGAGTCTGAACAGGGCGTATAGTCGGACGAGGTAGACGCGAAACCTTGTGATCTACCCTTGGGCAGGTTGAAGGTGCGGTAACACGTACTGGAGGACCGAACCGATAAACGTTGAAAAGTTTCCGGATGACCTGAGGGTAGGGGTGAAAGGCCAATCAAACTGGGAAATAGCTCGTACTCCCCGAAATGTTTTTAGGAACAGCGTCGGCATATGAGTCTAGCAGAGGTAGAGCTACCGATTGGGTGCGGGGGAGTCAAATCCTACCAAATCCAGACGAACTCCGAATGCTGCTAGATATGGCCGGCAGTGAGGCTTTGGGTGCTAAGGTCCAAGGCCGAGAGGGAAAGAACCCAGACCATCAGCTAAGGTCCCCAAATTCGTTCTAAGTTGAACTAACGAGGTCCGGTTGCCCAGACAGCTAGGATGTTGGCTTGGAAGCAGCCATTCATTTAAAGAGTGCGTAACAGCTCACTAGTCGAGCGGCCGGGCGTGGATAATAAACGGGCATCAAGAACGATACCGAAGCTATGGATTGCAATTTATTGCACTGGTAGGGGAGCATTCCATCGGGGGTGAATCCGCGGGGTGACTCGTGGTGGACCTGATGGAAAAGCAAATGTAGGCATAAGTAACGATAAGGCGGGTGAGAAACCCGCCCACCGAAAGACTAAGGTTTCCTGATCAACGCTAATCGGATCAGGGTTAGTCGGGACCTAAGGCGCATCCGAAGGGAGGCAGCCGATGGCCAACGGGTTAATAATCCCGTACTATTGATAACTGCGATGTGGTGACGGAGTAGTGACACTGCCGCGAACTGACGGAATAGTTCGTTGAAGGGCAAAGGTATTGGACCGGTAGGCAAATCCGCTGGTACAGCTGAAGCCCGATAGTACAGCAAACCCTCGGGGGCGCTGATAGCGCAGGTAAGCAGACTTCCAAGAAAACCCGCTAAGCTCCAGGTTATCAATACCCGTACCGTAAACCGACACAGGTAGTCGAGGAGAGGATCCTAAGGTGCTCGAGTGAATCATGGCTAAGGAACTCGGCAAAATGGCCCTGTAACTTCGGGAGAAGGGGCGCTTCCTCCAGCGATGGAGAAGCCGCAGTGAAAAGGCCCAGGCGACTGTTTAGCAAAAACATATGGCTTTGCGAAATCGAAAGATGAGGTATAAGGCCTGACACCTGCCCGGTGCTGGAAGGTTAAGAGGGGATGTCATCCGCAAGGAGAAGCATTGAATCGAAGCCCCAGTAAACGGCGGCCGTAACTATAACGGTCCTAAGGTAGCGAAATTCCTTGTCGGGTAAGTTCCGACCTGCACGAATGGTGTAACGATCTGGGCGCTGTCTCAGCCATGAGCTCGGTGAAATTGTGGTATCGGTGAAGACGCCGGTTACCCGCAACGGGACGGAAAGACCCCATGAACCTTCACTATAGCTTAACATTGAAATTGGGTACAGGATGTGTAGGATAGGCGGGAGTAGTCGAAGCGGTTTCGCCAGGAATCGTGGATACGACCTTGAAATACCGCCCTTTCTGTATTCGGTTTCTAATCCCGCGATGCGGGAGACATTGTTTGGTGGGTAGTTTGACTGGGGTGGTCGCCTCCAAAAAGGTAACGGAGGCTTTCAAAGGTAAGCTCAGTACGCTTGGTAACCGTACGAGGAGTGCAATGGCATAAGCTTGCTTGACTGTGAGACCTACAAGTCGACCAGGGTCGAAAGACGGACATAGTGATCCGGTGGTTCTGTATGGAAGGGCCATCGCTCAAAGGATAAAAGGTACTCTGGGGATAACAGGCTGATCTCCCCCAAGAGCTCATATCGACGGGGAGGTTTGGCACCTCGATGTCGGCTCGTCACATCCTGGGGCTGGAGAAGGTCCCAAGGGTTGGGCTGTTCGCCCATTAAAGTGGCACGCGAGCTGGGTTCAGAACGTCGCGAGACAGTTCGGTCCCTATCTGTTGTGGGCGCTGGAAGTTTGAGTGGATCTGACCTTAGTACGAGAGGACCGGGTTGGACGGACCGCTGGTGAACCTGTTATGCCGCCAGGTGTACGGCAGGGTAGCTACGTCCGGGATAGATAAGCGCTGAAAGCATCTAAGTGCGAAACTAGCCACGAGATGAGACTTCCTCATAAGGGTCGTTGAAGATGACAACGTTGATAGGTCACAGGTGTAAAGGTTGAAAGACCAAAGCCGAGTGATACTAATAGCCCGAAGCTTTCCAATGCGGATAGTTCTGTTGTCCTCTCTCTTTTTAACATCCTTTCTTCCAATAACATGTCAATTAGTATTTAGTAGTTAGTATTTAGTAGTTAGACGTTGGGTCTGCTATCAGAGAACGCTCGATAGTACTTAAAAGATATTCAGGTGCCTATATCGGCGGTGTCCACCTCTTCCCATTCCGAACAGAGAAGTTAAGCCCGCCAGAGCCGATGGTATTGCCGTAACAGGTGGGAGAGTAGGTCGGTGCCTAATTTTATACGAAAGCCCGTTGTCAGAAGACAACGGGCTTTTTGTGTTTTCAGGGGCCTGGGTGAATGCAACGGATGGCCCGGTCGGTAGGGGCGTATCGCATACGCCCTTTTGCATTGTTGTTGGGTCATGGTTTGACACATATGTCGCCCCGCTGGGGCTGTAACTTGTTAAATGATCCTTGCTACATACATGCCGCCCCTATGGGGCTTTATCTTGTTTAATGTCTTTTTCTACATATATGTCGCCCCGATGCGGCTTGATCATCCAGGTCGCGAAATGGCTATCGGATAAATGAAACGCATTGTACGGGCGTATTGCATACGCCCTCTTTCTATTTTATCAACCTCCGACAGCATTATCTTTCCTCATCTCTAATTCAGCCTCTATTTTTAGTTTTAGGTTGGATTCCTATATCTCCCCAACTGTAATAACTTAATAAAATTACCCTTGAACAAATACTTTCCCTACAGTTCATATTTATTGGTTTAACTCAATTTGTTCTTTTGTTGGTAAATATTGATTTGGCAATAAATGTATGTTTGACCAATAATAATAGGTATTTACCGCAATTTGATTAATCGAAATTCTATCTTTTTGATAGAATTTTTAAGATTCGCTATCAATCTTGGTTCAAACAGTAAACATATTTTGTCCATTCGTTTACTTATCTAAGCAACTAGCTTATTTTCGTATACAGGTCTATTTCATGGAATCGTTTTTTTTATATCTTGAAATCATATTAAGCCGATATCTCAATATTACCTTTTTAAGGAAAACGATTATTAATTAACCTGATAGGACTAACCACCTAATAATTATCTCATTTTTTTATTGAATTCACCAAATTATTGAAATTATGGAAAAACACGAATTACCACCCTAACTTCCCAAATGATTAATCGTTAATTCTACTAATCATCTAATTAAAACCCTGTATTATGAAATCTAAAATTAAAAGTTGGAGTATTCCCCAAAATATTCACAACATAAATTACTTAAGACCAAAAAATTTATTGAGCCTTATGCTTTGCTCGGGCTCAATGCTGCTGTGTTCAGCAGTAGAGGCTAGTCCGCATCATTTGTGGAAGGCTGATAAAATAGAAACAAATTACCTGATTCCTGTTCATTTTGAACAACAAACAACCGTAACAGGTACGGTCGTGAATGACCAAGGAAATCCAATCGCAAATGCCTCCATTCGAGTAAAAGGTTCAAATGAAGGTTCACAAACCAATGAGCGTGGTGAGTTTTCATTTGAAACTGCCCAATCTCGAGGTACTTTGGTTGTAAGTCACATGAGCTACCAAACCCTTGAGGTGCCCATTAATGCTACTTCTGCCATGCGAATTGTATTGCAGGATGATGCTGCCAACCTGGAGGAAGTAGTTGTTACTTCATTTGGTATTCAAAGAGATCGTAAAACCTTAGGTTATGGTGTTGGAGAGGTAAAAGCCGATGATTTGGCAAAGGCACCAACCACTGACGTTACGAATGCATTGGCCGGAAGATTGGCCGGAGTGCAGGTAAGTGGTGCTGGTGGTGGATTTGCAGGTTCCAATATCACTATTCGCGGATTTTCAACCTTTACTGGAAGTAATCAGCCTTTATATGTGGTAGATGGAATTCCATTGGATAATTCCGGAGGGGGTAACTCGGTTAATACTGGAGTTGTTAATTCCAGTCGGATCTCCGATATCAACCCTCAGGATATTGAATCGATGAGCGTATTGAAAGGTGCTGCTGCAACTGTTCTATATGGATCTCGAGCTGCTTCTGGGGTAATATTAATTACCACCAAGAAAGCTAAGAAAGGATCAAGAAACCAGATTTCCGTTGGAACTAATACTGCAGTAGGAATGGTATCCCAGATGCCTGAATTCCAAAATGAATATGCACAAGGTAGTAATGGTAATTATAATAACTCCGTGACCGGTTCATGGGGGCCAAAAATCGCTAGTCAGGAAGTGACCAACTGGTTTGGTGAAAAAGAAAACCTGCAAGCATTCCCAGATAATATCAAAGATATCTTGAAGAATTCTGTAAGCTCAGTAAATGATTTGAGCTTTACAGGTTCAGGTGAGAAATTTGACTACCGTGTATCTTATGGCTATACCTTGGAAACAGGGTTATTACCTAGCAATGAGCTGAAGCGGAATAATATTTCGGTAAATGCATCTACCCAACTGACTGACAAGTTTAAGATTGGATCTTCCTTTTCTTATGTGAATAATGTTTCAGAGCGTACGCAAGGAGGGAACCAAGGTGCCAATCCATTATGGAGGGGGATCTATGCCCCGCGGAGTTATGACTTGACCAATATGCCTTTTGAAAATGCGGAGGGAAATCAATTGTGGTTTGCGCCGGAAGATCATCCTTACTGGTCCATTAAAAATGTAAGAAACAATAATGAGGTCAACCGTTTCTATGGGAACATCAATTTGAAATATGATATCCTTCCTTGGTTGGCGGCAGACCTGAAAGTAGGTGCTGATGTCTTTAGTATGACTTCAAAGGGATTTGATAACAAGGGAATCCGAAGTAATGGTAATACAAGTTCTGCAGGAGCTGGTGGGGTTCAAGATAGAAGTGTATCCATGAAAAATATCAACTCCTATTTTACCTTGACGGCTAATAGAGCAATTTCTGAAAATTGGAATTTAATAGCAACGGTCGGTAATGAGGTAATTGCCAATAATAGAAATACCTTGCAATCTACAGGCTTGGGCATTGTATTGCCAAATTTTGATAATCAGAGTAACTTTTTGACTTTTAATACGCTCGGTACCATTACCGAGAACAGACAAATTGGAGTTTTCGCCGATGTGGTATTGGATTACAAATCCTATTTATCCCTGAACGTGAAAGCCAGAAACGACTTTTCATCCACCTTGTCCAAAGGGAATCGTTCCATTTTCTATCCTGCTGCTGCAGTGAGCTTTGTGTTGACCGAAGCTTTTCCTGAGTTAAAATCCAATGTATTAACCATGGCGAAGATCAGAGCCAATGTTGGTGAAGTAGGTAAAGGAACAGATCCATATGCAACGAATACCTATTTCGGTCGTTCGAGTGCTTCAGATGGATTTGTGTCCACATTAGTCAGTTTTCCATTCAATGGCCTGGCAGGATATACCTTGAATAACAGTGCCGGAAATGAAAAACTACAGCCAGAGTTTACTCGCGAATATGAGTTAGGAGCAGAACTATCCCTATATAGTGGTAGAATCAGCTTTGAAGGATCGGTCTATAAAAGAGATACTCGGAATTTGATTTTTGCTGTTCCAGCGCCATCATCTTCAGGTTTTACTTCTGTAGTCACCAATGCGGGTAGTCTATCGACCAAAGGTATTGAGTTGATGTTGAATCTAGTTCCTTTAAAAAGTGAAAATTTCAATTGGAGATCGGGATTTACCTTCACCAAGTTTAAATCCATTGTCGAGGAGTTAGCACCAGGTGTGAATAATATTTCTATTGGAGGGTTTACTTCACCTAACGTACGTTTAGTTGCGGGAGAGGAATATGGACAATTATGGTCGAATGCGTATCAACGCGATAATCAAGGAAGAATGATCGTCAATGCGAATGGTCTTCCAAAGCCAACAACCAACGTTCAGAAGGTCGGAAACCCAAATCCGAAGTTCAATTTAGGTTGGAGCAATGATTTCAGCTATAAAGACTTTTCATTGTCATTCTTATTTGACTTCAAATATAAGGGGGATATTATGTCCAGAACCATTGGAGATTTACGGATTCAAGGGGTTGCCAAAGAAACTGCTGAATTTGAACGTATCGATGGTTCAGGTGCAGTAACTACACCTTATCTTTTTGAAGGAGTATATGAAGATGGTAGTCCGAATACCACCCAAGTTACTGCCCAGCAATATTATAGCTTACAAGGGAAATATGTGGCATGGGAAGGATATGTATTGGATGCCACTTTTGTAAAACTAAGAGAGGCAAATCTATCATACCGTTTGCCAGCACGACTATTCGAAGGTCAGAAGTTCATCAAAGGAATCAATATATCAGTTTATGGTAGAAACCTATTTACTTATGCACCGAACTTCCCGCATCTTGACCCAGAGCAAAATCTATTGGGGATTAGTAATGCTAGAGGATTAGAATTTGGATTTAGCCCAACCCCAAGAACAATTGGCGGAAGTGTAAGATTTAGCCTATAAAATTGAAATAACATGAAAAAGATATTTAGTTTATTAACAGTTGCCACCCTATTGGGAGCGGCTTCATGTAGTTCCTTTCTGGATGTTAATGACGACCCTAATAATGTAACCAAGGTTGCTGTCAACCAATTATTACCCTCCATTACTGTCAATGTTGGTTATTTTGGTGCGAGTGATTTATTGCGTGTTGGGGGAGTTTTTGTTCAGCAATTCAGTGGTCAAGGACCTGTTCAAGGACACGTAGCGTTCAAGGAATACGAGCGATATAATGTGAATGACTCCGACATCAACAATCAATGGGTAGCGATTTTTGGAACTACCTTGAGTGATATTGCTGTTTTGATCAAGCAGGCAACAGATGAAGGAAGTCCACATTATGCGGGTGTTGCAAAGTTATTGAAAGCATTTGTCTATCAAGTTACGGTGGATACCTGGGGGGATGTGCCTTACTTTAATGCGATGCAATTTGGAGAAAACCTTAAACCAGAGGTTGATGATGATGAAGCAATTTATACAGACCTGATTCGATTGATTGATGAAGGAATTGCGGATATCAATGCTGGTACTTCCACCTTATCGCCAAATGCTTTTTCCTCGATTTATGCATCCACGAATTGGGCTGGCTCCAAAGAGAAATGGGAAAAGTTTGGAAATACATTGAAATTGAGAATTTACCTGCATTATTCAGCTAAGGATCCAAATTTCACGAGACAAAAAATCAATGAGTTGATCAATTCGGGGGCAAAATTCTTCAGCAGTAATGAAGATGGATTCGTGATGAATTTCCTTAATGCACCCCAGCGACAAAATCCAATTTACAGTATTGAATTAGGCCAATTCAGGAATCAATTCCTGCCTAACAAATATATTGTGGATTTAATGAATACGAATAATGATCCTCGTAGAGAGCGTTATTTTACCCCGTTTCCATATTTCTCAAGTCCTAAAACCTATAAAGGAGCAAGTGTAATGGATGCGAATGCTTCGAGTGAATATTCGAGGTTGCATGAGTATTTATATGGAACAGTTACTTCCTTTAATTCAAGTTTGGTAGATCCAAAGGGAGCCCTTCAAACTGGGGCAATCTTATATGGAGGCGAAGCGCCAGCTAGGTTATTAACCTTTGCGGAATATAATTTTATCCGTGCGGAGGCTGCATTATTATATGGAGCTGCTGGTGATGCACAAGCATTCTTTAGTGCAGGAATTAAGGCTTCCTTTGAGGACAATAAATTGCCGGCAGCAACTTTGAATGCCTATCTAGCAGATAAGGGAACCTTATCCGGAACAAACCAACAGAAGTTGGAGCAAATCATAACGGAGAAGTATATCGCAAATTTTGGAGTTTTGGTTGAGCCATGGACGGATTACCGCAGAACAGGCTATCCCGCATTGACCCCATTGAAGAAACCAACTGCAATTTATGATGAGGTTCCGAGGACATTATTTTACTCCCAATCGGAGGCCAATAATAACCCAAATATTACACAAAAAACCAGTTTATTGGAAAGGGTGTTTTGGGATACCAGACAATAATTTATAAATTTCAGATGTAATCAACTATTAACATAAAAAGACGATGAAAAGATACATTTTATTATTATCAGCACTAATTTTTGCCGTTTCCGTCCAAGCTCAGCGCATTCCATTTGCGGATAGCACTATTGTTACAAAACATTCTATTGCAGCCAATGGGCAGAAATTTGGATATACAGCGAAGACCGGAACGCAGCCAGTTTGGGATGCCAATGGAAAAGTTTTGGCAACGGTACATTATACCTATTATACCCGCGATGACATTAGCAATAGAGACAAGCGTCCATTGGTAATTTCCTTCAACGGAGGCCCAGGTTCAGGTTCAGTATGGATGCATTTGGCCTATACTGGTCCGCGTTTATTAAACATTGATGATGAAGGCTATCCTTTACAACCTTATGGGGTAAAGGAAAATCCATACACCATCTTAGATGTGGCGGATATCGTTTATATCGACCCCATCAATACTGGTTATTCCAGAATTCTTGATGAGAAAGCAGATCGTTCCTTATTCTTTGGAATCAATGCCGATATCAAATATTTAGCAGAATGGATCAACACCTTTGTAACCAGAAATAACCGTTGGTCATCACCAAAATATCTGATTGGTGAAAGTTATGGAACAACCCGTGTTTCAGGATTGGCTTTGGAATTACAGAATGCACAGTGGATGTACTTGAATGGTGTTATTTTGGTGTCTCCAACAGATTTAGGAATTAAGCGTGAGGGAGCAGTTGCGCAAGCTAATATTTGGCCATATTATGCTGCTACAGCATGGTTCCACAAACGTTTAACACCTGAATTACAAAACAAAGATTTAGATGCTATTCTTCCGGAGGTAGAGAAATTTACTTTAGACGAGTTATTACCTGCGATTGCAAAAGGCTCTAGCTTAAGTGCAACGGATAAGGCTGCAGTTGTTAAAAAAATGGCTAAATATTCAGGCTTGTCTGAAACAGTAATTGCACAAAATAACTTGAATATCCCTACTTCTTTATTTTGGAAGGAATTAATGCGTGATAAGGGCCAAACAGTTGGACGTTTAGATTCCAGATATATTGGTCTAGATTTTCGTGATGGTGGTGAGCGTCCAGATTATAACTCCGAGTTGACGTCTTGGCTACACTCATTCACACCAGCGATCAATTACTACTATGCCAATGAATTGAAATACAAAGCAGATGTAAAATACAATATGTTTGGACCAGTTCATCCTTGGGATAGAAGTAATGACAATACAGGTTATAATCTGAGACAGGCGATGGCAGCGAATCCATTCCTGCATTTAATGGTACAGTCAGGTTATTATGATGGAGCATGTGATTACTTCAATGCGAAATACAATATGTGGCAAATGGACCCATCTGGCAAACTATCTTCAAGGATGAGTTTCGTTGGATACCGAAGCGGTCACATGATGTATTTGCGTAAAGAAGATCTTATTAAAGCGAATGAAGATATTCGTCAGTTTATTAAGAAATCCTTACCTGCTGCAGATCAAGCTGCAAAATACTAGTGTTTTTTTACTCAGCCAGTCCTAAAGGACTGGCTTTTATTTCTTTCGTATTATGCAATTAAAAAGTCTTATTTTTTTCCTTTTCGTCGGGTTAGGTACTGCAAATGCCCAAGATTATATCAACGACACGCAAGCAGTAAAGACCTATCTGAATCAAGAGAAAAGCAAGTATATACAAGAGCTAAAGTCTAATTCCAAGTCAACCTATGAAACATTGAATCATCTGTTGGATTTAGGTGAGTGGCAATTGGTAAATACGGAATTGAGCAAAAATAAAAGTATCAATCCAAATGATGCTGCCGTATTACGATTTAAATATCAATGGTTGAATAATGATTTCAAAGCCGCAGAAAAGGAATTGTCCAAGATTCCGAGCAAAGGGCAATCTGATCTTAAGGTACAAAGAGCTTTAGCATTACTAAAAATTGAAGCTTGGGAATTGGAATCTGCAGAAAAGATGAGTTCAGAACTGCTACGCAAAAATCCTAATGATATCGAGACCAGTTTAGTTTTAGGAAGGGCTTTGATGTTGCAAAAGAAATACCCTGAAGCACTAGCCTTGGCTAATGATTTGATTGCGAAACAACCAAATGAAGCCGCAGGATATTTTCTAAAAGCAGATGTTTTTTTCTGGGATCAGAAACCTAAAGAAGCAGAGGAGGTATTAAAAAAAGGACTTCAATTAAATCCCTTGAATGCTGATGCCAGATTCTACTATGGATATGCCATTTGGAGAAGGATTGATGCTACTCAATTAAATGATATGGTGGCACAATGGGAAGTTGCCTTGGCTTTAAACCCATTACATTTTCAATCCCACTGGCATTTGGGGAATGGTCATACTAACCTGACTTTTGCTGATTATGTGGATGAAAATGAGAAGGAAATTCGTCAGGAATTAGAGACAGCAGATGAGTTGTTCAGTAGCAATAAAATTGAAGCAGCATTAGCGAAGGTTGATCAAATAGAATCGGAACATAAAGGTTCTGTGTTACCTGGAATGCATAAAGCATCTTTATTGTATAGTGACTTTGATGCTACAGATAGAATGCAGCGTTTGACAAAAGCAGAGAATATTTTTCTCGATATTTTAAAGCGTAAAACGCATTATGGCCCTGCACACAATGGTTTAGCTGCAGTGATTAAATCCAAGCGGATTCCATATCTGAAAACCTATGCGAGTATCATGGAGTCATTAAGAAATCCTAAGATCAGCAATATGGATGATTTTCTGGAAATATTCCCTGATGTGGCCTATTATCCAGGAAGTGTGGCAAAGGGTATGGCATGGAACCAATTATATACCTCAACAGTTTATTTTCCATTTTTGGTCAAACAACATAGGCTTTTTGTGATTCCACCCTTACATGTGGATCTAGCATTAGCGATGAAAGCGCCTTATTTCCGGTTTAATTCCACCTTCGATAATCGTCAATGGATGGATATCCGAGGAGTAGGATCAGGCGCAGCAGCCATTGAATATGTTGAGCGTGGAGCTTTTGAAGAACGTAATGTCCTCCTGCATGAATATGTACATCTTTTCCATGGTCAGGTTCTTACAGATCAACAAAATCGCAAGATTAAGTCCTTATATTATAATGCCATGGAAAATGGACTCACCTTGGACTATTATTCTCAAAATAATGAATCTGAATATCTAGCTCAAACTTATCCTGCCTATTTTGAGAAGGTGAAAGTTCATCCCTTGGATTTTAAATCCATGAATACCTTAAACGATCTGAAAACTAAAGATCCGGAGATGTATGCCTTCCTGGATGAAATGATTAGCAAGGAGAAGGCTTACCTAGCGGGAGATAAACAAGCGATGGCTTCAAATTGGTCTCAAGTATATGTAAATCTGGCGAGAAATTCTGCAAAGAATGATCTGAAGGAAGCCTATTCCTATCTGGATACGGCCTTGCAATATGATCAGAAATATTTGCCAGCTTATATCTCCTATGCTGAAAATCTATTAGCTGAGGGCAAGTACTCCGAAGCAAGCCAACAATTAGATAAGGCCAAGGAAGTTGATGTTAATTATGCGCCGATCTATTCAGTGGAGGGGAACTTGTTCATGGCTACGAATCCACAAGACTTAGAGGGCCAGTCAAGTCTCCTTAAAAAAGCCTATGATATTGAGACCGATTATATGGAGAAGGCCAGGAATTCAGGAATCCTTCGTAATTTTTACTTTCAACGGGGGATGTTAAAACAAGCTATTGAAGTCGCTGACGAATATGTGCAGAATGGTTCTGAAATTTCCACTTATTTACGAGATAGGAAAGATGATTCCAAAGCCTTTAAGGCATGGCAAACTTCCTTGTTAGGTAATCAGGATCAAATTAATGTATTGGCGCACCTTGCCGCTCAAAAGCCGCAGAATTATAGCATTCGTACGCAGCATATTGAATCCTTAATTGCGAATAAGCGATACGATGAGGCATTGAAAAACCTACAGCAGATCTATAGAACCTTACAAGCTTCGCAGGTAAACAGACCCGAATTTGAGTTATTATTTGCTGAAGTCTATTCAAAGCAAGGGAATCAAAAAAATCTGAATGAATTCTTGGATAAATTGATGGTAAGAGATGGAGACCCTTCACGTTTAGAACCCTTATATAATCAAAGATTGATTCGATTATTAGCTGAAAATAATAGAATAGC
Source organism: Sphingobacterium cellulitidis (assembly GCF_043187465.1). GTDB lineage: Bacteria > Bacteroidota > Bacteroidia > Sphingobacteriales > Sphingobacteriaceae > Sphingobacterium > Sphingobacterium cellulitidis. Next base: position 3,495,986 of record NZ_CP171136.1, on the reverse strand, counting down.
GGATGCGAAGGCGTTTCAGGCCAAAATTAAGCCTATGAATTCTATTTTTTACCGATCTTCTGATTTGGTAAGCCAGGCTTTGATAAATAGCAAAGCAAATAAAATAGATGAGGCTATTAAGCAATTGGATGAGGCACTTTCAATCTATCCTTATGAATTGGATGGACTAAAACTGTTGAAGGAATTGAGTAAAACCAACACAAAAGCGGATAATATTTTAACTAATCGTTTAAAAAAGATGGAAATTCCAGCAATTTTATAGCATCTTTACAAACAAATTTTTTACATGAATACATACGAATTAATTTCCATTGGTCTTTACATGCTGTTGATGATCCTGATAGGATTATACTCTTGGCGAAAATCAACGAGCAACTCGGAGGAGTTTTTGATTGGTGGTCGCAAAATGGGAGCTGCAGTAACGGCCTTATCAGCGGGAGCTGCTGATATGAGTGGATGGTTACTAATGGGTTTACCCGGCGCCATGTATGCAGCAGGTTTATCCAGTTCATGGATTGCCATAGGATTAACGATTGGAGCCTTCCTGAACTATGTTTTGGTCGCACCAAGATTAAGGGTGTATACGGAAGTTGCCAAGAACTCCATTACCATTCCAGTTTTTTTTGAGAACAGATTTCACGATAAGACCCAATTATTAAAAATTGCTTCATCGATTTTTATTCTGGTGTTTTTTACGCTTTATACCTCGGCCGGTATGGTTTCTGGGGGTCGATTATTTGAGTCTGCCTTCCATATGGATTATTATACAGGTTTATATGTGACAACCTTTGTGGTCGTATTGTACACCTTTTTGGGAGGTTTCTTAGCCGTGAGTTTAACGGACTTTGTTCAGGGTACCATTATGGTCACAGCCTTAGTTATTCTACCAATAGTGATGGTAACGCAGATAGGTGGAATAGGAGAAACCATGAGCATCATTGAAAACAAAGGTCCTGACTATCTAAATCTGTTTACAGGAACTACAACCATTTCGATTATTTCCTTGATGGCCTGGGGCTTGGGATATTTTGGACAACCCCATATATTAGTTCGTTTTATGGCGATTGATAGCGTGAAAGACATTCCAAAAGCCAGAAATATCGGTATTACCTGGATGATTTTTACAGTAGGTGGTGCGATGTTGGTTGGATTATTTGGAATTGCCTATTTGGTAAAATTTGATCCGGAAACTATGGTCAAATTTGATGGCTCCAAAGAGATGGCAGAAACTATCTTTATCTATACTTCAAGAGTTTTGTTTCATCCATTGATAGGAGGGTTCCTCTTATCAGCAATTTTAGCAGCTGTAATGAGTACGATTTCTTCGCAATTATTGGTGACTTCAAGTTCAATGACCGAAGATATCTATAGAACCTTTTTCAATAAACAAGCTTCGGCCAAAACGATGCTAATGGTCAGCAGGTTATCGGTATTGATCGTTGCTGTCATCGCCTTATTGTTATCGTTGAATCCTAAGGATAGTATTCTAAACTTAGTTGGTAATGCTTGGGCAGGATTTGGTGCAGCATTTGGTCCCTTGGTGCTTTTATCCTTATTATGGAAAAGAACAACAGCAACAGCTGGCTTTTTAGGGATGATTGTAGGTGGAGCCGTTGTATTATTATGGGTATATGTCCCACACAATTATAAGGATGTTTATGAAATGATCCCAGGCTTTATTCTAAGCTTCCTGACGATTGTCATAGTTTCCTTATTATCAAAACCAGTATCCAAAGAAATTCAAGATGAATTTGATGAAGTAAAACGCATCGTAAAATCATAAGTTGATAAGAACAAGAAAAGCCTTGGTCCATGGACCAAGGCTTTTCTTGTTCTATACCAGAATTCCTAAGGATTAATAGATAGGAGTCAGGGTATAACCTTTATCTTTTAGTAATTGGATTACTCCATTTTTTCCTAACAAGTGTGCTGCACCAACAGCAAAGAATGTAGGGTTGTTATTCATCATCTCAGGCATCTTTTCAATCCAAGCCTTATTTCTTTTGGTCAACATCATTTCTTCTTTTTCAGGAGTAAAAGTTGAAGTTTTCACCAATAAATCCTCCAAGGCAGTTACTTCATTATTGAAATATGCACTTACCAATTTTTTGGTTTCAGCTTTCATCTTATCCAGATCTTTCAAGTAAGTGTAAAGATCTTCAGCTTTGAAAAACTCATTCATCAATTTGATTTGAAAATCAGCGGTTTCAAGTTCATCTACAGGTTTGCCTGCTGCTTCTTCCAGTTTTAACAACTCCAATTCCATGGCTTTCATATCCTGAGGATTTTGACATTCAAATGCCTGCATTGATAAAATTGAAAGTAATACTGCGGGACCGAATTGGTCCAACATTGCCGGATTTAAGTTTTTTGCAGTAAGGACACTATCAATTAATTGTTTTTTTTCAGGAGCCATTCCATCAAAGAATCCAGGTACTGGTCCCACATTTTCCTGCATAACTTTTACAGTTTCGGGATTAGAGGCATTTAATTCCAAAGCCACCCGATCGGTTGTTTTTAAAGCCGTCTTAATTTTGTCCTCAATTTTAAAATCAGGACCACAAGCCATATGTAAGGTGCCTAATACATAAGAGTCTTTTTTTAATCCATTACCTGAAACTTTCCATAAAAATGTTTCCTTGTTTTGAGCAAATAATGCAATAGTCATCATAAATGCTACTGCTGTTAGAAATAGTTTTTTCATGTTTTTCTAGTGTATTTTCAAATAGTAAGTATGTAATTTACCGTAATCGTTACAAAAAATATGCAAAATATTTGAAAACAGGTAAAATAAATGGGGACAAATTTAATCCGTCCCCATTTATTATTTCTTTAAGATAAAATCTCCAAGTGCTTGAAATACTATTTTACTTGGATGCTCCTTATCAAAATAGAGCTTATGTGTATTCTTGATATAATCTTCGGCTTTGGCTTTGTATATATCCATAAATTGATTAGGATTTCTATCGGCCAATGGGAACCAAGTATGTTGGATTTGAACCATTAATTTATGACCTTCCTTAAAGGTATGAGCTACATCAGGAAGAACTACTCTTACGGTGGTTATTTCATTCGGTTTAAAAGGTTCAGGCTTGCTGAAACTATTACGGAATTTTCCACGAAGAATTTCCCCTCTAACCAGCATTTGATAGTTTGGCATAACTACAGTTTCATTTTTTGCAGATGTTGCGGAAGATGAATCCGGATAGACATCGATAATTTTAACGATAAAGTCAGCATCTGTCCCTGTCATGGAAACATTTAAATCTGCTACAACAGGTCCAGCCAAGGTCAGGTCAGAAGCTAGAGGTTTAGTCTCGAAAACTAAAACATCAGGCCGATTGGCGACAAATCTTTGATCAGCAATCATATATTCACGAGTTCTATCGACGATTATTCCTTCTTGAAAAGGAACTGGTTTGTTAGGGTCGCTGATATACTCTACAGAAGCTCCTGTATTTTCATCGGGCTTAGTAGAGATCTCTCCATTTGCTGTTAAGAACAATTCACTTTTAAAAGCATCTTTAGGTGGCCATTGGTCAAAATTTTTCCATTCATTGGCACCCGAAAAGAAGATATTAGCTTCCGCTGGTTTAAAGGAACCTTCGTCTTTTAAGTAGTATTCAAAGAAAGGTAATTCGAAGTTATTCTGATAATCTAAACTGGTCTTTTTCCCAAAGCGAATATCTCCAAAAGAATCCCCTTCGGAGCGAACCCATCCACCATGGAACCAAGGTCCCATCACCAAAATCGAATTATTCTTTTTATTACGTTTTTCAATCTGCTTATAGGTTTCGAAAGCACCATACGTATCTTCAGCATCATACAGACCACCCACGACCATTACGGCAGGTTTTACCTCATTCAGATGGTTGGTAATGGTTCTAGCCACCCAGAAACTATCCAATGTGCTATGTTTAGCAAGATTGTCCCAAAATTTAACAGTATGATTGAGGTAATTCTGTTTTAACTCAGCAAGAGTAGGATTGTCCAAAAAGAATTTATATAAATCTTTAGAAGGTAACTTAAATCCTTGTGGTCCATGTTCATTGGTAATAGGTTTAGGTCTTGGCGCATCGAAGGTATACATAAATCGAAATGCATCTGTTAAGAACAAAGCACCGCCATGATGAAAATCATCGCCAATAAACCAATCAGTTACAGGTGCTTGTGGGGATACAGCTTTCAATGCGGGGTGACTTCCAACCAGACTTACTGTAGAATAAAATCCAGGATAAGAAATCCCATACATGCCGACTTTTCCATTATTCCCCTTCAGATTTTTTACTAACCAATCAATAGTGTCGTAAGTATCGGTACTTTCATCAATGGTTTGTTTGTTTTCTTTGGTCTTTGTGGGGCGGATATCTTCAAAAGTTCCTTCACTCATCCATTTTCCACGGACATCTTGATAGACAAAAATATAGCCCTTTTTCATCATTTCCGGGAAGTTTCCAAGACTAGATTTGTACTTTCCTTCACCATAGGGAGCAACAGTATAGGGCGTACGATTCAAAAGAATAGGGTATTTCTTAGATTTATCTTTTGGGGTATAAATAGAGGTGAAAAGCCGAGTACCATCTCGCATGGTAATATACTGTTCGATTTTATCATAATGCGATTTGACATATTCTGCATTCGCATCCTGACCTTTACTTTGAATTCCCAATAGGAGAAAAAGGAAACAAAGTATCAATAATTTTTTCATTTGGATAGGTTTTTTATTTGAGTTTAATAAGGTTAAAGTTATGCTTTTTTGATAACTTAGACTAACTTAAATACAATAAAAATATGAGCATTAAGGACGGGTTTTTAGTAGAAATGGAACGCGAAACCAATAGTACAAGGAGAATATTGGATCGATTAAAAGATGAAGATTTATCTTTTAGACCACATGAGAAATCCATGTCCCTTGGAGCATTGGCAGGTCATGTTGTGGAATTGCACAATTGGGTATCAGATGCCCTAACAAAGAATGATTTTAACTTAGCGACAGATTATAAACCATTCAGACCATCAACAGTTGCTGAACTCAAGGAAGCATTGGATTCGGGATATAAGAAAAACGAACAAACATTGGATGCTTTTCCTGAGGAGGAATGGTTCAACCAATGGACCATGCGTGTAGATTCTTATGTCATTGGTGAGATGCCTAAAATTGCGGCATTACGTTATGTGATCAATAATCATTTAATTCACCACCGTGGACAGTTAACCGTTTATTTAAGATTATTAGATATTCCGGTACCGGGTTTATACGGCCCATCCGCAGATGAGCAGAAATAAGGGGTATAAAAGATCCAAGGATTGCCAGAAGGAAAAAACTTCTGGCATTCTTTTTTAAATGAAATTGCTGCAATTAAATAAGTTTAGTTATACTATTTTTGATAAGTAATTGAATTTTATCGGCTCATAATTAAGGGTTTATAAAATATTTCAATTTTTTTTAAGATTTCATGTAATAGATGGATGGTATAATCTGTCTTGTTATTAAATAAGCGATAATAATGATGAACCAAGAAACCTTTAAGAATACGGTATTTGTCTTGAAAGACAAGCTTTACCGTTTTGCAAATAGGTTTTTAGAAGAATCGGATGACGCTTATGATTTGGTACAGGAGGTGATGCTCAAATTGTGGGAACAGCGGGGTCAATTGACACAATTAAACAGCATTGAAGCTTTTGCCATGCAAATGGTGAGGAACATGGCCTACAATAAGATTGATAAATTGGGAAGACAGGCCAAGTACTTACAGCAATTGCCAGGGGATATTCAACAGGAACAATATCCTTCCTTAACAAAGGAATTAATTCTGAAGATGATTGATCAACTTCCAGAAAAACAGAGATTGGTGATGTATCTCCGGGATATTGAGGAGTATGAAATAGTAGATATTGCTGAGGTTGCTGGATTAGAGGAAAATGCTGTTCGGGTCAATTTATCAAGAGCAAGAACGACAGTGCGGTTAAACTTAACAAAGGTTTTTGATTATGAAAAAAGAAGAATTGGATAAGCTTAAGGCCAAATACCTAGCAGGAAACACTTCACTTGAGGAAGAACGCAAGTTGAAGGAGTTAGGTTCGGATGAATTCTTCGGAATGCTGCAGCAACCTGAAGAAAAGATGGATTGGGATTTTGAAGATTTTATGCAGGAGCTGGAAGAAAAGCCATTGACTGAGAAGAAAGTTGTTCCAATAAACCGCCGGATAATTGCCTTGACTAGTATTGCTGCTTCCTTGCTGCTTGGAATTTTTATCATTCATCAGCTCATGGATAGTAAAAACCCAGAAGTTGAGCCTAGAATTGCATCGACAAGTGTCATTGATTCAGTAATGGACGTTGAGCGGCCTGCAAGTAGTCCTAATGAATCATCAAGTGCTAACTCTCACCAACATCTAGTTACTGAAGAAATTGTCTCTAATGGCTTTCAAATAGCTGCTGTCAAGAAATCAGTTAAGAAGCAAGAAAAACCGGCAGAAGTATCGAATGCTTTGGATGATGAATTTTACGTTGAAATCAATGGTGTTCGAATTTATGATGAAGAGAAGGCACTTGAAGTTACGGAGACCGCACTCCACCTGGCTACCACCAATCTAAAAAAGGGAATGGAAGGGGTAGAGCACATTAAGTATTTAAAAATTGAAATCTAATAAAATGAAAATTATGAAAACGTTCATGTTAATAATCAGCCTTTTTGTGGTAAGCATGGCACAAGCTCAGATCTCAAAATTGGATCAAATATTTGAGCAATATAAAGAACAAAAAGGGGTGACATCGATCAAGATTGGCAAGCCTATGTTCAAGATGTTGAACAAGATGAAAATCAATGATTCGGATGTAGAAACCATCAAGCCCTTATTAAGTAAGATCAACTCGATAAAGATGTTGGTATTTGAAAATGCAGGTTCTGCAATCCAGGAAGAGGTAAATTCAGCGATCGGAAAATTGAAATATGAAGAGCTTCTGGTTATTAATTCGGATGGGGACAAAATTCGCTTCTTAGCTGAAAACACAGGAGTAGATTTTCTGAGCAACCTTTTGCTAAGTATTAATTCGGATGGGGAAACTGTTTTCATGATCTTGGATGGATCATTAAAATATGATGATATCAATGCGCTTGTCAACAATAACTAATAATAAACCTTAAATACACTAAAATTATGAAACGCTATATTGGAATTATTTGTATTGCACTATTAATTTTCGGCATGCAGAGTTGCATGATCAAGAAAGGGGCAAACATGGAGTTTGCGAAAGGATTGGATATGCCTGGGGATGCAGAGATTGTCTCGATAAAAGTTCCAGGGATCTTGATGAAAGCCTTTATTCGCGGAGAGATCAGGGAATTGAAGGAGGATGATCCGGTATTGGCGATGGCATTAAAAAAGATTAAAAATATCAAATTGATGGCTGTTTCGGGTGGTTCCCAAAAGGTTGCTTTATATGACCACTTTAGCAAGTATTTGGAAAGAAATGATTTCGAGGAATTGATGAGTATCAATAGTGATGGGGCAAAAATCAGTATCAATACCAGAACCAAGAGAAATCGGATCAAGAATATCATGTTAGGTATTACTGATGAAGGGGATCATGTTTTTGTAGACTTGAAATCAGACCTTGACCTGGATGAATTGAATGAGTTGATTGAGCATTATGAAAATACACATCAGAGTAAAAAGGGTCAATCAGAAGAGAAATCGGAGTAATCCTAAAGTTTCGTTGTTTAGTTAATAAAAAAGCCTGTCTCGAAAGAGACAGGCTTTAATTTTTGATATTTTTAGGGAAGAATTATTTAGCTAATTCTTCAGCGATAGCTTTTCCGATTTCAGCTGGTGATTCCACAACGCGGATACCACATTCTTCCATGATTTTCATTTTAGCAGCAGCAGTATCATCAGCACCACCTACGATAGCACCTGCGTGACCCATACGACGTCCTGGAGGCGCTGTTTGACCAGCGATGAAACCAACTACTGGTTTTGTACCGTTTTCTTTGATCCAACGAGCAGCTTCAGCTTCCATTCCACCACCGATTTCACCAATCATGATGATACCTTTAGTTTCAGGGTCGTTCATCAATAATTCAACAGCTTCTTTAGTCGTAGTACCAATAATCGGGTCACCACCAATACCGATAGCAGTTGTAATTCCTAAGCCAGCTTTTACAGTTTGGTCAACAGCTTCGTAAGTTAAAGTACCTGATTTAGATACGACACCTACAGAGCCTTTTTTGAAGATAAATCCTGGCATAATACCAATTTTAGCTTCTTCAGCAGTAATGATACCTGGACAGTTAGGACCAATTAAACGAGAGTTCTTGTCGCTCAAGTAAGATTTTACTTGGATCATGTCTTTTGTAGGAATACCTTCGGTAATACAAACAATTAAAGCGATACCAGCAGCAGCAGCTTCCATGATAGCGTCAGCAGCAAATGCAGGTGGAACAAAAATAATTGAAACATTTGCACCTGTAGCATCAACAGCATCTTGAACTGTATTGAATACTGGGCGATCTAAGTGAGTTTGTCCACCTTTACCTGGAGTCACACCACCTACTACGTTTGTTCCGTACTCAATCATTTGAGACGCATGATAAGTACCTTCGTTTCCGGTAAAACCTTGAACGATTACTTTGGAATCTTTATTTACTAATACACTCATTTTGTCTTATTTTTTGCAACGCAAATCTACTATTTTGATATGACTTCTAAAAATCAGAGAGGTAGGTATTTTGTTATTTTTTAAGAAACTTCGTTTTATTGATTAAATCCCATAGGACTATACCTATGGTAACAGAAACATTAAAGGAATGTTTTGTTCCAAATTGAGGAATTTCGAGAGTGCCATCCGCCAGTGCAATAATTTCTTCTTCCACCCCATGGACTTCATTTCCAAAAACCACGGCATATTTTTTATCAGGCAGGGGTTCAAAGGTTTCTAGGGAGATACTGGTGTTGGTTTGTTCGATGGCATAGATTTCAAAACCTTCCTCTTTAAGGTTTTTTATGGCATCGATACTGCTTTTTTCGTAGGTCCATGTTACAGACTGTGTTGCTCCGAGGGCAGTTTTTTCGATTTCACGATGCGGAGGGGTTGCGGTTATACCACATAAAACGATGCGGTCGATTGCAAAAGCATCGGCCGTACGAAAGGCCGAACCAACATTATGCATGCTGCGAACATTGTCTAAAACAATAACTACAGGGGTTTTTTCCTGAGATTTAAAGGTGTCAACATCGACTCTGTTGAGCTGATCCATAGATAATTTCTGCATTTTGCAAAGATAAGGAATTCGAAAAATTAAAAATGATTTTGAATATTAGTTTTTCTGTGCTATTTTTGCAGTCCGAAATAAAGTATAAAAGATTTAAAATATTATATAGCTAAGAGAAATGGCAAATCATAAATCGTCGATCAAAAGAATTAGAGCTAACGCTGCGAAGCGTTTAAGAAACCGTTACCAAGCGAAAACTACACGTAACGCAATCAAGAAATTACGTAACACTACTTCAGCAGAAGAAGCTAAAGAATTATTGCCACGCGTGGTATCTATGCTTGATCGTCTTGCTAAGAAGAATGTTATCCACAAGAAAAAAGCTTCTAACAACAAGTCTAAATTGACTAAATTCGTTAATAAACTAGCGTAAGTTTAGCTTTTTTATAAAATATTGTAGGGATGTTTTACAACATCCCTTTTCTTGTTTGTGGATTATTAGGATTCCATTCCCAAAAGTAAAAGCTTGGAGGGCAAGGGAAAAAATAAAAGGTTGGATAGTTTTCCTATCCAACCTTTCTTATTCAGTTTTATGAAGATTTATTTTTCCAAGATAGCCTTAACTACCTGATCTAATTTTTGTTTATCAGCTTTGTAAGCATCCAGGTCGTAAAGCTCTACTTTACGGAAATCAATAGGATGGGATTCACTTTGTAAGTAGATAAATCCATTATCCAAAAGTTTTCCTTGTTGATTTACCTTTGGGTCTACTGGGGAAGCACTGCCACCTCCAATTTGTGGTTTATTGTATTCCAATACCACTTTGCCGTCTAAAACGTGTTGAATAATGGAGTCTCCAAGAACTACGAATTCTGCGGTTACCCATTGGTCACCATGGTAAGTTTTAGAGGTAGAGCTCAGACAGTGCGGAGTAAACAATTTATCATTGATTACAACATTGGTTCCTGGCGTACAAAGATTGGAAGTTGTTCTTTCATCTTTTCCATTGCCACCTAACAATTGACCTTCAATTGAAATTGGGAAATCCTGGTCTTTCAACATTGTTTTAGGGTCTTGACCATGGAGCATTGCTCCACTATTGGCCCATGCCCAGCCTTCACCACCTTTGGTTTGTTCGCCTACAAACCGGTATTCTAGTTTTAATACATAATAACCAAATGGTTTATTATATGCGAGATGTCCATACTGTTGATTGAAATCGTCATACCCATCATAACGAACTTTCAAAAGCCCATCTTCTACTCTAAAAGTATTAGCATAGTTGTCGCCTACATCATGTAATCTAATTTTTGGAGTCCAATTTTTGATATCCTTGCCATTAAATAATTGAATAGGTTTAGGGGTTTTTACGGTTGTTTTGTGGTTGACTTGTGAGGTTGCTGAACAGGAAACTAATGTACCTACTAGCAAACCGGCGATAATGGTTTTAAGATTCATTTATTATGGGTTATAAAAGTAAATTTCTATTTTTTACATATTCACTAGGTCTTACACCGATTACCTTATTAAAGGTATTACTAAAGGTAGGTAAGCTATTATATCCCACTCGTAAAGCAACTTCGTTGACACTTAATTTGTCATCCAAAAGAAGTTTTAGGGAAGTTAGCATTCTTAAGATCGTGAAATATTGAATATAGGACATCGCAAGTTCTTTTTGGAATAAGCGAGCTAATGTTCTTTCGGAGATGTCAAAATGTTCAGCTAAGCTTTTGAAGCTAATATTTTCGGCTATATTTTGTTCGAGGTAACTAATGATCTGCTTAAGTTTATCATTTTTTGGATATGGCAAAGCCAAAGGTAATTCCGTTTGTGATAATTCAGGGAGGATTAATTTAAATGCTTTTGCAATGGAATACCGTGGCTCTTCTTCCGGAAATATATTGCCATTCCAGCGATTAGTAAACATGATGAGTTCGATTAGTAAATCGTTTACCGGGTAAATATTTACCTTATCGAAAAATTCAGTATCAGTTTCATATTTCGGGAAGTAAAGATTTCTCATGACAACTTCTGAACTACTCGGGTGAATGCTATGTTTTACATTTGCCGGAATCCAGATATAATGTCTAGCAGGTAGGAAATATGATTTTTCCGCAGTTTTTAAAAATACGACTCCACCTTCAGTATAAAGGAATTGACCTTTTTTGTGTGAGTGCTCAGTAACCGAATCTCCCATTACTGCATGATGACAATAGATACTATTATCGTAAGTATCTACTTCGGTCATATAATATTTATCAATATATTCCTTTTGCATTAAAAACTAGGGATTAATGAGCTATAAATTTCTTGTTTTTATTTGAGAAAACCAAAATCAGGGCATATTAGGGGCAATTGTTTTGGCAGTAAGAAGGAAGGGGAAAACAAAATTTCAAAAAATATGAGGACATCTTTTGAATATTAGGGGTTTTCCCATAAATTAACAGTATCTAAAACATCCTATGGCTATTTTATTTTCCAGTTGAAATTTTAGCGCTTGTGAAAGGGTATGTAAGTAACTGCTTACTTTTAATTTTTATTAAAAAAGTAAGTGGCTATAATGGATAATTTTATAAATAAAATATTGATTAATATTGCCTCACTCTTTTGAGGAGTACATAAATGAATTGATATGTTGGATAGAATACGTCTAGAAAGACTTAAAGAAAAAGTGACTACCGCCGAGGAAGCCGTTAAATTAATTGAAGACGGTATGGTTGTCGGCTCCAGTGGATTTACGAAAGCTGGAGATAGTAAGGTAATCTTACCAGCTTTAGCAGAGCGTGCGAAGAAAGAAAACATAAAAATCACCTTAATGACAGGAGCCTCCTTAGGTCATGGTACCGATGGGAAATTAGCTGAGGCAGGAGCTTTGAAGAAGCGTATGCCATTTCAGGTAGATCCAGTCTTAAGAAGCAAGATCAATAGTGGCGAAGTACTTTTTATAGACCAACATCTAAGTGAAAGTGCCGAGCTTCTACATAATAAGAATTTACCAGATGTAGATATCGCTATCTTGGAAGTGGCCTATATCGATAGAGATGGCAGTATTGTACCAACCACATCGGTTGGTAATTCAGTAACCTTTGCCTCCTTAGCCAAAAAAGTCATTTTGGAGGTAAATACATCCATTCATGAGAATGTTTATGGGATCCATGATATCTATCAAGCGGAGGATTATCCCCATAGGAATGTTATTCCGATTGTTGCGCCCTGGAATAAAATAGGTCGGAAATCGATTCCGTTGAATCCGGATAAGGTTGCAGCCATTGTCTTTACGAGTGAGTTGGACTCTCCGGCGGATATTGCTCCACCAGATGAAAAAACAACCAATATAGCGAAGCATATATTAGAATTTTTTGAAGAAGAGGTGAATTTAGGCCACCTGACTGATCGTTTATTACCGATTCAGGCGGGGATTGGAAAAGTAGCCAATGCGGTATTGACTGGGTTTTTACATAGTAATTTCTATGATTTAACCATGTTTTCCGAGGTACTGCAAGATTCAGCATTTGATTTAATGGATGCAGGAAAATTAAGCTTTGCTTCGGCATCATCGGTTACAGTTTCCAAAGAATGTTATAGCCGTGTGTTTGATAACCTTCAAAAATATCGGGATAAATTTGTCCTTCGCCCACAAAATATTTCCAATACCCCGGGATTAATTCGTCGATTAGGAATCATTGCGATCAATACAGCAATTGAGTTTGATATTTATGGCAATGTGAATTCTACGCATCTAGGGGGTACAAAGATTATGAATGGAATAGGAGGTTCAGGCGATTTTGCAAGGAATGCTTACCTAAGTATTTTTGTTACCCAAGCGGCTTCTAAAGACAATAAGATATCCCATATTTTACCAATGGTATCCCATACAGATCATACGGAGCATGATGTGGATATCTTAGTAACAGATATAGGATTAGCGGACTTGCGAGGATTAGCACCTAGAGAGCGTGCTCAAAAAATAATTGATAACTGTGTTCATCCAGATTATAAAGAAGAATTACAATCCTATTTTGATCGCGCTTGTGAACGAGGAGGGCATACCCCACATTTATTGGAAGAAGCCTTTAGCTGGCATATCCGATTCAATGAGACTGGCAGCATGAAAAAATAATTTTAAACTCAGGTTTTATTTATTGCAAAAAGCTTAGGAAGATTTTCCTAAGCTTTTTTTATCCATTAAAAATGGACTAATGGAAACTAAATTCGAGAATTATCTATTTCTTCCAGGTAAGTAAATTTGGAAACCAACTGACAAACCTAGACCATTCTGAGTTCCAGAAGCATTAATATTGGCTTTGGAATAATTATATCCTGCCATTACTTCCAATGCTACAGTTTGGGTAATAAAGTGCGCGTATCCTACGTTTGCACCTAAGTTTAATGAAACATTATCACCTGCGGAGCTACCTCCGATACCTACATCCCCTTGACCAAAGAAACGTCCTGTTGCACTTGCGCCACCCGGGAAGTAATACCTTACGAAAGGAGAAATTCCATATCCCCAAACATTTGGATTGTCATCTTTTCCAGAGGTAAATCCCAGATTAGCTTGAGCACCAACCGCTATTCCGTCCGAAATAAAGTAACCTGCTCTAGGGTTTAACTGAATGTTGAATGACTCTCCTTCAAAGCTATAACCTAAGCTACCTACAGAACCACCAATCATCCAGTTTCCTTGTTTAATTGGAGCCATACCAACATCAGCTGATGATTGTGGTACGGTTTTCACTTCTACCTGTGCTGAGCTATAAGTTAAGCAGCCAACTGATAAGGCTAATGTTAGTAGTAAATTTTTCATAATAATTTTATTTTCTTTTTAATTATTCAACAATATGCGATTAATAATGTTTTCGTTCAGATAAAAAAATATCTGTTGTGGATGATTACTGACATAAAAAGCGCCCTGAAAATCGAATCCTTCAGGGCGCAAATAAATATTATATTACCAAATTATCAATTGATAAAAGGGGATTCTATATTTCTCTTTTTTATGTAGAAATCCAAGGCTTTCCATGCTTCAAAAGGTCTGTCTGTAGAAAGTACATCAGCCCCTCTAACAATAAAATCAGCATACATTTGATAACCCGATTTTTCTGCAGATCGGTCTAAGTTTCCGATAGTTCCTAAAATGGATTTAATGCCGTGTTGTCTAAGCAAGCTATACAAGGTTGAGTCAGGTTCGGAAGTGCCGACAAAAGCGATTAAGCGGGTATCTGGGATGCTAAGTTCACTTAGGCGAGTTAGGTCATCTCTGTTTTTGATCGTAGCAGAAATCATTATATCCGGAGCTAGACGGTTGACTACTTCTGCTTGATTGGCCGAATAAGTAATAATAATACTGTTGGCTTCCGATTTAGTTTTGCGAATCAATTCAATAACCTTTTCATAAGGAACTGATTTTTTAACATCCAAAGTGTAGATAACACGACCTATTCCCCAATTTAGGGCATCTTCCAAAGTTGGGATGCGGAAATTTGTCAGATTTCCATTGTTATCCTTTAACTGTAGTTGGCTCAGTTCTTCATATGTTTTCTTCGACAATTTACCTTTTCCATTCGTGGTACGGTCTAGAGTTTCATCATGCATCAATACCAATACTGAATCTTTGGACATACTGATATCACATTCGATGATGGCCGGCATTTTATTGGCGACTTCAGCAAAAGTTGGGATAGCATTTTCTGGAAAACCATCAGAAGGTCCACCGCGATGTGCACTAACCAAAGGGTAGGAGTTTTCATTGTAGGTCAGGAAATGATAGAGATCATCGACTGTTCTCAGATTAAATACTTGGTCAACATGCGGCATGTTGTTCACATTTGCAGAACTGTTTGTCCTGAAACAAGATGTTGACAGCAAGGCAATAAAAATACTAAATGAGATGAATGAGAAAATCCTATTGCTCATATAATTCAATATTTGCTTTTACAAGTGAAACTAACTCTTCTAAGTTTGTATTTAACTGGTCAACTAATATATGGGCACGATCATAGAATGGTGCTCTTTCTTCCAATTTACTTTCAATGAATTGAAGTAAATGATCTCCAGTCATTCCCTTTAATGCAGGTCTTTTATTGATGTCAGACTGGTTAAGTCTATTCCATAGCGACTTTGGGCTATGTTTAAGATAGAGAACAATTCCATTATCCAGCAGCCAATCCATATTTTGGAAATAGCATGGAGTACCTCCGCCGGTAGAAATAATTCCGGATTTATTTTGTTGGGCGATCAAGACTTCTCTTTCCAATTCACGGAATTTTTCTTCACCATATTTTGAAAAGTATTCGGGAATGCTCATTCCGATTTGTTCGACGATTTCATGATCTAAATCCACAAATGGAACCTGCAAAGCATTAGCCAATTTTTTTCCCCAAGTGGTCTTACCACTTCCCATGAATCCAATCAGGAAAACTGGTTTTTGAATCATTCTACTTTATCTAGATATTTAGTTATTAACTCATGTTTGCTTGAAAAATTGTATTGGGACCATTTTTTTACCACTACACCATTCAACATCAACATTACCCCAGGGTTAGCACGGACCATACTTTTCAATGGAACAGCATCCACGTAGAATGTTTCCAATACTAAGTCCATTTGGTCATTGATATAATTAACTTCATCAGAAGAAGATGCAGTTGCTAGGATAGCTCTGATATTATAGTCGACGGATAGGTCTCTAATAGTGGAGTTAATTCGATCCAAGGCAGCAATGTCAAAAGGAGTCATCTTCTTTAAATCTGTGCTCACTACGATAAAATTATAATAAGGGTTATTGATAATTTCTTCAGTTCTATCCGTACCATCCATATCGCTGATGATCAAATCAGGGATTTTTACTTCATAACCTTTTTTGACCAATCTACTTTGAGGGTCACCAACGACCTCCCAGTTTTCATCTTCCCAAATTTTCTGCCCCATGTATTCCTTGTCTGTTACCTTTTTGGTTTCGTTGCTGGTTTTATTCTTTAATTCATAAATATGTTCAAAGACATCAGGTTCGGCACCTTCAGGTACTTTCATAAGTTCAGGAACGTTATTTCCTTCTTTATAAGGCAAGAAGTCAATAAAAGGCAGAAAGTAATAGGTATAGATTCCTATTCCAAAAGAGGCTAGGATAATTAATGCAGTAAGCAGGTTTCTAGTGAATAAACTTCGGATGAATGGTCGGATTTTGTTCCTTTTTATGAAGATATATACGATCAGTAATAATAGGACCAAATCTTTAAAAAAGGATTGCCAAGGGGTTAATGGAATGGCATCACCAAAACATCCACAAGATTTAACGACTTCGAAAAAAGCGGAATAGAAGGTTAAGAAGGTAAAGAAAATAATGAGCAACAAAAGTCCCCAAGCGACTTTCTTACCAGCAACACCGAGTATCAATAATCCGCCAAGGATAATTTCCAAGGCGCATAAAAATATGGCTATCCATGTAGCATAATCATTTAGAAAGCCCAGGTTCAACACATGGAAATATTCCTGCAGTTTATAACCAAAGCCCATAGGGTCATTGGCCTTTATTAATCCTGAGAAAATAAATAATAGACCGACCAGAATTCTAGCGATCCATAATAAAACATTAGATTCAGGTTGTTTTGATTGGGAATAGCTTTGTGTATAAGTCATATAGTTTTTATTTTGCCAGACCAAGTTTAATCAGGGCGAACACGGAATAGTTTAGCATATCTTGATAGTTCGCTTGTAATCCTTCAGAAACTAGGGTTTGACCGTCATTATCTTCGATTTGTTTTACACGATGCAATTTCATTAAAATTAAGTCAGTCATAGAAGAAACTCTCATATCTCTCCAAGCTTCGCCGTAGTCATGATTTTTGGCAAACATGAGGTCCCGGGTTTCATTTACTTTTTCAGTATATTTTTGTTCTACGATGTTAGGGTCCAAGTTTTCATTTAGCGTATTTCCAAATTCTAATTGCATTAGCGCAATTACACAGTAATTAATAATACCAATAAATTCCTCGGCTACACCTTCACCGACCTTAGATTCTTTCTTTTCCTCCAGCGAACGGATACGAGCAGCTTTGATATAGATTTGATCGGTCAAAGAACTTAATCGTAAAATTCGCCAAGCGGTACCATAGTCTTTGGTTTTTTTAATAAATAATTCCTGGCAGATGCTGATTATACGATTGTATTCTGTATTTGTATCCATAAATAAATTGTTCATTATAGTATGAGTCTCACAAATATAGCTAGAATATCATTAACCTTAGAGTCACATTGATGTCCAATTTCGTCGATAAACAATAATTATTAGTGTATTCAGTTAACTTTGATGTCAAGATAATTCAGGGTTTAGGAGTCTAAGATGCCTCTTCGGGATTCGTTCAATTTTTTAGAATTGCGATGAACTGTTGGTAAATGCTAATGTATTAGATGTTTTAAGTGGAATTATTGCATGAAAAAAAATGGAATTGTTAACTTTAAAATTGCATGAATGCGGTTTCCTTTTATGGGGAATTTCAAGTAGTTGGATAATTATTGCGCTATCTGAAATTAGTTTTTAAAGATAAAGGGAACTGAATTTAGGGTTTATTGAAATATTAAATAGAATGAATGATGGAATTAAAACGTCCGGAAATTAGAGAGGTAAATATTATCCGATATATACAGCCATTTCGCGAGGGAGGTTCACTACCTGGATTGGTAGATGCGGATGATGGTTTTAGTTATGTCATTAAATTTCGTGGTGCTGGACAAGGGAAGAAGGCCTTGGTTGCAGAGTTTATAGGAGGGGAGTTGGCGAGATTTTTAGGATTGCGTGTTCCGGAAATGGTTTATGCGAATTTAGATGAAGGATTTGGCAGGACTGAGCCCGATGAGGAAATTCAGGATTTATTGAAATTTTCTGTGGGAAAGAATCTTGGAGTGAGTTATTTGAATGGAGCCATCACATTTGATGCGAATGTGGATGAGATTTCTTCGGAGGAGGCTTCGAAAATTGTTTGGTTGGATGCTTTATTAATGAATGTAGATCGTACTGTGAAGAACACCAATATGTTGATCTGGCATAAGGAATTATGGTTGATCGATCATGGTGCCGCGCTTTACTTTCATCATAATTGGGATAACTGGGAAGATACCGTTGGAAAGCCATTTGTGCAGATCAAAGATCATGTTTTGCTTTCAAAAGCAAAACATGTTGTTGAAGTGGATCAGGAATATAAAGGTCTGTTCAGTAAGGAAAATATCAGAAAAATATTGGAGGTAATTCCCGATGAATGGTTAATTGATGAGGTTCGTAATCTTAGTGCAGATCAAGTTAGGGAGGTATATGTGGAGTTTATTGCAAGAAGAGCGGCCCATTCAGAAATTTTTGTAAATCAGATTCAACATGCAGGATAGGACTTTATATGAATATGCCGTAGTTCGGTTGGTACCTCGAGTTGAGCGTGAAGAATTTGTCAATGTCGGAGTTCTATTATATTGTCGAAAGCAGCGATATGCAGATATACTATTTGAATTGGATGAAGAACGATGTTGTCTGTTGTCGAAGGATATTGATTTCGATCAGATTCGTGCTCATTTAGAATCGATGAAGCAAGTATGTTTGGGGAGTAAAGCAGGAGGAGCCTTGGCTCAATTGGATCAAACCGAACGATTCAGATGGTTGACCGCAAAGCGGAGTACGATGATTCAATGTTCAGCAGTACACCCTGGATTGTGTATTGATGCAGCAGAAACGCATCAGGAATTATTTAAAAAATTAGTACAGTAAAATAAAAAACTCAACCTAACCATGATCATGGATGATTTTTATCAACATATATATGAGAAACAACAGGCTGTTCAAGATATGCCAAGCAATAAGGCGATTGCCCAATGGGCAGTAGAGCTTTTGCATTTGTTGTTTCCAGAGCGCAATTCAAAACCTTTTAATACTGTTCAAGAGATTGAAGCAGCTTTCAAACAAGCAGAAGCTGATTTGTATTTGTTGTTGTTTAAGACAAAAGCTTGTTCAAGTTGCAATATTAAAAAGATTAGTGAGAAGTTCTTTATTAACCTTCCTTCGATTTATGAACGAATGTTGACCGATGCGGAGGCCATATTGGAAGGCGATCCAGCTGCACAGAGTTTGAATGAGGTCATAAGGACCTATCCTGGTTTTTTGGCTATCAGTATCTATCGATTAGCAAATGAGCTTTGGATTCAAGGGATTCCATTAATTCCACGGATATTGACCGAGTATGCACATTCTAAAACAGGAATAGATATTCATCCGGGGGCATTTATTGATGAATACCTTCATATTGACCATGGAACGGGTATCGTTATCGGCGAGACCTGTAGGATAGGTAAGCATGTGAAATTATATCAAGGAGTAACTTTAGGCGCATTAAGTGTTGAGAAAAACATGGCCAATACACAAAGACATCCTATTATTGAAGATCATGTTATTATTTATGCAGGTGCAACCATCCTGGGGGGAGAAACTATCGTTGGTCACCATTCCGTAATTGGAGGAAATGTTTGGTTAACTAATAGTGTAGATCCCTACACCACAGTTTACCATCAGCCTAATTCTAAATTTATTGACTCAAAACCTATTCTATAATGGCAACTATCATTGATTTAATTGGAAATACACCTATGGTTGAAATCAAGGGATTTCATAATAACCCCAAGGTAAAAATATATGCGAAATTAGAAGGGAATAACCCTGGTGGTTCGGTAAAAGACAGAGCCGCATTAAATATGATCCGTTCAGCCATGGAACGGGGAGAGATCAACAAAGACAGCAAGTTGATAGAGGCTACCAGCGGAAATACAGGAATAGCCTTGGCAATGATTGCGAGCATGTTTGGTCTGGAAATCGAACTGGTTATGCCTTCAACTTCCACAAGAGAAAGGACATTGACGATGGAAGCCTTTGGGGGAAAAGTGACCTTGTTGGAAAACATGGAAGTTAGTCGGGATTATGCCGAGGAAAAAGCAGCAACTGGCGAATATTTTATTTTGAATCAATTTTCAAATCCGGATAACTACGAGGCACATGTGAAAACTACGGGTCCTGAGATATGGAGAGATACGGAAGGAAAGATTACCCATTTTGTGAGTGCTATGGGTACAACCGGTACAATCATGGGTTGTTCAATTTTCCTAAAGGGTCAAAACCCAGATGTTCAGATTGTAGGTTGTCAACCTAATGATGAATCTTCAATTCCTGGGATTCGGAAATGGCCAAAGGAGTATTTACCAAAGATATTTGATGCTTCACGTGTAGATCGTGTTATTGAAATAGACCAGAAGGATGCGGTACAGAGGGCAAGGGAATTAGCGAAAAAAGAAGGGGTTTTTGGGGGGATGAGTTCAGGGGGAGCCTTCCATGCAGCCTTGAAAGTTGCAAATGAGCTTGAAGAAGGCGTGATTGTGTTTATTGTTTGTGATCGCGGAGATCGATATCTGAGTTCGGATCTTTTTGGATAAGAAATAAAAAAGCGGGTTATTTTTAAAAATAACCCGCTTTTTTAAAAATATTTATTTATTGTCTCTCGACCAGATTTCATGAATTGGATCCCCCTTAGAACTAAGACCACTATGATGCCAAGCGCCATCTTTGATTTCTCCATCGAAGGATAGAGAGGCTCCAACGCGGCTATTATCTCTTGAAAAGAATAGGATATTCTCTGTATACTTTTTCCCTTTAAAAGAATAAGTGCCTCCACCAGTTCCGTAAAATCCTTTTTCAGCTGGATTAATGGCTATCCATTGGAAATATCCATCGACTAAAATTTTGATGGTTTTCCGATCTCCACGAGGAATGGTAGACATCTTTTCTTTTTCCATTCTTCCGGTAATTCTCCATAAACCGTCAAGGTCTTGTTTTTTGGCTTTTTGTTTCTGAAAGGTAAGATTGCCCATGCTAATATTTTGGGCATTCAATTGGGCTTCCGTATTCTTTTCTGTTCCCACCTCAGCCGGATTGGCATCATTGTATTCCACCTTTACTTGTATTCCATTGGCATCAGTGCTAAAAGGTCCACCCCAAGTAGAAATGTATTTATTATCCTCATATTGAATATAAGAGCTATAGCCATCCACGAATAGCCATAAATGATTGATATTTCCATCTTTTGCGAGGTATGCTCCATGTAGGGGCTGCTTGGGTTGGGCAATGACTGCAAAGCCCATCAGCAGAATGGCAAAACTTAAAATTAGTCTTTTCATGTTGTGATTCTGTTGGTTAATCCTAAATATAAATAAAACCATTTAAAGGCAAAACTGTTTTTCCAAGGTTGCGGCAATTGTCATAAGGGGGTAGGAATCCCTATTAGAGTTTAAGAATACGGGTTAAAGATTTATTTTTACGCCAAATTAAAATTTTACAGAATTGCAATTAAATCACAGGACACTATTTCTTTTGATGTGGGTTTTTCTTTTATCCATTATCAATTCATTTGGACAGGTTGAAAAGGAGGTTGTTAGAGATACCATTAAGTTTCGGAATGACAGTTTATCCGTTCTTACGGAATCTCCTGATTTTATTAAAGATACCCTGAAATGGGATCTGAATCCAAAAAGAGAAAAGAAGTTTTGGCGAGCAGGAACGCAATGGTTTCTGGCGCAGGCTTTACCTGCCTCCTTTAATAGATTCATCACCAAAGACCCTTATTCATACATAAGCTTTCAGAACTTCTTGGACCATCAACGTTTTAGTGCCTGGGATTGGGATGATAACCAATTTACGACGAATCAGATTGATCACCCATTTCATGGACAGATATATTTCAATGCATTTCGGAGTAATGGATATAACTTTTATCAATCCAGTTTGGCGACGGTAGCAGGAAGCTATATATGGGAGACCGCCGGAGAAACACAACATCCATCGATCAATGATTTGGTGAATACTACCTTTGGGGGGATTTTGATGGGGGAGATGATGCATCGGGTTTCAAGAAATATCTTGGCTAGAAATCGTACGGATCATAACCGGATTGGGAATGAAATTGTGGCTACACTAGTGAATCCAATCAATGGGTTGAATCGATTATTGGATGGGAAGTGGGGAAAGCCGATTGATGATTATTATGGAGCGGATTCATCAAATATTAAAGCGGAGGTTGATTTGGGAATACGAAGGTTTGATGCCAAGGAAGGAGACTTTCTAAATGAAGGGAAAAATGCTTTTTATGGACGATTACGGTTTATCTATAGCAATGGTGAGCATAATTATAAAAGACCATTTGATCAATTCTCGGTCAACCTTGAATTGGGAAATGGGGATAGCTCCTTTATCAATGGGGTGCATGTTCATGCTCTTTTATATGGGGCTAAATTCTTCAAGTCTAAAAAAGGGGATCACTATGGTACCCTGAATGCCCATTATGACTTTTATAATAACGATGCTTTTTTCTATGGTGGGCAGAGCTTGAATTACAATTGGTTGTCTGAGTTCCGGTATAAAAAAGGGAATCGGTTAAATTTAACTGTTGGTGCTGGAGCGGTGATATTGGCTGCGGTACCAGATCCATATTTGTTGTATGGCGCTAGTAGGAACTATAATTATGGCCCAGGTGCATCGTATAGATTTCGTGGGGATTTGATGCTTTTAGATCGATTTATTTTAAGTGCCGATTATAATGGAGGGGTGTTTTTTACTATTTCAGGTACAGATTCATATTATGTTTTGCATGGCTTGAATGTGGAAGCCAGCCTGCGTTTATATAAGCGTTGGTCCATCAATTTGAGTTCAGGATATTTCAATCTTCAGGGGCATTTTTATGATCAGCAATACCCAGATTTCAATAGAGAATACCCTTATGGACGATTGTCGGTGGGTTATAATATTTTCTTTTAGATGAATAAATAATAGTTAAAAAAATTCACAAACAACTATTTTTTTGTTATGAATATTGATTTAATAGTAATATTTTTGCGCTAAAATCAATATCTGTATGAGTAAACAATTACTTAACACTTTAAAAAGAATTGCGGTCTTATTATGTCTAATTCTAAGCAATTCTGTCAATATTTTTGCTCAAGAGCAAGATTCCGTTATTTCCGAAATAACTGAGTTTGAGGGAGACTTTGTCACTCCCACGATGAGCTTGAATTTATCGATTTTGGCACCCTTTTTACACTTTCAATATGAAACACCGTTAGGTCCAAAAACGGTACTAGATGCCAAAGTCGGAATGTTGGCTGGATTTGAATTTGGAAAAGGATCAATTACAATTGATATTAATGAAAATTATCAAAGTGATAGAAATTCATTTCTTCTTGCACCATTAGTATCCGTTGGGGTGAAGCATTTTTATAATATTGAAAAAAGGTATGCAAAAGGAAGAGATATTAGCAATAATGGGGCTAATTATTTTGGTGGAAGGCTTTATGGTTTTTTGCATGGTTGGGAAAGTGAAAGTGTCAACATAAATGGTGTTGTGAGTAAATCGTCAAGATTTAATAATGATGGTGGAGTAGCTTTGGTTGGACTGTGGGGAATGAATAGGCATTTAGGAAGGAATTTCAATTTTAACTTGGAGTTAGGTCCAAGTGTAATTTATGCTTCTAATTCAGGATTATCTCCTTCATTTTGGCTGACAGTAGGATTTTCAAAAACATTTTGACGATTTATGCTGACTAACTCCTTAAATTTTAAGGAGTTTTATTATTCTATATGAGAACTTCTTTATTAATTAACCTGCTTTTTCTACTTGGTTTATCCTTCATTCAAGCGCAAGAAGTTAATTCCAGTGTGATAGACTCTAGCAAATCTTTTGTGGTTGAAAATCATAGCATCCGAGCGAATATCGTAAAGCCTATGTTAGCTTATCAATTTGAAAGGCCCATTTTCTTAAATGGAGTCTTTGAATTACAGGCTGGACTTACCATGGGGGGATTAAGCCGGTTTCATGCTCTTCCTATCGGTGATAAGGACCGTTGGAATCAATATCATAAAACAAGCGTTTTGATGCCAACATGGTCCCTTGCTGTAAAAAAAATATTACGGATTCAAGGTTCGCTCGAGGGATGGTTTGTCGATTAAGCGTAATTCAGCAAATTTCATTGCACTACGCTATTTAGGCTTAATGTCTGGTTGGACATTTGATGTTAGACAAGGAGACTATATAGCCAAAGAAAAGACCTATTTTGATAAAGGAATTGCGACAGGATTTGCTGCTACTTGGGGAATCAATCGGGATATAGGTAAGGGATTTAGTTTCAATTATGAAATGGGACCTATAAGTATGAAAGCTCCTGAAGGGAATTGGGGGTTAGGGCTCTATATAAAAGTTGGATTTTCAAAAAACTTGTAATTAAAAAAGGTTAACGAAGTATTCCGTTAACCTTTTTTAATTTTATAACTAATTCTTGTAATGCTTATTTATCAAGCTTTTCGAATTTGTCGAAGTCAATCTTTTTAGATTTGATTTTCACAGAATCTTTCAATTGATCGAAAACTTTTAAAGCTTTCACTTCTTCGAACAAACGGTTAGCTTGTTCTCTGTCGCCTAATAATTGCATTGCAAATTGTTGCAATTGCTCATCAGTAGGTTCTTCATTGATGTTGTACATTTTGATTTGCGCGTAGATACGTTCTTTTGCTAAATCAACTACTTCATCATATTTAACTTCTAAGTTGTTTGCTGTTACGATACGGTTTTCGATGATCGTCCATTTCAAGTTGTTCAAGAAATCTTCGAAACCTTCTTCGATTTCAGTAGCATCCAAATTAGGGTTAGTTGCTTTTAACCATTTTTTCAAGAAATCCTCAGGGAATTTAGCATCAACTTTATCCATACCGAAAGTATACATATCGTTGCGTAATTTTTGAGCAGAGTTTTGTTTGAATAAGTTTTCAACTTCTTCTCTCACTTTTTCATTGAATTGTTCTTCTGTAGTAACTTCACCAGCAGGGAACAATTTATCGAAAAACTCTTGGTTCAAGTCAGACTCTTCTAATCTATTGATGTTTTTAACAGTCAATTCGAATTTAGTAACGTCTAAGTTTTCAGCTTCATCTTCAGTGATACCTAGAATACGAGCAAGGTCAGCGGTATTAAATGCTTTTTTAACATCTACTTTTACAGCATCATCTTTTTTCAATCCTACCAATGCTTTTTTGATTTTAGCATCTTCAACGATATCCGTACGGATAGAAGTTGTTTTTTCGATACCATCTTCTTTATCTTGTTTCAAAGTAGCGTAAAGTACGTCACCTTCTTCAGAAACTTCAGGATTAGTCATTTTACCATAGCTACGGCGAAGGTTTTTGATACGTTCAGCTAGGGTTGCATCATCTGCTTTAATATCGTATTCCGTGAATTCAGTTTCAGCAGAGAAAGGGATTTCGAATTGAGGGGCAAGGCCGATCTCATAATCGAATTTGAAAGTATCTTTAAAGTCCCAGTTGTATTGTCCGTCTTTATCCTCTTCTTTAGGAAGGGGTTGACCTAATACTTCTAGTTTTTGCTCACCGATGTATTCAGCAATTTTATCATTGATAATTTTGTTGATTTCATCAAATAAGATTGCTTTACCATACATACGTTTAATATGTGCGGTAGGTACCATTCCTGGGCGGAAACCTGGTAATTTAGCTTGTTTTGCTTGGTCTTTAATTGCTTTATCAACCTGTGGATTATAGTCCTCAGGCGCTATTTCCACTTGGATATTAGCGTTGATGTCATCAATGTTTTGGTGTGAAATATTCATACTCTTTTTTTAGCTTTTCGCAATTAATAAAAAAAGTCCTCCTGATTTTTCGTTTTCAGGAGGACATCAAGTGCGGAAGAAGGGACTCGAACCCCCACGCCTCGCGGCGCCAGATCCTAAGTCTGGTGCGGCTACCAATTACGCCACTTCCGCAGTTAGGATTTTATTGAGCCACAAAGATAGAAACCAAACCTATATATGTCAAGTGTTTTCTTTTAATTTTTAATACTTTTTATGTAACTGTTTGTTTTTTAACTGCCTAATTTTTTAAATAAGCGAATTGAGGGGACTTTAAATGGGGATTTGGGGCTGATATTGTTCAAAATGGAAGGATTTTGAGCTGGGTTAGGTTTATTTTTCAGGAAAGAATTATTACTACAACGTGTAAAAATGTACTTATTAATTTGGTTATTATCGGGGATGGAGGGTATTTGGAGAATAATTAGGTTAGAATAAGGACCATTGAGGAGAAAAAAAATAAAAAAAATATTTGTTTGGATACTTTTTTCTTCTTTACTTTGAAACACAAAGTACTTTTATGGAGCAGAAAGATATCTTAAAGGAAATAGGTCAAATCCGTTCGATGATGGAGAAATCATCGAAGTTTATGTCTATTAGTGGACTATCGGGAGTTTTGATAGGTTGTTTAGCCTTATTGGGTTCAGTTGCCGCTTATTTTGTCGTATATGGGACTAAGAGTGAATTTGGCTACCGTGATTACTACGTTCTGGATGAGGCCATATTATGGAAATTAATCATCATTGCATTTTTGGTTTTGTTTATTTCAATTGCGGTAGGAGTGAGCATGGCTAAGTCCAAGGCTAAGAAATCAGGGCAAAGTATCTGGAATCCAACAAGCAAAGCCTTATTAAAGGCAATGGCTATTCCGTTGGTTACTGGAGGATTATTTTCCATTATATTACTTAGCAAGGGAATTTTTGGATTAATCGCCTCTACCTTACTGATTTTTTATGGATTGTCATTAGCGGCAGCGAGTGTTTTTACCTTTCGAGAAGTAAGGGTACTTGGGATTTTGGAAATTGTATTAGGCTTGTTAGCTTTGGCCTTCCCTGGATATGGCGTTGTTTTTTGGGCATTAGGCTTTGGCGTACTACATATCATTTACGGGTTAATTGTCCATAAAAAGTACGAAAGAAAGTGAGTTTGGATTTAACATTATATGATAAGGTTTTTGAAAATCGGGTAAGGCTTCAGATCATGAGTATCTTGATGGCCAACGAGTCCTATGATTTCAATTCATTGAAGGAATTGTTGGAAGTTACAGATGGTAATCTAGCCTCAAATTTAAAGAATCTTGAAAAGGAGGGCTATATTTTGGTCACGAAGACCTTTATAGATCGAAAACCGAATACAAGTTATAGTAAAACAGATGTAGGCGCTAAAGCATTTGAAAATCATATCATTGCCTTGGAAAGTTTAATCAAGCAACAGTATAAATAATATTTTTTTTGCGCCTCCACTTTGAAACACAAAGTACTTTATGGATAAATAAATTAAATCAACAATCATTAGATAAAAAAATAACAAAAACTACAAGTAAACACTATTAAACATGGAAAATAATTCAATTAACGAAGGCAAGGAGAACAGTTCTCAAAAGACCTTTATGGAAAAAGTTGGGTCATCCCTAATTGTCAAGATCTTTATCATTTTCTTTTTAATGTTGATCCTATTGATTCCTTTGGGATTAATTGGGGATTTGATTTCGGAGCGTAATACGAGAGAGGAGAGTGTTTCTACAGAGATAGCGAGAAAATGGGGGATGGATCAAGTTGTAGCAAGTCCCATCATTGCTGTACCGTATGAAGTCGTTAGAGAGCGGATGAAAAGTAACGATGATGGTTCGGGTGTTAGTACCTTAGTGACGACTGTTGTCACAGAATATGCATTCTTAATGGCAGACCAAGCACAGATTTCTGCGACAGTTGAGCCCCAACCATTAAAGCGAGGAATTTATCAAGCTATTGTTTATAATTCCAAGATTAATATAAAAGGGAACTTTAGGTCATTTGATTTAAGTAAGTTAAAAGTTGAACCTAATGAATTGAAATGGAATCAGGCTAAATTGATTTTTGGGATACAGGACTTAAAAGGATTATCCGCGAGTCCAACCTTTAAATGGGATGGGAAGAGCATTGAAATGGGGAAGTATGATTTAGAAATTGATTTATTCCCCCAAAATTTAACAGTTGACATCCCATTGGAAGGGAATGAATCCTTGAACAAGCCATTTGAAATAAATTTTGATCTAAAAGGTTCTAAATCTTTGAACTTCTTACCATTGGCAAAAAACACCAAGATCAATGCCTCAGGTAATTGGGCTAACCCAAGTTTTAATGGTAATTTTTTACCAGATGAGCGCGAGGTAAATTCCACATTCAAGGCAAGTTGGAATATTCCAGACTTTAGCAGGAAACAAGCTCAACAATGGACAGGAGAACCTTATAGTATTTATACATATCAAGGGATCGATCTATCGGGTGAAGATGCGCATCCTAGGGATTATGTTGGTCCAGGTATGCCAGAGCCAAGGGTTGCCGGCACTGGCAATCAGCTGACCTCCACCGATTATGATATGGTTCAGGTAAATTTCTTACCACAGGTTGATAACTATCAGAAAACAACCCGAGTGACTAAGTATGGCGCTTTGGTGATCGCGTTGACCTTTGTATCACTTGTTTTCATGGAGATTATCAAAAAACAACGAGTACACATCATTCAATATGTATTAATAGGTTTTGCTATGGTTCTATTCTATGCGTTATTATTGGCAATTTCGGAGCATATTGGATTTAATTTTGCATATTTAATTGCAGCTATCGCAACAATTGTCTTGATTTCATCGTTTATTAAAGCAATTACCAAGGATTTGAAATCAGCCTTGAATTTTGCAGCCATATTAGCCCTATTCTATAGTTTTATTTTCGTACTGCTTCAACTTCGCGACTATTCGTTAATTGTAGGAACCATTGGTTTATTCATCATCTTGGCGGTATTAATGAAAATCTCAACAAAAATTAACTGGTATCAATTTGAAAAGCAATGATAAGGTTAAATAGAACATCAATAAGAATGTATCTCACCAGCATCTGGCTATTATTTTGGAAAGTCAGTCGTGGAAATTAGGTATTGATTTCGATTTGCCTGTCAACTTTAGTAAATTGGCGGGCAAATCGTTTTTAATATGCATAAGATATCATGGATTGGAGCACTCTTATTGATCATTAATATGGTTATTGCACAAGAAGGAAAAGAAGTTCCCCAAAAGGTGGAGCGACCAAAAGTAGAGAATCGAGTTAGACGTTCGGGAAATGTGGAACCTTTGAGTCCTAAAATGCTTTGGGAATTGGGTAGAGTAAGTGGAGAAGGGCTATCAGCAGATGGAACTCAATTAATTTACGGAGTATCGAATTATGAATTCGACGCAAACAAATCGGAGAAGAACCTTTTTGTTATTCCTGTAAAAGGAGGAGTTGCCAAACAATTCACTTCCGAAGCTGGTGGAGAATCTGTTTTAAAGGTTGAGGGAGATGATGTGCTGTATATGTTCAGTGGACAAATCTGGAAGAAAAACCTAAAAGATGGAAACTCTGTACAGTTAACGAATTATGAAGGTGGTTTAGAAAATGTAAAAATTTCACCTGATGGGAAACACATTCTGTTTAGCAAGCAAGTCTTGGTGAAAGATTACCATAGCACTGATAAATATAAGGATTTACCTAAATCAAATGTATATATCTACGATAATTTGGATTATAGACATTGGGATACCTGGAATGATGGCAAATTCAATCATCCATTTGTTGCCAGTTATGAGAATGGGAAAATAGGAGAGGCTAAAGACCTGTTGGGTGCTGAGCCATTTTATTCTCCTACGATGCCATTTGGTGGGGCTGAGGACTTTGCATGGACGCCAGATAGCAAGGCTGTTCTATATGTATGTAAGAAGAAATTTGGGACAGAGTATGCTCAGAGTACCAATACGGATATTTACCGATATGAATTAGCTTCGGGTCAAACCAGTAATCTTACTGAAGGAATGAATGGGTATGACAATAACCCGAATTTCAGTCCGGATGGAAAATTGATGAGCTGGATGAGTATGAAAACTGAAGGCTATGAATCGGATAAAAACGATATCTATATCAGCGAACCATCAACTGGAATCAAATTGAATATGACTGCTCATTGGGATGGTACAATCAATTCCTATACTTGGAGCAAGGATAATAAGAAAATTTACTTTTTAGCACCTACTGAAGGTACAGTTCAGATTTTTGAATTGCTTATTCCTAGTAATCTTAAAAATAGAGCATTGCCAATCATCAATAAGATATCAAATGGTGAATTCGATATCAATGGGATTGTAGGTGAAACTAAGGATGGATTGGTTGTTACTTTATCTAAAATGACTCGTGCAAATGAGGTTTATCATTATGCATTTAAGTCCAAAAAATTAAATCCGATAACGACTGTGAATGATCAATTGTACAGTAAGGTCGCTGATACCAAAGTAGAAAGTAGAGTAACGAAAGCTACCGACGGTGAGGATTTATTTTCATGGGTTATTTATCCCCCTAATTTTGATCCAAGCAAAAAGTATCCAACCCTTTTGTTTTGTCAAGGAGGTCCACAAGGAGCAGTTACTCAATCGTATTCCTTCCGTTGGAACTTTCAATTATTGGCATCGCAAGGCTATATAGTCATTGCACCAAACCGACGTGGTATGCCAGGATGGGGCGTAAAGTGGAATGAGCAAATCTCTAAGGATTGGGGAGGCCAAGCGATCAACGATTATCTATCGGCGATTGATGATCTTTCCAAGGAATCTTATGTTGATAAAGAAAAGATTGGAGCTGTTGGAGCAAGTTATGGAGGATATTCTGTATTTCAATTAGCAGGAGTACATGAAGGAAGGTTTAAATCATTTATCTCCCATTGTGGCTTATTTGATATGAAGTCTTGGTATGGAACTACAGAAGAGTTGTTTTTTGCAAACTATGAATTGGGTGGACCTTATTGGGATAAAGCGAATGAAAAGACCTATACTCAATTCAATCCGAGTACTTTAGTTGAGAAATGGGATACTCCTATTTTGATATTTCAAGGAGGGAAAGATTATAGAGTTCCGATAGGACAAGGTTTAGAGGCCTTCCAAGCTGCTCAAATTAGAGGGGTTAAAAGTAGGCTAGTTTATTTACCAGACGAGAACCATTGGGTTCTTTCGGGCCATAACGCACAAGTGTGGCAACGAGAATTTTTCGGATGGTTAAATGAAACCTTGAATAAATAATAAAAAACTAAAAAAATAAAGAAGCCGATTCAATTGAATCGGCTTTTTGAATGTATAGGAACAAGATTTTATTTTGGGTCTTATATCTTGTTTTACATTCTTTACTTAATAAACAACATTTAAAGAATATCGTCACCTTTCTTCATCAGGTCCAATTTTTCATTGAAATTGAATAATTGACCTTCATCTGCAGATTCAATTGCTTTTTTGATTATTTCAATCCCTTTATCATGCTCCCCGATTTTATAAGTTAGGAGGGCATAATTATAGAGGTGTTGCGGATTGTCGGTTTGCTCAAAAGCATCTTTTGACCAATTCAGCATGTTTTTGATAAAATCGATGTCTGTGAAGTTTTTAGCTAGTACACCCACATATTCCATTTTCATTTTGTTACTGATGGTTCCATCATATTTTTTGATGTAATTTTTCAATGCTGGGATATAATCTTCCATCAGGAAACCATTTTTATAGAAGTTCAACTTGATGAAGTCGAGGATTTCGGTTTTATGTTCGGGGTATTTGGTTGCCAAAGAGTCTTCAAAGACAGACCAGTCTTGTTTATTATTCAGGATATAATATCCCATTGGAGATTTGCGGCCGAGCTTGTTTTCGGCATCTTCAAAATTTATTATTCCTCGGTATAGATCCTCGGCCACTACTTCTCCTAAAAGATTATTTATTTTTTTAGCTTGGTTTAACAAGATTGGAAATCCAGAATCTTTCGAAGAACGCGTTACATCCATGATAACTTTTGCTTCGGCATTAGATTGTACATCTGGGTTCATTGCCAAATAAGCTTGAATAAGTTCTTGTTTATCTTCAGGCTCAGCTTCCATGGAAGCGTTCAATAATAATTTAAGGACCTGGACATCAATTTTATTCTCCTTATATCGTTCTCTCAACGTATAATATTGAGAGTCTGGATCCTGAATTTTCTTCAACAGGTTTAGAAAATTTGGGATATCTCTTTTACCATAAGCTTTGTGAACAATTTCGCCTTGAGGGCTAAAGAATAAATAGCAAGGATAACCATCTACCTCATATTTTTTGGCGAATTCCTTACTTAAGTTCATCCAATCTTTTTTGATTTTATTTGCTTTAGGATCATCATCAAATTGAACCTGAACTGTTACAAAATGTTGGTTGCTATATTCACCAATCTTGCTGTCTGTAAATACCTGTTGTTCCATAATTTTACAAGGAACACACCAAGAGGTATAGCAATCGATCATGATGTATTTGTTTTCAGCCTTAGCTTTGGCTTTAACTTCTTGCCAATTGAGGTTATTATTAAATGAAATTCCTTTTTCTTGGGCACATAATAGAGTAGGGAGTAAGCATAAAAGAAGAATGATCTGTCTCATAAGTTATTGGATTAATTGTTGCAAAGGACGTACGGAAATAGCATTTTTCATGACCATTTGTTGTTTATTATCTGCATTTCCAGAAGAAGGAATGGTTTGGGTTGATGATACGACACCAGCAAGATTTCCATTTTGGGAAAGGATAGGGGCGCCACTTGATCCAACCGCATAATCCGCACTTACAGTCATTCTGTATTGGCGTATTCCGGGCATTCTAGGATTTAACATCAGGCTATTTTTATTGACAATGCCTTCGCTTAGATAATAGTATATATGGTCAGGATGTGAAATTATTAAAACATGTTCTCCAGGAAGTAATACTGGACCCAAAAGATTGACATGACCCCAAAAAGTTGGACGGATTAACAAAATTAAGTTTTTTCTAGCAGAGCTCGGTATTCCACCGGGCTCTTTCCATTTAATCTGTTTTTTATTCTTTTATTGTTGTAATAGTAGAAGTATTCTTTTACTGATTAGATAAACTCGTCGGCTGTCTCAAGGCTTTGTGAGTATAGTAATTCTGTCTTTAAGATTGCAAAAAAGTTTTCGGCCACGGCATTATCTAAACAATTCCCTTTTCTGGACATGCTCTGTATAATACCTTGTTTTTCTAAAGCCTTTCGGTATCCATAATGCTGATATTGCCAGCCTTGATCAGAGTGAAAAATAAGCCCCTTTGTATCTTTAGTTTTATCAAAAGCCTTATTTAACATCTCTTCTATCATCATCATGTTCGGGCTTTTTGAGATACTATAGGAGATTACTTCTCCATTGAACATGTCAAGTATCGGAGATAGGTAGATCTTCTGGCCTTTGATGTTTACCTCAGTAACATCTGTAGCCCATTTCTGATTGGGCGAACTTGCCTTGAAATTCCTTTCCTGTATATTGGGAGCAATTTTACCAACTTCCCCTTTGTATGAGCGATAGCGGACTTTCCTGATTTTACATTTCAGGTCCAATGTTCCCATTAGTCTTTGAACAGTCTTATGGTTTATATGATAATCCAAGTTCTTCATGTCGGCTGTTACCCGTCGATATCCATATCTACCTTTGTGCAGGTGATATATGCGTATGACCTCTTCCTTTTCTTTCTTGTATTTATCTCTACTATTCAGGCGTTTGAGATGATAATAAAATACCTAACGAGCCATCTGTTTACAATCCAATAGAATTGAAATATCATGTTCAGACCTTAGTTCTTCGATGGCTTTTGCCCATTCATGCGTTCGCGGGCTTCTCTTTCCTTGACTAAGGCCGTGACTTTTTTTTATAATGCAATCTCGGCTCGTAAACGAGTGTTCTCCGCCTGGAGCTTCTCTAGTTCTGTTTCAGGCTCATGCTTCTTTGATTTACTCATATCTTTAGGCGGTCCTCCACGATTTTTTTGTTGATGTAATACAGCATACCCATGGACCCGTACCAATTTCACCCAGCTCTCTAAAGCACTCTTGCTTACTCCATACTGTAGAACAACCTGTACTTAAGGTACTTCTTTTTCTAGAATAGTCCTTACAATTTCTTCTTTGAAATCAGCCGTGGCTGGGACATTAGGCTGCTTGAGTAGCCCTCTTTCACCATAAAGATTATACTTCCGAACCCATTCCAATATCATGACTTTGCTGATACGGAGTTCGCGGGATATGCGCAGTATCGACTTCCCGCTTTCCACTTGAGAAACGATTTCTAGTTTCTCCTCAAAGGTGTGATTTGACATAAATAATGAACCCCAAAAGTTTTTGTATAACTTTTGGGGTTCACTTCACACATATTGGAGCCTTTAATATTTTGTCTAAATATTTTTTATTTGGTGTCTTTTTTGCCAAATATGGAGATTTTAAGGTATTTACCTGGGTTTTCTTTAAGATCTTTCACCAATTGATCTAAGTTTTCAGATGCATTAGTTAAATTATTATATAATTTTTCATCATGTATCAATTGGCTCAATGAACCATCTCCAGTATTTATTTTATTGGTGATTTCAAGGACATCTTTCATTGCTTTATTGGCGTTGTCAACCGTTGCTTTGATTTCAGTTTTTGACAGGTCATCAGAAAGAGTATCCAAGTTATTCAAGATGGAATTGATCTTCGCATTATTGTTTTTGAAGTTCATGGTGATAGATTCCATATTGGAAAGGATATTACTCAAGCGATTTTTCTCAGCACCCATCAAACCATCTACATCACCTGTAATTTTTTCAAGGTTTTTCAAGGATACAGAAATACTATGAACGGAGCTTTTGAAATCACGTTGGAAGTTATCATCCAATACGCTGTTTACACCAGAAAGAACTGAATCTAGTTTTACAACTAAATTTTCTATTTTCTTTTGGAGGGGTTCGACTTTCTCCATCAGGTTTGCTTGAACATCTGATAGGAGGGGGTCACCATTTCTGGCCATGGTGGTGCTGTTTCCTAATTCAAAAACGATAGCTTTACTTCCCAAGAGGTCAGCACTTACAATTCGGGCTACCGTATTTGAGGGGATATCATAATCATTTTTGATTTTGAATTCGGTTCTTATTTTACCGTTAGGTTGTAACGTTAGTTTGGATACACGGCCAATTTGAAATCCACTGACAAGAACAGGCTTGGATACGGCAAGACCATCAACATTGTCGTATTCGGTATAAAAAGTATTTTCGCTGCTGAAAACGTTGTTCCCTTTGAGGAAACTGTAACCAATAAATAAAATGGCAATAGCAATACTTGTTAGTGCCCCGACCTTAGTTTCATTAGATATCTTCAAAATTTCCCGATTTAAGTATTTTTACTTTGTTCTTAGCGCCAATTTAATAAAATTTTATTTTTCTATGCTTTTTCTGTAGGTATTTATAGCATTAAATAAATCGGTGACAATTGATTCCTGACCAGCCGATGACATCATGAATCTTTCTTCGTCAGGATTGGAAATAAATCCAATTTCTGTTAATACTGCTGGCATCCCTGCTGTTGCAAGTACTGCCAAAGATTGTTCTTTCACTCCACGGTCAGTACGACTAGAACCAGCAAACTGATCTTGCATATAGGAAGCAAGTCGGATACTTTGCTCTCTAAATTTTCTTTTCATCAAAGAGAATACGATATAGGTTGAAGGATCCTTAGGATCAAAACCACCATAGTTCTCCTTATAGTTTTCCTCCATTAGGATTGATGCGTTTTCACGAATTGCGACATCTTGGTCACCCGTACGGCTAAAACCCAATACTAGGGTTTCAGTACCTTTAGCAGAAGTATTCAAGACACGCTGCGTAACATAACGTCCTCTACTGTTTTTTACTCTTCTACTCGTGGCACCACCAGAATTACAGTGAATAGAGATAAATAAGTCAGCATGATGCTTATTGGCTAGAGCAGGACGCTCATAAAGCTTAGGATAAACATCTGTTTTTCTGGTATAAACAACTTTAATCCCTGGGAATTCCTTTTCGATTTTCTTACCCAGCTTCAACGCCACTTGTAATGCGATATCTTTTTCTTTTGATTGCCGACCAACGGCTCCGGAGTCATGTCCACCATGTCCAGGGTCTAAGACGATAGTTTTTAATTTTCTAGGACTCCCACCTTGATCATTCTGTAAATCTACAGGCTTGAAACTTGCTAAAACTACTACTGATACGCAAGTCAATACCAGTCCAATCCTCCCAAAAATCGTTTTACTTTTAATCAAATTCTTCAATTTCTCTTTTCGTTTCAATTATCCTAACAAATTCTATTCCTATTGTAAGCCGGAATTCGCTTTATACGATTTTATGGCATCCACAAGGTTACCCACAATCTGGTTTTGTCCTTCATCTGAAACCATGAATTTTTCCTCATCAGGATTAGAGATAAATCCGATTTCAGTTAATACCGCAGGCATTGCAGCAGATGCTAACACGGCAAGTGAAAGTTCCTGAACCCCTCTGTTTTGACGACCTTTTTTTACATACTCATCTTGAATATAAGTTGCAAATCGAATGCTTTTATCGCGATAAGTTCTTTTCATCAAGGAGAAAATAATATAAGTAGAGGGGTCATTAGGGTCGAAACCGCCATAATTCTCTTGATAATTTTCTTCAAATAAAATATCGGCATTTTCACGAACAGCGACTTCCGATTCACCTCTTTGTAAACGATTGAAACCACATACGAATGTTTCAGTACCACTAACGCCAGGATTTCTCACGGTTTGGGTTACATATCGTCCATTCTTTCCTTTCACCCGACGGTCTACATCAGCAGAGTTACAGTGGATAGATATAAATAAATCAGCATGGTTTTTATTTGCAAGAGCTGTCCTTTCATGAAAAGGAACATCGACATCCGTTTCGCGGGTCAGTAAGGCTTTTACACCAGGCATCTCTTTTTCAATTGCTTCTTTCAATCGTTTTCCGACTTGAAGGGTAATATCTTTTTCAACCGATATTCTTCCCCTTGCTCCAGGCAGGTTTCCACCATGTCCAGGATCTATAACGACCAACTTAAATGTTTTATTCTTTTGGGTTTGTTGAGAGGGTTCCGTTTCTTGATTTTTCTTTTCAGTAGATTGAACCATACCGCTTAAGAAAAACAAGGGTAGGAATATAGCTACTAATGAAATAGAATTTTTTATGGATTTATTGAAATTCATAGTTAACGTTATTATTTTAGTCCCGTCAATAGCATAGTTAAAGTAAACTGTTAAATATGATTAACTTTATGAAAAACCTAATCTTTGTTATTGTTTTTTGACTATTTTTGCCAACAAGAGTTTAAAATTAGCACAAAAATAACATTCATATTTCATTTTGAAGGCCTTAAGTTGTTTTTTCCTTTCCTTTCTGTTTTTTTTTATTGGGATGTCTGTGCTTCAGGCACAGGTGGAGACTAATTCACGCAATCAAAATGTTACAATAGACACCCTACAGCGGGATACTATTCCAACAGATACCAGTAAGAATAATTTCAAGGATGTAAACGGACAGGATACTGTTCATATGAAGGATCAGGGTGGATTAGAGACTGTAGTAACCATTACAGCGAATGATTCATCATGGAATCAGGTGAGTAAGAATATTTTGCACCTATTCAAAGGGGCCAAGGTGAAATATGAAGGTTTTGAATTAGCTGCAGATTATATTCGCTTAGACCGAAATACCAATGTATTATTTGCTTCCGGTGTGATTGATCATAATGGCAAATACGTAGGTCGACCCGTCGTAATCATGCCTGGGGAATCCCCCATAGCAGTCGATTCCTTATTATATAATTATAAGACTCAGGTTCCAAAAACCTTTGGGGTCATGACGGAAGTTGATGGTGGGTATATCCAGGCGCGGGAAGTTCGAAAGAATATTTATGATGAGATGTCCCTTTATAAAGGGCTGTATTCAACCTGTAATCTTCCATATCCTCATACCCACTTTGGGATTCAAATTACCAAAGGAGTAATCACTCAAAAGCAAATTATCGCAGGACCATCTTATCTTGTCGTTCAAAATATTCCCATCAAGTTTCTAGCAATTCCTTTTGGATTTTTTCCAAAACAGGATAAGAAAAGTTCAGGTTTCTTATTTCCTTCCTTTGGAGAAGATGCCTCTAGAGGATTTGCAATGCGAGATCTTGGATGGTATTTGACATTTAATGATTATTGGGATTCAGAAATTCGAGGTTCAATTTTTTCCAAAGGAACTTGGGAAGCGAATGTAAGAACACAATATTTAGTGAACTATAAATTCAACGGTAACTTTGCTTTGAATTATGGTTCTTATGTTCAAGGTATTGAAGGTACAGAGAGTTTTGGTCGTTCAAAGGAATTTAGATTTACCTGGAATCACTCCCAACGCCAAGAGGCTAATCCTGGGACTTCATTTTCAGCCTCAGTAAACTTTGGTACTCGGAATGCGTATAGAAGTCAGGCAACCACCAGTGGTTATAATCCAATGCAAGCGGTAAATAACAGTATGCGTTCATCGATTGCCTATGGAAAAGTTTTCGCAGATGGCAAGGTGAATTTCACTGCGAATATGTCACATGATCAGAACCTGACCAATGGCGATATCAATATTGACTTACCAACCATTAGTTTAAACGTTGCTACCTTTAACCCATTTGATTCCAAGGATAGGATAGGGGAACAAAAATGGTATCAAAGAATCACTGTGGGGTATAGCCTACAAGGACAAAATAGGATTGCTACAAAAGACAGTTTGCTATTCCAAAAAGGTTCATTGAATAAATTTACCAACGGTGTTCAACACAATATCCCTGTCAGCTTGAGTTTAAATGTGATGAAGTATTTTCAATTTAATACATCCTTCAATTATACAGAGCGTTGGTATCTTCAGTCCGTTAGAAACCGCTTAGTTAACCGTCCTTATGGATTTGAAAGTGTAAGGGATACTGTTCAAGGCTTTAAACGTGCCTACGATTATTCGGTATCTTCAGGTTTATCGACGAAGATTTACGGTAATATGCAGAAGAAGATTGGTAAGATCGAGCAGATGCGTCACACGATTACACCATCCATCAATGTGAATTATCGTCCGGATTTCTCAGATGCACGATATGGTTTTTATCGAGATTTCACGGATGCAAACGGGATTTATAAAAGGTATTCTATTTTTGAAAATGCACTTTATGGTTCTCCTTCCGAAGGTAAATCCTTTGGTATTGGCTTCTCGGTGGATAATAACTTGGAAGCGAAGATTCGAGATGATAAGGATACTACAGGAAAAGGCGTCAAGAAAATACCAATCATCCAAGGGCTTACCTTTAGTGGTAATTATAACGTTGCGGCGGATTCATTGAAACTATCACCAATTAGTTTTTCAGGAAGAACGGCATTATTTGACAAAAAGATAAATGTGAACTTTAATGGTACCTTCGATCCCTATTCTTACGATAAGTATACTGGTAATCGTATTGATCGTTATGCTATTAAAGACGGGAAATTAGCTAGGCTTACCAATTTTGGTTTATCCTTTGATTACAGTTTAAATCCGAAGGCAAATCAAAACCGGAGTGATAATATTGACTCCTTAAGAAGTGCTATGCCTAATTTGACACCAGAGCAAGCACAAGCATTGGCAAGAATCAGTACCGACCCAAATGCCTTCGTGGATTTTAATATTCCATGGAATTTAGCAGGATCCTTTAGTATGAACTATACTCGTGTTTTCAATCGAGAAAAGCTTGACATGGAAACACGTTTAACCAGTACAGTTAACTTGCATGGAGATTTCAATGTAACTCCTAAGTGGAAAGTTCAATTTAATACAGGGTATGACTTTGTTCAGAAAGAAGCTTCCATGACGCAAATCAGTATCTATAGAGATTTACACTGTTGGGATATGTCAGTAGGTTGGGTTCCATTTGGAACATATAAGAGTTATAATATTACCATACGTGCTAAAGCATCAATATTACAAGATTTAAAATTAACCAAAAGACAGAGTCATTATACCTATTAACGGTTATGTAAACACTATATCTATGAAAGCTGAAATTATTACCATTGGTGATGAAATCTTGCTCGGACAGATTGTGGATACCAATTCTGCTTGGATCGCCCAAGAGCTTTTTGCCCAGCAAATCCAAATTCAACAAATAACATCAATTACTGATCAGGAAAGTCATATTCTAAAGGCATTAGCTGATGCTGGAAGTCGGGCAGATATTATTATCTGTACAGGCGGTTTAGGTCCTACCAAGGATGATGTAACTAAATTCACGGCGGCTAAGTTTTTTAATACTTCCCTGATCCATAATCCAGAGGTGTTGAGTCATGTGCAACAGATCTTTCGCCAATTCGGTCGGACAATGCCTGAAATAAACAAGGGTCAAGCGGAAGTTTTGGCCAATGCAGATGTTCTTTTTAACGATTGGGGAACTGCGCCAGGCATGTGGGTTGAGGACAAAGGAAAGGTTTATGTTTTTCTTCCAGGGGTTCCATTTGAGATGAAGAATTTAATGACCTTCCGAGTGCTACCAAAGCTGAAGGATTATAAAACCGAAGAAAAGGTGGTAAATAAATATATCCTTACAGTAGGAATCGGTGAATCCCATCTTGCAGAACATATCGCAGATATTGAAGATCAGTTTCCGAGCCATATTCACTTAGCCTATCTTCCAAAGATTGGATTGGTAAGGCTGCGGTTGACAGCGGTAGGAAATGATTTGAACTCCTTGGAATTTGAAGCAGAGCAGTGGAAAGAAAAGTTGGTTTCGCGGATTGGAGGAGCAGTTGTTGCCACTGAAGATGTGAGTTTTGAGGAGGTTATCGTGAAATC
Source organism: Sphingobacterium cellulitidis (assembly GCF_043187465.1). Lineage (GTDB taxonomy): Bacteria > Bacteroidota > Bacteroidia > Sphingobacteriales > Sphingobacteriaceae > Sphingobacterium > Sphingobacterium cellulitidis. The sequence continues at coordinate 3,455,147 of NZ_CP171136.1, read as the reverse complement.
ATTTTCAGATTCCCAATTAACACTGTCCACTGCTGAGAGCTGTACAGGGGGGAATATTGCCAGATTAATAACTGAGATTCCTGGATCGAGTAAAATGTTCCAAGGTGGAATTGTGGCCTATGCAAATGAGGTTAAAGAGCATATCCTAGGTGTTGAGAAGGAAACCTTGATTCAGCATGGCGCCGTTAGTGAGGAAACAGTAGTTCAAATGGCTAAAGGAGTACAACAAAGATTAAATACGGATTATGCTATAGCAACCAGTGGTATTGCAGGTCCAGATGGAGGAACTGATGAAAAGCCAGTAGGTACTGTTTGGGTTGCAATTGCAGGCAAAAATGATGTAAAAACTAAGCTGTTTCATTTTCATCATGACCGCTTAATCAACATAGAAAGGACTACTGCTCAGGCATTACTCATGCTCTGGAACTTATTTCAACAAGAAACAAAGAATTAACAGAACGATATTTTGTTTACAATGTAGGATAAAATATTTAATTTTGTTCACTTGTCAAGTAAGTATTAATATTTAACTTAGTAATCTAACAATCGAAATAAAAATAGATGGCTATATATAAACTTTTGTTACCTAAAATGGGGGAGAGTGTTTCCGAAGCGACGCTTACCAAATGGGTAAAGCAGGTTGGGGAACGAATTGAAGAAGATGATGCGGTAGTAGAACTTGCTACCGATAAGGTCGATTCTGAAGTTCCATCGCCAGTATCTGGAGTTCTAAAAGAAAGATTGTTTGAGGAAAATCAAGTAGTTCAGGTTGGGGATGTAATTGCATTAATTGAGGTTGAAGGTCCTGAAGTTGAGGAACAAGAAAAACCTACTATCCAACAAGAAGAAAAAGTCGAACCTGTTGTTGAACAAGAAATTCCTGCTGAAGATCAGGATGGAAAAATTGAGGATACAGCAGTTATCGAAGAAGCTGAAATTCCGGGGATGGATCAAATCCAGGAAAAACCTATTCAAGTAGAATCAAATCATCAAGAAATCCATTCTGGCATTCGTTTCTATTCTCCATTGGTTAGAAATATCGCGCAACAAGAAGGAATATCACAACAGGAATTGGACAGTATTCCAGGCACTGGTGGTGAAGGAAGAGTAACTAAGAAAGATGTTTTAAACTACCTTCAAAAAAATAAAGGAATTGAAATTCCAAAACCTAGTCAACCGATAATAGAAGAAGTATCCCAGCCCCTTGTTCAAGAGGTTAAAACTCCAGCAGCGCAAGTTGTAAAGACTAGTACAGGGGATTCGGAAATCATTGAGATGGACCGCATGAGAAGGCTGATAGCTGATCATATGGTTAATAGTGTAAAAACATCACCACATGTATTCTCAGTTGTTGAAGCTGATGTTACAAATTTGGTGAATTGGAGAAACAAGGTTAAGGATGGCTATAAAAAATCCGAAGGAGAGAATATTACTTTTACCCCTTTGTTTATCGAGGCAATTGCCAAAGCTATTAAGGACTTTCCGATGATTAATGTCTCTGTAGATGGATACAATATCATTCGTAAGAAAAATATCAATATTGGAATGGCCACAGCATTGCCATCCGGCAACTTAATTGTTCCGGTAATAAAAAATGTGGATCAATTAAGTTTAACAGGAATTTCAAGATCGGTTAATGATTTGGCAACGCGTTCCAGAGGGAACAAATTAAAGCCAGATGATACCCAAGGAGGTACATTTACCTTTACTAATATAGGGGCATTTGGAAATATTTTTGGAATGCCAATTATTAATCAGCCGCAAGCGGCAATCCTGGCTGTTGGGACCATTAAAAAGAAGCCAGCAGTATTGGAAACTGAGTTTGGAGATGTCATCGCTGTTCGTCATATGATGTATATTTCCATGTCTTATGACCATCGAGTTATTGATGGCGCACTAGGCGGACAATTTATTCGTCGAGTAGCTGATTATTTAGAGAATTGGGACTCTGAGCGAGTTATCTAAAAAATAAAACAAAAACGGTCAAGAAAACTCTTGACCGTTTTTGTTTTATCCATTTACCAAGATTTGGTTTCGTGGTAATTTCTTTTGAATCATATACCGATATCTAAAATAGAGTAGGATCGAAGAAGTCAACAACCCAAGGGTTAATCCATACCAAATCCCTTTTACTCCTATTTTCATTTCGATGCCTAAATAGTAAGCAACTGGAAGTCCAATAATCCAATATGCAAAGAAGGTAATGAAAGTAGGGATATTTACATCGCCCATTCCTCTTAAAGTTCCTAATCCCACCACTTGTGTTCCATCGAATAATTGAAACATACCAGCAATGATCAATAACTGAGAGGCCATCATAACCACTTCTTGATCTTTAGTGATGATATACGGCAAATATTGATTAAACAAGGCAAAAATAATAGCACACACAATCATAAATACTAAAACCAGGTGATAGGATACAGTGGCAAATTTTTGTAACCTAAAGAAGTTTTTATTTCCATAAGCATTCCCGACTTTAATTGTAGCAGCCGATGCAATTCCACTGGCCATCATATAAGTCATTGCAGCCAATGTAATAGCAGTTTGATGGGAAGCTTGTTCAACGGCTCCGATCTTTCCCGCAATCAATGCGGCTCCTGCAAATGCGCCAATTTCAAACACATATTGCATCGCGACAGGACCTCCAATTTTAAGAATCTTTTTAACTCTGGAAAAATCAATGAATTTAATGGAGAAGTGATCGATATAAAGTTTAAAGTTTTTGGAACTTAAAACGTACCATGCCATGACGATCATCATTAAGATACGATCTATCAAAGTTGCAATACCCACACCACGAACCCCCATAGGTTCAATCCCAAACATTCCCTTAACCAAGATTACCGCAATAACAACATTCAGCACATTTCCCCAAATTGTAATATTCATAGCCTGTTTGGTGAACCCTAAGCCTTCTGCGAATTGCTTAAAAGTATTGAAAACCATGAGAGGCAAGATGGATAAGCTAAGTATTAATAAATAAGGTTTAGCCGTTTCTACGACTTCAGGGTCTTGATCAGCATGCTGCATAGCATACATAGAACCATAAAACACAAAGAGAAAGAGAAGAATGGCGGAGACAATATTCAACCAAAAACTATTGGAAAGTAGTTTCGCACATTCTTTAATATTATGCCTTCCATTTTCTTGAGCTATTAAAGGGGTTAGTCCATAAGCAATACCAATTCCAATGATCAAAACCACCATAAAAACTGAGTGTACCAATGATACAGCTGCTAACGGAATAGTACCAGCAAAGTGCCCCACGATCATAGTGTCGGCAGTTTGTACAAGCGTATGACCAAGTTGTGAAATAACAACTGGTCCGGCTAATGCCATTGTACTGAGATAATACTTTTTGTTGGATTTGAAGTTCTGCAGCATATAAAAAATAGTAAAGAGCACAAAGGTACAAGTAAAAAATTGCTTCTCGAATCGTGGTGTAAAAGAACTTAATATTTCTAAAATAGAAACAAGATGTTGTAACATGAAATACTAGTCATATAGGTATTTTGCTTAAACTCTATTTTGATTGCTGTCCTGATTATGTCAAAAATTTCTCGGAAAGAAAAAACTAATTCAATCAGGTGGTGTTTTAGATAAACTATGTTGTTGCAGTTATAAGTATTATAGGGCTGGTTATTAGATAGAGTAGAAAATATATGTTGTCGTAGATGGGCTACAAATAATATTTTTGAGCTAAATACCGCATTATCAGTATAATTTAATCTTAATTTTTCAAAATTACAATAGAGTCACACTAAAATTATCTATAATGAAAAACCAATCTTTATCCGGTAAGAGGGACTATACCTCGCCGCGGATAGAAATTATATCAAAGTCATGATGGAACATTCCATCGCGGCGGGATCAGCTACTGCCACATTTAAGGGGCCAGGAAATGATTCACCATTTGTTGATTCATGGAATTCCACTCTTAATGATGGAACTTCTGACGACGTATTCAAAACACATAAAGAGAACTGGTAATTTTTTGAATATCACATGAAAAAGATCTTTTTTAGTTTAGTAATTGTCGGTTCAATTCTAAATTTTAGTTGCAGTAAAAATACTGATCAACCCAATACTACTATTACCTCAGGGGTTTCCTTTATCGTTGATGGAGAAACTGCTCTTCAGGAGTCTGATAGTAAAAGTACTTCTGCTGATATTTCGCCTAGTAACGGGAGTAGGTTAAATAAAACGGTAGTTGTAAATTCTGCTCAAAAAGCTGATAAAGAATTTATTTATATTAAGGAAGAATTAGGTTCAGCGGAAGCATTAATGGCTAATTCTGGCAATTCTACTTCAGGAGATAATAAAGCCGTTGCTCCAGTTTATCCTGATAATTATATCCCTGGTTCTCCAGTTAATGGGGGAAGACCACTTACCAATGGAGTTACATTCCGAGTTTTGGTCTATGATATGGCAGGGAAATTTGTGGAACAAGTTGACGGTAAAGTCGGTAGTACTCCTCCAGTAGCAAAAGAATTAAAACAAGGAACTCAGTATAAATGGTATGCGTATTCATATTATAGTACAGAAGCCTTGCCTGCTATTTCAAATAATTTAAAACCTACTTTTAATGTATCAAATGAAGATTTCTTGTTTGCATCAGGAAATTTTACAACTGGAAAATCTTCAAATTCCTCAATTCCTAATATTGATGTTTCCATCACATTTAAACATGCGATGGCGATGGTAGAGGTTGGGGTCTTGGTAACAGGATTCAGTGCAAAGGCAGACTTAAATGCTTTTTTAGGAAACTCTACGGACAGACCTTATATTAGAGCGAACTCCAATGTATTAGAACAAGGTGTATTTGATCTATTAACTGGGAAATTTATTTCAAAATCGAAGATAGCGAGCGCAGTTAATATCAACGCTAGAAGGAACTATGCGGCTGATATTCAATTTCCAAACACATCATATCATGGATATTTCTTTACTGTACCAGGTGGAGATAATGAATATAATAGCAATTTTGCTTACAGCATTCATCCATGGGCATTACTTGATAGACCAGCAAATCCACTGAAATTCAGCAAATCTTATAATGACAAAATAAGAATTGGTAGAGGGAAATATACCAGAATCACGATTATTCCATTGGATAATGGAATTCAAGTTCCGGCAACTTCTAGTGTAGTAGCCACAAATTGGTCTAGGGGAGACTTGTATTACGATGCTGGTACGCAGGGTTTTACTGGGCCATCTGAAGGTCCGACTAGGTTTCAACATAGAAATCATGAACCAAACTCTATCTTTTATGCTAGTACATTCCAACCTAATGGTTATCCAAATCCTATAATGTCATATGGGCAATCGGAAGCAAAATATGGTAGTACATATTATTTATCAGGGAAAATGTGGCCTTTAGGTATTACTCCTGTTATTGATGGTGACCCATGTCATGATCTTAGGCCTAATGGAAATGACCTTAATGATCAATGGAGAACACCTACCGTTGATCAGGCAAAAGGATTGGCAGCTTATATTAATTCATATTCAGGTACAGGAAGAATTAGTGCAACAAGAAATGATGGGAAGAAATCTGTGTTACTTACAGTGAATGTCAATGAACAGAATTCGCCGGATGAATGGTCACAAAGAATTACCTTTGAACTGAAAAGATTTACAGAACCTAATGGAAATACTCATCAGATGAACGCGGCAAGTTACCTTCAATTAGTTCGACAAAGACTACAGGTTATGCTTATTTCTGGTTAAAAAAGCCATATGCAAATTCTTATGCTTATTTGGAATTGTATTATGATAGCAGCATACAAAATAAATTAAGAGCAAAAGTTTATAGTTCGAAGGTTACATCAGCTGCAAATGATGTTTATCCCGCAACACTTAAAGCTACGAACGGAATGAATGTAAGATGTGTGCGGAATTTTAATTAAGGGTTCATTTGAGATCTCTGAAATTTTAAGTTTCAATAATTCAAATATTAAATAATTTCAATAAACGAAGCCGAGGAAGAAATTTCCTCGGCTTCGTTTATTGAAAGGCGATTGGTCTATTGCCAGTAGGGATTGATTTTCCTTGGATTTTGTTTCTAAATATTTACATGAAAAAATTGCTGAAAAAAAATAATAGACTTACCTTAGCTTATTATCAAATAATAAAGTAGAGATGAATTTAGCGTTTTTGAACATTGGTACCCAGGAGATGATGCTTATTATTTTAGTAGCATTATTACTGTTTGGTGGCAAGAAATTACCAGAATTGGCGCGAGGACTGGGACGTGGTATCCGGGAATTTAAAGATGCTTCTGAAGGGATAAAAAGAGAGATTTCAGATCAGATAAATAACTTTGAAAAGGAAATTGACGATATCAAAACGGATATTGAAAAAGAACCTGAGGAAAAGAAAGCTGAATCTACAATTGATCAAAACTTGGAGCAAGTAAATGCGGCCAATGAAACAGAGGAACAATCAGAGGAAGGCGTTATTGAGAAAAAAGTACCACAATTTACTGCACCTGCAGGAACTTATGAGCATCAGCCTTATACTACTCCTACAAAAGACGATTATTACAGCTATGGTTATAATGATCATTTTGCAAGTAATGATGTTCCAAATGCAGAAGAAACTTCGACAGAGGGAGAACCCAAAGAAAGTTCTGCACCTGATGTTGAAGAAAATCCTTTATCGGATAATAACTCAAAAAAAGCCTAAAACAATTAAGAATTCTATATCGATAAGCTGTTGGAATCCATTCAACAGCTTTGTTTTTTCATTTTAATATTTTTTATGATTACTTCCCACGAGATTATCGTTTCGAAAGAATTGTCGATCAACGAGAAACAAGTGATTACAACCATTTCCCTTTTAGACGAAGGGGCAACGGTTCCATTTATTGCAAGATACCGTAAAGAATTAACCGGAAGTTTGGATGAAGTTCAGATTACTGCCATTCGCGATCGTATTCAACAATTAAGGGATTTGGATAAACGCAAAGAAGCGGTATTAAAATCCATCTCAGAGCAAGGTAAGCTGAGCCCGGAGCTTGAGGTTCAAGTGAAATCTGCTGAAAGTATGTCAGCCTTAGAAGATATTTATTTACCATATAAGCCAAAGAGAAAAACCAGAGCTTCTGCTGCTCGTGAGAAAGGTCTGCAGCCTTTAGCTGATTTGCTGTTATCACAAGATAAAATTGATGTGGAGTCTAATGCCAGTTCCTATATTGATGAGGAAAAAGGTGTTCAGACTGTAGAGGAAGCATTAGCAGGAGCGAGGGATATCATTGCCGAACAGATTGCAGAAGATGCTGATGTTCGTGCTCATGCTCGTAAAACCTTGTTGAACAAAGGGAAATTTGTTTCGCGTGTTGTTCCTGGAAAAGAGGAAGCAGCTTTGAAATATAAGGACTATTTCGAATGGGCAGAATCCTTGAAAGATGCTCCATCACACCGTGTTCTCGCGATGCGAAGAGGGGAGAAAGAAGAACTTTTATATCTAGATATTGATATTGATGAATCAGAAGTAATTCCAGGAATTGAAAAGCAATTCATTAAAGGGAATAATGATGCTAGTAATCAGGTATCCTTGGCTTTGCTAGATAGTTACAAGCGACTTCTGAAACCATCGATGGAAACCGAGATTCGTGTCTTAACCAGACAAAAAGCGGATGAAGAAGCAATCAAGGTTTTTGCTGATAATGTTCGTCAATTGTTGTTGGCAGCACCACTGGGTCAAAAAAGATTGCTAGCAATCGACCCAGGATTCAGAACAGGATGTAAAACGGTGGTTTTGGATGCACAAGGGAATTTGCTTGAGAATACAGCTATTTTCCCACATAATGGAGCTGCAGGTCAAGCTGAAGCTGAACGTGTCATTAAGCGTTTGATTTCTGCGCATGATATCGAAGCTATTGCTATTGGTAATGGAACAGCAGGAAGAGAAACCGAAGACTTTGTTCGTAAAATGAATATGCCAGGAGCAACCATTGTTATGGTAAATGAAAGTGGAGCCTCCATTTATTCAGCTTCGGAAGTTGCAAGGGAAGAATTTCCAGATTACGATGTGACTGTTAGAGGAGCAGTTTCCATTGGTAGAAGATTAATGGATCCCTTAGCTGAATTGGTAAAAATCGATCCTAAATCTATTGGTGTTGGTCAATACCAACATGATGTCGATCAGAACAAACTCCAGTCGGCATTGGATGATACCGTTATGTCCTGTGTAAACTCTGTTGGGGTTGAATTGAATACAGCGTCTAAACAGATTCTAGCTTATATTTCAGGTTTGGGACCTGCATTGGCGCAGCAAATCGTAAATTATAGAAAAGAAAACGGTCCTTTTAGTTCTCGGAGAGAATTGAAAAAAGTTCCTCGTTTAGGGGATAAGGCTTTTGAACAGGCAGCAGGATTCCTGCGTATCCGGAATGCAGACCATCCGCTAGATGCTTCTGCAGTGCACCCAGAGCGTTATGCCTTAGTGGAAAAAATGGCTAAGGATATCAATATATCGATCCAAGATTTGATGAAGGATGAACAAGCAAGAAAACGTGTTGATCTTAAAAAATATATTTCAGACGAGGTTGGTTTGCCGACATTAAATGATATTATGTTGGAATTAGCAAAACCCGGTTTAGACCCTCGTGAGAAATTTGAAGCCTTTTCATTTACGGATGGCGTCAATAAGATTTCTGATTTGAAAGTTGGAATGAAATTGCCAGGAATCGTTACGAATATTACCAATTTCGGTGCATTTGTAGATATTGGTGTTCATCAGGATGGATTAGTTCACTTAAGCCAATTGGCAAATCATTTTGTCTCTGATCCTCATGAAGTTGTCAAAGTGCAGCAGCAAGTTATGGTAACTGTTACTGAGGTTGATGAAAAAAGGAATCGAATTAGTTTAACAATGAAAACTGAGGACAAAGCGCCTCGAAAATCGAATGATAAACGTTCTTCTGACAAGCGAAATGACAAGCGTCAAGAGCGAGCCCCAGAAACAGATATGGCTGTAAAATTAGCAGCATTAGCGAGCAAATTTAAATAAAAAAAAGACGATCAACATTGATCGTCTTTTTTTTGAGCATTTATCCGCCATATTATCTCAAAATTTTAATAACTTAAATCCATGATACTAGATGAATTTAAATCAACCCTAAAAGACTCTCAACCTAATTCCTCTTGGGATGTTTCAATTCAAGCCTTATGGTATGATGCTAAAGGCGAATGGAAAAAGGCACATGATCTTATCGATCATTTAAATGATAAGGTTTCAGCACATATTCATGCTTATTTACATAGGGTGGAAGGTGACTTATGGAATGCGAGATATTGGTATAACCGCGCGAAACAACCTGAATTCATTGGAAGTTTGGAGGAAGAAAGAGAGCATCTTCTTCAACTTTACCTTAATTAACCTTTTGACTCGTATCTGAGGAGTTCTTAATGCTATCCTGAGGAATATTAGGAATGGTTAAAAGACTGTCTTTTTTAGGTTTCCAAGTCCACATTTTTCTCCAAAACTCTCCTAAAGTGTTGAATTCTTGTCGATAAACCAAGCCGACAGCATTGATGTAATCATCCGTTGGGGTAAATAAGATATTTCTAGTATTTAACCTGTTGTAGGCTCTGAACATTAAACTTCCATCTCTACGAATTTTATAGGTCAGTTCAGCGTCGGTGGATACTTGATTGGAAAAAAATGTTAAATCGGTCGTTTGAATATTTCTACGGTCAACAATTCCTCCCGTTAATACCAGGCGATCATCAAAGAATCTAAAACTTGCGGATGCATCGTTCAAAGATCGGATATTAAAGTCCAGGAAATTAATATTCAAGGATTGTGCAAGGATATTATTAAGCTGGTTAAATGCTATTTCAGTTCCTGCAGATAATAAAGTATTGTTTACCTCGCGTCCAATCTCGCCAGAATTACCTGTTGTAAAACTTCTTCGAATGATCAAGCTCAAGGCTTGTTGGTTGACATTGTTCGCATCACTAAAATAAGCTTGCAATTCATCCTTGACATAAGGAGTTTGCGGAAAATTTAGATCAAAGGAGACGTCAGGCTGGCTTAAAGTCCCTTTGATTATCATATCCGCTTGTGCCAGTACGCGTTCATCTGTTCCCGCCCGCCCGGCAGCATTGTATAAATCACCTATGGATGTTCTTTGCTGATAGACGGCAGTAATATTAACTGTAGCCCCAGAAGGCGAACCTGTCCATCTGATAGTGCCTCCTTGTTTGATATCGAAGTATTTATTGATAAAGTCCTGTGCTGTAAAGTGAAATTTTCCAGAATTAATGGCATAGTCACCAAACATTTCAAAGTCTCCCAAACTGGAAATCTTTAAGCTAATTTCCCCTGTTCCTGTTCCCTTCAATGAACCAATATCAGTCTGAAGATTTACCTCCGCACTAGGAGTTAATTCTAGATCCATATTCATCGTCATTCCCTTCAGAAAATATCGACTTGCATTTTCTTTATTGATAGTGGAATCCTTACTGACAAAATAAATGAAATCACTTTCTGAAACAGTCATTGCAGAATTGAAAGGAATACTTATGGTGGTGTTATCTTCAGATCTAGCTTTGATATTAATGTCAATAGCTGATGTATATCCTTTAAACTGATAGGTGCCTGTAGCATAAGCAGTACCATAATACAAATTGTTGTCCTTGTATGTGGTGTTTAAGATCATGACATTATTCGTTGCCACATCCACATCAATAAATGGATTGCTTAGATTGGATAGATTGACCACTCCGCCTGCATTTGCTTGATGCCCTTTGGAATCTGTAAAAACCAGGTTGTTCATCATCACCGCATTCTTGTCAATCATGACAGATTGATTGTTCAGGTTATAAACGGTCTTTAGGTAATTGACCTTGAAGGAGGCTGATTCTATACTGGCCGAGCCATTGATCTGCGGGTTCTTTAATGTCCCAGAAATATGTAAATCAGCGTCCATCTTGCCTTGTAAATCCGAGGCAAGTGTTCTGATAAATGGTTGGAATAATATAAGCTCAGCCTGATTTAGCTTTCCTTTTAAATTTATGGCCTGCTCACCCGAAGCGACTTGATATGTGCCATTGAGGGTCAGACCTCTTTTGCGATCATCTAATAATTGGAAATCCAGATTCGCAACTTTTTTATCTGGATCAAAATCAGCTAATAGAACTAATTGTCCAATTGGAATCTGATTCCAAACCAATGGAGTAGTTGTAACATTGGCAGAAAGATAGGGCTTTTTGAAAATCGAGTGTAACTCGATATTTCCATTCAGTTCTCCATCCAAATGAATACCCATAGGTTTTGTCACAGTTTCCATGGAGTGAAGATTAAAACGCTCGAATTGAATATTCAGTTTATCATCCTCATTCGAAAGAACTCCATTAAATTCCACTTTCTGATTTCCTTGGCTGGCAATTAGATTATTTAAATAGAATTTACCCTTGGATACACGCATTTCAGCATCCTTATTGAATGCCCATGGTTCATGATTCACTACAATTGTCGATTCATCAAATCGAATATAGGCAGGTTTATTATGGGCAAAATGGATATTTCCATTCAACCGCATATAGTTTTGCTCCGTTTCCTCAGCGCCTTTTATATTGAATAATAGGCTATCCTTTGCTAGGATATTGTTAATCTCAATATTATTGACAAAAATACTATCTGTAAGAAAGATTTTATCGGCCTTTAGATTGAGTGAAAAAGCTTTTTCGTCAGCATTCTCCTGAATATTTAGATTTTGAAGACTAATCCCTTGATACTTTACAAATGGACTAAATGCACTGAATTGAGCCGTATAATCTTCGGAAGAGAAATGGGCTTCTAATGTTGCCCCATCCTCTAAGGTTAAAGTCGGATCAAGGAATGCTGAAACTGGTTCAAAAGATTTAATGTTCAATTCTAAATCAAATATCTGTGGATTGAATGGTTCTGTTTCTAATCCAATGGCAGGAGCATATCTCATGGCAATTGCCTTGAAGTAGGGAACTAGCGTGTTCAAATCTATTACTCCCTTCATCTCAGCGTCCAAAACATTAGATTTTAAGGTTAGTAGCCTATCTGTTTCATTCCCTTCGGCCTCAAAAAAGACATCCTCAATGCTGAACTTACCCTTGCTAGTTTCAATTGATATTTGGTTAGCACGTAGATCTCCATTCAGGTTGTTTAGGTTATTTCCCGTTAAATGTGTGCTTATATTTGAATCGTAAATAATTATGCTGTCCTTCTTGACAAAACCCAGATTCTTTAGGTTGATTTGGTCAATCTGAGTGTCTACATTATAAATACTTTGGTCACCTTGAAGGTGGATCTTAGAATCATAGGCTAAGGCAACATTTCTATCGCTAATATGTCCATTGACTTCAATTTGTTCCTCAAATAAAAAGGCGTCCACTGAAATACTATCATATTGATAATTATTTAGCTGAAACCTTCTTAAATCCCCAATAACATTAAGTTGGATTTCCTTGAAATCTAAGTTTTGACCGTCAAACTCTAAATTGAAGGCAGTATTTTTTATAGAATTCGAATTTATTAGATTTCCAATTTGGAACTCATCAGAACGTACTGTTCCAGCGTAAAGAATATTCTTTTGAATATCAATTTTACTTTTTGTTGCTAATTTTCCAAGATCTGTTTGAAAAGATCCATCCACATCAAATAAATTGTACAGACCATTAAATGAACCTGAAAATTTTATTTTACCCATGCGGTGCAATTGTTCAGGTAAAGTAAATTCAGACCTGTTTGAAAGCTCAGGTACCAATTTTTCTACGTCTTCAGCAGTAGTCAGTAGTTGATCTGCCTTAAAATCAAATATAGTTTTATTAATATCAGGTAACCCTTTAATGCTGAAATCTCCGACTAATCTGGTTTCATCTCCGGTTTGAATATCCGCATTTCTAACCCTCATATTGGCAACTGTTCCAAGAACATCTCCTTGGTTAACCTTTGCTTTGAATCGCACAAATTTCATGTCCGGAGCAAAGTATTCAATGTCTTTTGAGTCCACAAATACGTTTGCCATACTTGCTTGAATATGGACCTTCTCAATAAAATCTGAAAAGTCACCAAATTCCTTGTAACTGAATTTTAAGTGTTTTCCTACGACAGAGTTATTCGTTAGGAGTTTCAAATCGTTAAAATCCATAGAATGATCGCTGACCAGGGCGTCAGCACTCAATTCGCGCAGAATAAATCCTGACTTTTCCTGGAAAGTTAATTTTTTGATTTTTGTTGTCAATGAACTGCTATCCTGTTGGATATTGCTTAAGTTGCCCGACAGATGTACTAATTCAATATCTGAAAAATCGATTCCTTTGCTATGGTGCTTTTGGGTGTGATTTAAGATTTTTATATGATTATCAACTAAATTGACTTCATATAATTTGAGCTCCATCTTCTTTTTTGGAGCAGTTTGTTTTTTCTTTTTGGGACTAAAATAATCGATGAGGAACTTAATGTTTGAACTGTCCTTGTAAACTTGAAAATCTACATAGGCTTTTTCAATATTTAAACGTTCTATAACTATTTTATTTTGAAAGAAATCAGTTAAAATAAGATCTGCGTTTAACTTCTTAGCGGAAATAATTTGATTTCCTTGCTGATCAGATAAACTGAAATCATGAAGGTTAAGTTCTGAGAAAGGTTTAAAGTAAATGCTTCCAATTTCAACTTTGGCATTAAGTTCTTTGGAAAGATATTTGGCTACTTTTTTACTGACAAAAGTCTGAACAGAGGAAAATTGTAGAGAGAATAACAAGATCGACAGCAAAGCAAGGATACTGAGCAGACTAATCAACGTTATTTTAAGTATTTTTTTGATACTTTTGTAAATTAAATTTTTATACTTCTCTCAAAATGGCCATTATTCTAGGAATAGAATCTTCATGTGATGAAACTTCGGCCTCTATATGTATAGACGGCGAAATTAAGTCAAATATTATTGCTAGTCAAGCAATTCACGCTAAATATGGGGGTGTGGTTCCTGAGTTAGCATCTCGCGCTCATCAACAAAACATCATTCCTACGGTAGACCAGGCTATCGCCGCTGCTAAAATACACAAAAATGAGATAGATGCAGTAGCTTTTACGCGAGGTCCAGGACTTTTAGGTGCTTTATTAGTTGGGACTTCCTTTGCAAAGTCTTTCGCTTTGGCAATGAATGTTCCCTTGATTGATGTAAATCATATGCAAGCGCATATACTAGCGCATTTTATTGATAATCCTAAGCCAAACTTTCCTTTTTTATGTTTAACCGTATCTGGTGGACATACTCAAATCGTTCTGGTGAAAGATTACTTCGAAATGGAATTGTTGGGAGAAACACTCGATGATGCTGCTGGGGAAGCATTCGATAAAACCGCAAAAATTTTGGATTTACCGTATCCTGGTGGACCTTTGATTGATAAACACGCTCAGAACGGAAATCCTGATACTTTTAAATTGCCCGAACCTCAAATTCCAGATTTAAACTTTAGTTTTTCAGGTCTTAAAACAGCGATTCTATATTTGGTTCAGGCGGAAGTGAAGAAAAATCCTAATTTCTTGAATGAGCAAATGGATGATCTTTGTGCATCCGTGCAAAGTCGAATTGTCTCCATCTTGTTGAATAAGCTGAAAAAAGCCGCTAAACAAACCGGTGTAAAGGATATTGCAATTGCAGGTGGGGTGTCAGCCAATTCAGGTCTTAGAAATGGACTCATTGAAATGGGAAAGAAATATAAGTGGAATGTATTTATTCCAAAATTTGAATATTGTACCGACAATGCCGCTATGATCGCTATTGCTGGATACCAAAAATATTTAAAACAAGATTTTATAGGGCAGGAGATAGGCCCTTTAGCAAGATTAGGTGTATAATACCATATTTAGAACCCGTTCAGGGTTCTAAATACTTGAGTTATCGAAAGGAAATTTTTACTTCGATCTTCTTCCCGTCATTTCCCTTCCTCCAATCTGGACCATTCTGGATAATTTGAATTGCCTTCTGATTTAGTTCTGGGTTGCTGGTCTTTTTAACAGAAATATCGATAGGTCTTCCAAAGGTGGAAATGTCGAATACAAGGGTGACTGTTCCTTTTCCTAATAAGGTTTGATACGAATTGTCATTGATGTATTTTTTATAGGCGACCCAACCTACCAATGGTTCTGATTTTACCTTCTCGGTTTTATTTCCATATCCTACTACTACCACTTCTTCCAAATTGTTAAAGTTTGGCTTTAATTGGACAATTTTATTATTACTCGCTGTAATCAATTCCTTTTCATAGCCAAGGGATAATATCTCGAGTTTTTGATTGTCAGAAGTTAACGGCAATACATATTGTCCAGATGAATCTGTCATAACTAAATCGTTGGTTTTGATATCTCTGACAGATGCACTGATAATAGGTCTACCTGATTGTTGATCCAAGACTCTTCCTGTCGCCAGTTTTTTCACATCTTGTAATGAACTAACCCTATCTGCAGCAACTCCTGCTACTCGGCCAGCTAATTTAGAATTTAATGGATTCTTGCCATTCATTAAAACAACATTGGAATTATCCACTTTTTTTGATGTTTCAAATTGATTGGAGGCAATTCTATTATCATACTTGTTTTGAAATATACTGGTATCAGCTCTCGGGACTTCCTTCACAAAAACATCCTGGTTCCCTGCAATTATTTCCTTAACTCTGTCCTCTTGGGAATGACTTGGCTTTTTAGAATTGCTGGCCCGATTTTCTGCTGCAGAACTCTCCTCAATTTGATTGTTAGGGGTTGCTAATGCAATTAAACTCTCTTCCTCCGATTTCCCGTCTAAACTATCCAAATGAATACTATTTAGAGTAGTATCCGTTGGTGCTTCTTTCGAATCCATGGCAACCATATCCATAGTTTCTACTTTTTCGTTTTGATCCCGATTCAAATACCAGATGGTCCCAATTCCTAAAACCAATAATATGGATGCGGCAATTGAAAGGTACTTATAAAAGCGCATCGGAGTTACTTTTACTGGATGGGTTCTTTCAAAGATGGCAGAATGTAAATCAGAAATTTCAAGTGGTTGTTTCAGTTTTTTTTCTTCCTCCAAGCCTGTAATCAAGTCCATTAGGAATTCATCCTCATGAGAAGCTTTCTCAATAGCATACATCTCGGAGCTGCTTAATTCTCCGTTCACGTATTTACGTAAATATGCTATGTCAAAATTCTTATTCATGTCCATTCCTTTCCATACAGTTCTTCAGGTTCCGCTTACCATTTTGGATATAACTTTTTACATCATTCATGCTATAACCCGTAAGCTCTACAACCTCCTTATAGCATTTTTGCTCAATGAAAAACAATTGAATACTCTTCTTTTGCTTCTCAATCAATGTATCCAAACAGCTTTCCAATCTCAATAACTGTTCTTCTTTTTCTTGATAGTTTTCCTCCTGATGCAGGTTCATGGAAAATTCCACAAAATTATCTGTAACAATTTCAACCTTATTTTTAGCAGACCGTAAGGCCATCAAACAATGGTTTTTGCTGACTACATAGAGCCATCGCGGGAAATCTTGAATATCTTGCTTTTTTACTTTGTCGATGAGTTCCTCAAAGATCTGCATAACCGCATCCTTACTGCGTTCAGGCTCCTTGAAATAACGTAAACACACATAATAGACCATTTCGCTATGCTTTTGATAGAGATCACCAAGATAGCTGAGGTCGCCATCTTGCAAGTATAGCTTTAGTAATTCTTCATCTGTTTGATTCTTCTGTTTTGACAAGGTCCTTGTGCTTATTTATGCCGAAAATTAATTTTTTTTTCTCGTTTATGGAAATTTGATTTTTTCTGCATCCCTTGGCAAAACTTACTAGTCATGAATAAAATATTTGCATTATTAGTCTTTTTGCTTACTCTAGGTAGTAGCGGACTAGCTCAAGAAAGAACAATTACAGGAATTGTGAAAGATGAAAATACTCAGCAAGTGATTGCAGGTGTTGTAGTTAACGTCGAAGGTAAATCCCAAACTGCCCGAACAAACCAAAATGGAGAATTTTCAATCCAAGCAGATAACAAAGATGTTTTGTTGTTCAATTACCTTGGATATGAAACCCAAAAAGTAAAAGTGGGAAAAAGAAATAATTTCAAAATAATGCTCAAAGCGAGTGCTCATAACCTTGAAGAAGTAACCGTCATTGGATATGATACTCAACAAAAAAGAGCCGCAACAGCAATGAATACCAATGTTCTCTCTGGTCGAGTATCTGGATTATACATTCATCCTGCACCGCAAAATACAGAAAGCTACGCTCGATTAGATGAAAATGGATTTATTTCTCCTGCAAGAGAAGCTTTGTCTACGTTCGCTGTAGATGTAGATGCCGCTTCATATAGTAATGTTAGAAGAATGATCAAATCTGGTAATATGCCTCCTAAAGATGCTGTAAGGGTAGAAGAGATGATCAATTATTTTCAATATGATTTAAAAGGTCCGACAAATGCTGATCCTGTAAGAATCTATACAGAACTTACAACCTCCCCTTGGAATAAAGAGCATCAATTGATGCGCATAGCCCTTAAAGCAAAGGATATCCCTAAAGAAAATTTAAAAGCCTCAAACTTGGTGTTTCTGATCGATGTTTCTGGTTCAATGATGGGAGCAAATCGCCTCCCATTGGTACAATCTTCTTTAAAACTATTGGTGGATCAATTAAGACCAGAGGATAAAGTAGCAATTGTAACTTATGCAGGTTCTGCAGGTGTAAAACTTGAAAGCACGTCTGGTGATCAGAAAATGAAAATCAAAACCGTAATCGATGAATTGACTGCTGGTGGTTCTACCGCAGGAGGTGCCGGAATTAAGAAGGCTTACCAAATAGCACGTCAGAATTTTATCAAAGATGGAAATAACAGAATTATCTTGGCCTCAGATGGTGATTTTAATGTAGGTGAATCTAGTGATGAAGCAATGGAAGATTTGATTGCCAAAGAAAGAGAAAGTGGAGTGAATCTTACTGTCCTTGGCTTTGGGATGGGGAATCTGAAAGATAGTAAAATGGAAACCCTTGCTGACAAAGGAAGAGGAAACTACGCATATATCGATAATATCTCTGAAGCTCGTAAGGCTATGGTTACCGAATTTGGAGCCACCTTATTCACCGTCGCTAAGGATGTGAAAATTCAGGTTGAATTTAACCCTGCCTATGTACAAGCATACCGATTAGTAGGTTATGAAAATAGATTATTAGAAGCTGAGGATTTTAATAATGATGCAAAAATTGGAGGAGATATGGGGGTAGGACATACGGTGACTGCCATTTATGAAATCATTCCGGTAGGAGTGAAAAGCTCAATAATTGGAACGGTAGACCCTCTTAAATATCAAAAGAACGATAAACCCAATATTGGTGAAAAAAATGGAGAATTAGCAACCGTGAAATTCCGCTATAAAGATCCTAAATCTGAAAAAAGCGAATTGCAGCAAACAGTTGTTAAAAATGAGGTACAGGCTATGTCGGCAGTCAGTGAAGATTTTCGATTCGCCACAGCAGTTGCAGAATTCGGAATGTTAATCCGTAACTCCGATTATAAGCAGAATTCAAGTTTTGAAAGTTTAATCGCTAGAGCAAAAGCAGCAAAAGGAAAAGATGATGAAGGCTATCGTGCCGAATTCATTCGGTTGGCAGAAGATAGTAAGTCAATTCTAGATACAGAAAAGTAATAATGCAAACTGAAAATTAAAGGTTATTAAAAAAAGAGATCAGCTTTTTGGGCTGATCTCTTCTTTAATATGTTCTTGTTTCTTTGTATTCTTTTTATTTTTCCTTCTGCTTTTCCTTCCATTGTTGAGTGAAAGATTTATCTGCAATCTTTGGAAGTTCCCTTTGACTTCCCCAGGCTTTTTTGAAGAAATTCCTGACAAAAAAGTTTTTTGTTTTTCCAGAGAAGAAATCAATGATTTTTCTTTTTTGAATAGCCCAAGTAAACATGCTCCATCCTTTCTTCTCTACTGAAGAAACCAGGTCTTGTTGTACCGAGTCCCGACGGTTTACCAGCAGCATTTTCTGAATATCTATTCCAACAGGACAGACTTCTGTACACTTACCGCATAGGGAAGAGGCATAGCTCAGATGCTTGAACTCTTTCATCCCATTGAGATGCGGTGAAATCAATGAACCTATCGGCCCTTGGTAAGTGGTTTCATAAGTATGTCCACCAATGTTTTGGTAGATAGGACATACATTTAAACATGCACCACAACGAATGCAATATAATCCTTGCCTTTGATCTTTCTGTTCTAAAACATTGCTACGGCCATTGTCCAATAATATCACATACATTTCCTCAGGGCCATCATATTCCGTGTTCTTACGGGGACCAGAAAGGACTGTGTTGTATACTGTTAAATTTTGTCCGGTACCATGGGTAGCTAATAAAGGCCAGAATAAATCAAGATCCCCCATGCTAGGGATTACTTTCTCAATTCCAACAACGGCAATATGTACCTTAGGAAATGTAGTTGTCAACCTGGCGTTTCCTTCATTTTCCGTAATAGCAATTGCACCTGTATCAGCAATCAGAAAGTTAGCTCCGGTAATTCCAATATCTGCTTGAGTATATTTTTCTCGTAGTATTTCCCTGGCTTTCATTGTTAACTCCTCAGCACTAGCCTCCAAAGGAGTGTCGAACTTCTCATGAAATAATTTTGCAATTTCCTCCAAGCTCAAATGCATGGCCGGAGTAACAAAGTGATAAGGTTTTTGACCAAGTAACTGAATGATAAACTCTCCTAAATCACTTTCTATGGTTTCAATGTTTTTCTTTTCCAGGAAATGATTGAGCTCAATCTCCTCGGTCGCCATGGATTTCGATTTTACAACCGATTTCGCATTGTGCTGCTCCATGATCTTCCAAATCTCCTCCCGAGCCTCTTCCGCATCATTTGCCCAGATAACCTTGCCACCTCTATTAGTAAAGTTCGATTCAAAATCTAATAAATATCGATCCAGATTCTCAATAACTTTCCACTTAATAAGATTCGCTTTGGTCTTTGAATTTTCCAAATCGAAAAACTTACTTTTCCCTTTTTCGAAAGCATGCTCATACTTATCAATATTGTTATTGATAATTTGCCTATGCTGTAAATCAAAGGATTTTGAAGCACTATCTTTCAGGAATTTCTCAGCTACTGTCTGTGCCATAGGGATGTTCTGTTGCTTGATGCAAAAATAAAAGTTGATAATGAAAATCAACCAATGTTAAAGATAAAAAATTATCTGCGATTGACAGTATAATGTTTATAACTACAAGGCTGTTTAAAAGTTAATGAATTGGAGCTAAAAAAAGCGGCCAATTTTTGTTGACCGCTCTTTAAAGTTTTATTTTTTAGGCTCAATTAAATTGATGCTTAATTCATCTAACTGTTCTTTAGCGATTTCCGCTGGCGCATCAATCATCACATCACGCCCCGAGTTGTTTTTAGGGAATGCAATGAAATCGCGGATTGTTTCCTGACCACCTAAGATTGCTGTCAATCGGTCTAATCCAAATGCCAAGCCACCATGTGGAGGAGCTCCGTATTGGAAAGCATTCATTAGAAAACCAAACTGTGCCTGAGCTTGCTCTGGCGTAAATCCTAAATGCTTAAACATCAAGGCTTGCATATCTTTGTCATGGATACGAATTGAACCACCGCCAATCTCATTACCGTTCAATACCAAGTCATATGCATTTGCACGCACCTTACCTGGATCAGTATCTAATAATGGCATGTCCTCAATTTTTGGAGAGGTGAATGGATGGTGCATAGCATGATATCTCTCAGTTTCCTCATCCCATTCCAATAGTGGGAAATCTACAACCCATAATGGCGCAAATTCATTGGACTTACGCAATCCCATACGATTTCCTAATTCCATACGCAAAGCACTTAACTGTGCTCTGGTTTTATTTGCAGGACCTGAAAGAATTAAAGTCAAATCGCCAGTTTGAGCGCCAGTAGCTTCTGCCCATTTAGCAAGATCTTCCTGGTCATAAAATTTGTCTACCGATGATTTATAACTTCCATCAGCTTCGCATTTTACATAAACCATTCCTGAAGCACCTACCTGAGGACGTTTAACCCAATCAACCAACTCATCAATTTGCTTTCTTGTATATGACGCTGCTCCAGGGACTGCAATACCAACAACCAATTCTGAATTGTTGAAAATTGCAAAATCCTTATGCTGGGAAACTGCATTCAACTCTGCAAACTTCATCCCAAAACGAATATCTGGCTTGTCATTTCCATATGTACGAATGGCCTCTTCAAAAGTCATTCTTGGAAATTGATCAACTTCAATTCCATGAATGGTTTTTAATAGGTGACGAGTCATTCCTTCAAATACATTTAAAATATCTTCCTGCTCAACGAAGGACATCTCACAGTCAATCTGGGTAAACTCAGGCTGTCTATCTGCACGTAAATCCTCATCCCGAAAACATTTTACGATTTGGAAATATTTATCCATACCCCCAACCATCAATAACTGTTTGAAAGTTTGAGGTGATTGTGGTAATGCATAAAATTGTCCTGGGTTCATTCGTGATGGAACAATAAAATCACGCGCACCTTCCGGTGTAGACTTTATTAAGTAAGGAGTCTCGATTTCACAAAAATCTAATCCTGATAAATAATTCCGTACTTCTTGGGTAACCTTATGACGAAACAATAAACTGTTCTTAACGGGGTTTCTACGAATATCCAAATAACGATATTTCATTCTGATATCTTCACCGCCATCAGTTTCGTCTTCTATAGTAAATGGTGGCAACTTAGATTCATTTAGAACTTCCAAATTGCTCACTTTAATTTCAATTTCTCCCGTTGGAATTTTATTATTCTTGCTGGAACGCTCGATAACTGTTCCTGTTACTTTAATAACATACTCTCTTCCCAATTCGCGGGCTTGGCTTCTCAAGGATTCATTATCATCACTGTTGAAAGTTAACTGAGTAATACCATATCGATCTCGAACATCGATGAATGTCATTCCTCCTAAGTCACGTGATTTTTGAACCCATCCACTAAGGGTTACTGTTTTTCCTAAATCTTCAATTCTTAATTCGCCACAAGTATGTGTTCTGTGCATGATTATCTCAATTTTTATTGACCAACAAAATTATTGCATTTATCCGAGAATAAAGAATATTAATATCATAACAAAATCAGGAAAAACTGATGCCAATTTGATTCGGTTATACCACTTTCTCCCACTTCACCCATCTATTTGTTTTAAACCCTCCACTTTACCCCACTTTTGACGTTTTTGGTACTTCCAATTCCTTAAAAACAAGAGTTTTGTCCAAGAATTAGCACATATTCTTTCAATATTTTACAATTCCTAATTTATTGTGTTTCAATATTATTATTTGTTTTTGACCCTTCTGAGGCCTTTTTTGTAGTGGATATACTATGTGGAAAACTTTTTTGTGGGGCATAGTGGGGGATTGTGGGAGAAAGTGTATACTTTTACATTAAAATTAGAGTAGAACTAGAGTAAATGGATCAATTAATCGGCGAATTCGACTGCAAGCTAGACACCAAAGGAAGAATGGTGGTTCCCGCTGCGCTCAAAAGGCAACTGCCTGATGTAGAGCGTGTGGGGCTTGTTATGAATCGTGGTTTTGAGAAAAATTTAGTCATCTACACCAGAGAAGAATGGAGTAAAAAGATGAATCAACTTGCCAAGTTGAACCAGTATAACGAGAAGACCAGGATTTTTATCCGTCAGTTTATGCGCGGTGCAACCGAGTTGACTTTAGACTCTGCCGGAAGAGTGCTTTTGCCAAAATCATTGCTGGAATATGCAAACATTAAAGGTGAGGTTTTTCTGCAATGTCAATTTGATAAAATCGAATTGTGGGCAAAAGATGAATATGAAAAAATGATGGACAGTGGTTCTGAGGAAGATTTTTCTGCATTGGCTGAGGAAGTAATGGGTGGATTTAACTTTGCAGGAGATGGCAATGAATAATGAAATCGGATATCATGTTCCTGTAATGTTGCAGGAATGTATAGACGCACTAGCGATTAAACCAAACGGGATTTATGTAGACGTGACTTTTGGAGGTGGTGGACATTCGAAAGAAATCCTGAAACATTTAGGACCTAATGGACGATTGATCGCATTTGATCAAGATCCAGATGCAATTAAAAACACACTTCCTGATGAACGATTTACGCTGATTCATCAGAATTTTAAGTTCTTAAAAAATTATTTACGACTAGAAGGCGTGAAACAAGTGGATGGGATATTGGCGGATTTAGGAGTTTCATCCCATCAATTTGATGCTGCCGACCGTGGCTTCTCGATCCGCTTTGATGCTGATCTGGATATGCGAATGGATCAAGTAGCTGATTTGGATGCTAGAAAAGTACTCAATACATATCCTGAAGAAGATTTACATCGGATTTTTGGAATGTATGGGGAAATTCAAAATGCAAAGTCTTTGGCAAAAACAATTGTGACTAGCCGCTTGACTACGCCGATTCAAACAGTAGCTGAATTAAAGCAGGTGATTCAAAAGTTAGTGCCTAAAGGAAAAGAGCATAAATATCATGCTCAGGTATTTCAGGCTTTGCGAATTGAAGTTAACAAGGAGTTGGAAGCTTTGCAGGAATTTTTAGAGCAAACTTCTCTGGTCTTAAAACCTGAAGGTCGATTGGTAGTAATGTCTTATCATTCCTTGGAAGATCGCTTAGTGAAGAATTTCATCGCTAAAGGAAAGTTTAAAGGTGAAGTGGAGAAGGACTTCTTTGGTAATGAAATTAAACCATTTAAAGTAATAAGTAGAAAAGCGATCACAGCTTCAGAGGATGAGTTGAAACAAAACAATAGAGCGCGTAGTGCGAAATTGAGGATTGCAGAAAAAATATAGTAGAGTAGGTATATGGCAAAGAGAAATACTATAAAGCAAAATGAGTTAAGTGAGGAAGTGCAAGAGGAGATGTCTGATGCGCTGGAGGAAAAAGTCGAAGAGACCCAAGACTTCCTGAAAAACTTCTTCTCTCAAAAAAAGCTGTCTACTTATTTAGTTGCCAAGAATTTACCCTTCGTGGCTTTTCTTGCCTTATTAGGTTTGCTCTATATTTCAAACCGACATCTGGCGGAAAATACAGTCAGAAGAATTGATAAGTTGGGGCG
Source organism: Sphingobacterium cellulitidis (assembly GCF_043187465.1). GTDB lineage: Bacteria > Bacteroidota > Bacteroidia > Sphingobacteriales > Sphingobacteriaceae > Sphingobacterium > Sphingobacterium cellulitidis. The sequence continues at coordinate 3,431,000 of NZ_CP171136.1, read as the reverse complement.
TGAGGTAAAGGAGTTAAGTTGGGATTATAAATCTTTGAATGCGGAGTTGATGAAGTTAACAACCCAAACAGAGATTGCAAAAAGAGCGGATACTTTAGGGTTGAAAGAAAGAACCGAACCGCCTATTAAGTTGGAAATTGTTAGAGAAGTAAAATAATATAAAGACCAAAACATGAATATTAGGAAGTCCATATTGATTCGGGTGTACCTGGCATTTGGCCTGATGGTTTTTGGTGCTTTAATGGTGTTTGGAAAGTTATTGCACTTGCAATATGTGGATGGTGATAAGTGGCGTGAAATTGCGGATAGCTTGACTATTCGTGAACGAGTGATTGAAGCTGCAAGAGGAAATATTTATTCCAATGACGGAAGTTTACTGGCTACTTCTGTTCCGGAATATGAAATACGGTTTGATGCGATGGCCATTCCATCCGAGCAAAATCAAGTATTTAATGCTCGGGTGGATTCTTTGGCCAATAAGCTTGCCGCTTATTTCAAAGATAAATCAGCCAGACAATACCTGACTCAGTTAAAAGAGGCAAGGGCTAAAAAACATCGTTATGTTTTATTGAAACGGAATGTAACACATCAACAATTGAAAGTCCTTAAGACTTTTCCGTTGTTGAAAAACTTTAAAGAAGAGAAAGAAAGATTCTCTAGTTCTTTGATAGCAGTAAGAGAAAACAAACGTATTCTGCCTTTTACCAATCTAGCTGCCCGTACAATTGGGTATAAAAATAGTAAAGGGGATACCGTTCGTGTTGGATTGGAAGGTGCATATGGCGATTATATCGAAGGTAAAAGCGGCGTCCAGTTGATGCAGCGTATCGCCGGTGGGGTTTGGATCCCTGTAAATCGTGAAATGGAAGTAGCTCCAACCGATGGATCGGATATCATTGCAACCATCGATGTGAATATGCAGGATATGGCACAACGCGCTTTGGAAAAACAATTGATCGCAAGTAATGCGGATAATGGATGCGTCGTATTGATGGAAGTGGAAACTGGAGAAGTACGTGCGATTGCAAACTTTACCAGAGATAGCGAAGGTGTTTATAGAGAAAAATTCAATTATGCAATTGCGCAAGGTGCTGACCCTGGATCTACTTTTAAAGTAGCTTCTTATTTGGTTGCCTTGGACGATAATAAAGTTGATACCAATACGGTGATTGATATCGGTAACGGAACATGGAAAGTTCCTGGTCATACAATCAAAGATTCACATCCACCTAAAAAATCTAAAGTTACCATCAAGGAAGCTTTCGAAGAGTCTTCAAATGTCGGGGTAGCTAAAACTATTGGTACTCATTATGGCAAAAACCCAGAAAAGTTCACTGGAAAATTGCATGAGTGGGGAATGGCGAAACCTTTAGGATTACAAATTCCTGGTGAAGCAAATCCATGGGTGAAAATGCCAGATAGCAGATCTTGGAGTAAACTTTCATTGGTTCAAATGGCTTATGGCTATGAATTGAAATTAACACCATTGCAAACTTTGACCATTTTTAATGCAGTTGCTAACGATGGTAAAATGTTAGCTCCATTATTCGTAAAAGAAATTCAGCACTTAGGTACTACAGTTAAGAAGTTTGAAGCTCGTGTGATCAATAAGCAAATTGCATCGAAGGAAGCTATCGGTAAGATGCAGAAGATGATGGAAGGGGTGATGGTTGAAGGAACTGGTAAAAGATTAAGAAGCCCGCTATATTCTTCAGCAGGAAAAACAGGTACTGCGCAAATGGCTGATGGTTCAAGAGGCTATGGTGCTAGAAGATACCAATCCTCATTTGCTGGTTACTTCCCTGCGGAACATCCGAAATATTCGATGATCGTGGTAATCCGTAATCCTAGAAATGGTTATTACGGTGGTTCAGTGGCAGGTCCAGTATTCCGGGAATTGGCAGATATGGTTTATGCAAATGACCTTTCATTGCATAAGACCTTCAATAATAGAAAAGTAAATGTCGCTGGAAATAAAGTTCCATATACTTTGAAAGGATCTAAGGATGCAACTGCAAAAGTTTACCAAATGCTAGGTGTACAATCTGTAAACTGGAATTCTATCGTGGCGGCTGATAAAGATTCATCTAAAAACACAGCTGAAGCTTTTACAGTTGCTGAATTCAAAGAAGGAGTAGTGCCGAATGTAAAAGGTATGGGATTAGTGGATGCAATTTATGCAATGGAAAATGCAGGATTCAAAACTACAGTGAGAGGTAAAGGAAGAGTAATAAATCAATCATTAGCTGCTGGACAGAAATTGAAGCCAGGAACTAATGTGCTAATAGAATTGAATTAATATGTTATTAAAGGAGTTGCTACATGCTATACCGGTAATTGATTACCGTGGCTCTCTGGAAACAGAGGTTAGCTCGCTTTGCCTGGACTCTAGAAAAGCAGTTCAAGGCAGTGCATTTGTGGCAGTTCGTGGACATCAAACTGATGGTCACCTCTTTGTAGCGAAAGCTATTGAATTAGGAGCTTCAGTAGTGGTCCTGGAAGAATTACCAGAGGAAATTAAGGAGGATGTAGTTTATGTAGTTGTAGGAGATTCATCCTATACATTGGGAGTGATGGCATCTACATTCTACGGAAACCCTTCCTCAAAATTGAAATTAGTGGGTGTGACTGGTACAAATGGAAAAACAACCGTTGCTACTCTGCTATTCAACTTGTTCAGCAAACTGGGTTTTCATGTAGGACTATTGTCTACAGTGCAAAATCAAATCGCTGAACGCGTTATTGCTGCAACACACACAACTCCAGATCCGATTTCCTTGAATTCATTATTGAAGGAAATGGTGGAAGACGGATGTGATTATTGTTTTATGGAAGTAAGCTCCCATGCTATCGTTCAACAACGTATTGCTGGACTAAAATTCGCTGGAGGCATCTTTACTAACATCACCCATGATCACTTAGATTTCCACGGAACATTTGCCAATTACATTAAGGCAAAGAAAAAGTTCTTTGACGATTTAGATCGATATGCTTTCGCATTGACGAATATTGATGATAAAAATGGATCAGTAATGCTCCAAAACACCTTCGCTCATAAAAAGACCTATGGTTTACACCAGATGGCAGATTTTAAGGCGAAAATCCTTGAAAGTCATTTCGACGGGATGTTATTGCAAGTGGATGGCCAAGAGGTATGGGTAAAATTAGTAGGCGACTTCAATGCCTATAACTTATTGGCAGTATATGGAGCAGCTATTTTATTGGAACAGGAGACTGTTAAAGTATTAATGGCATTAAGTGAAATTACAGGTGCAGAAGGCCGCTTTGAAACCTTGAAATCTGCAACTGGAGTAGTTGCGATTGTGGATTATGCCCATACACCAGATGCGGTTGAAAATGTCTTGGAAACTATCGGAAGCTTAAGAAAAACTGGTCAACAGATATTTACGGTGCTTGGATGCGGCGGTGATCGTGATAAAACCAAACGTCCAGAAATGGCAGAAGTTGCTTCACGGCTTAGTGATAAGGTTGTGCTTACTTCAGATAACCCTAGAACAGAAGATCCGGGTACAATCATCAAAGAAATGGAAGTGGGAGTGCCGGCTGATAAGAAAAAAAATGTGTTCTCAATTACCGATAGAAGAGAGGCTATTCGTGCCGCTTTTCATCTTGCTCAACCCGGAGATGTTATCCTGGTAGCTGGAAAAGGTCATGAGAAATACCAAGATATCAATGGGGTGAAAAACCACTTTGACGATAAAGAAGAATTAATAAAGATTTTTAACGAACATAATTAAACTGCATGCTTTACTATTTATTCACTTGGCTTAACGAGCACGTACATATTCCAGGTGCTGGATTATTCCAATATATCTCGTTTCGTACAGCCATGGCAGTGATTCTTTCGTTAATTATCACAACAGCATTCGGTAGCAGATTAATTCGTTTGCTACATCAAAAACAAGTTGGAGAAACTATTCGTGACCTTGGATTAGAAGGTGAAAAGAAAAAACAAGGAACTCCAACAATGGGTGGTTTAATCATCATCGCAGGTATTTTAATACCAACATTGCTCTTTGCAAAATTGGATAATATCTATATCATCCTAATGATTATTACAACCGTTTGGATGGGTGCAATTGGATTTTTGGATGACTATATCAAAGTCTTCCGCAAAAATAAAGAAGGACTAGCCGGAAAATTTAAAGTAATTGGACAGGTTGGTTTAGGAATTCTAATCGCTATCACCATGTATTTTCATCCTGAAATCGTGGCTAGACAGCAAGTAGCAAATCCTACATCTTCTAAACCAGTTGAAGTAATTATTAATCCTTCAACAGGTGAAAAAACTTACGCTGAGAATGTAAAGTCTACAAAGACTAACATTCCTTTTTATAAAAATAATGAATTTGACTACGCTAAAGTGTTGGACGTATTCGGCGTCAATAGCCCTTTGGCAACGTTCTTTGTTTTCTTGGTCGTCGTAGTATTTATTATTACTGCTGTATCGAATGGAGCAAACATCACTGATGGGATAGATGGACTCGCCACTGGAACCTCCGCAATTATGGGGATTACCTTGGCAATTCTAGCCTATGTATCTGGTAACATCATCTTTGCTGATTACCTCAATATCATGTTTATCCCCAATTCGGGTGAACTCGTGATTTTTGCCGGAGCATTTGTAGGGGCTTGTACAGGTTTCTTATGGTACAATGCTTACCCCGCGCAAGTGTTTATGGGGGATACAGGAAGTTTGGCAATCGGCGGTATCATTGCAGCCTTTGCTATTCTAATCCGTAAAGAATTATTGATTCCGGTATTGTGTGGGATTTTCCTGATCGAGAATCTTTCCGTAATTCTTCAGGTGTCTTACTTTAAGTATACGAAGAAGAAATATGGTGAAGGTAGAAGGATTTTCCTGATGTCACCTTTGCACCACCATTATCAGAAAAAAGGTTATCATGAGTCTAAAATCGTGACACGATTTGTTATTGTGTCCATTATGTTAGCCATTTTAACCATTGTAACATTGAAAGTTAGATAGTAGAAGATGTCGAATATAGCACATACATATTACCCACAATCTGGCCGCTTAGTAATTCTTGGCGCAGGTGAGAGTGGGGTTGGTGCAGCAATCTTAGGGAAAGATAAAGGATTCGATGTATTTGTGTCAGATATGGGAACCATTGCTGATGCTTATAAATCGAGCCTTGAAAAAGAAGGAATTGCATTTGAAGAAGGACAACATACAAATGAGTTGATTGTCAATGCAGATTTAATCGTTAAAAGTCCTGGGATTCCAGAAAAGGCTCCTTTGATAAAAGAATTAAGAGGCTTAGGTCTACCGATAATTTCGGAAATAGAATTCGCCGCCCAATATACCGATGCCAAATTATTGTGTATCACAGGGTCAAATGGTAAAACTACAACTACGATGTTGACTTACCATATGTTGAAACATGCTGGTCTAAATGTTGGATTAGCTGGGAATATTGGAAATAGCTTCGCCTTGCAGGTAGCTAGAGAGCAACATGATGCTTATGTGTTGGAAATATCCAGTTTTATGCTGGATGACATGTACCACTTTAGAGCAGATGTAGCCGTGATTTTAAATATCACACCCGATCATTTAGATCGATATGATTATAAGATGGAAAACTATGTGGCTTCAAAATTCCGCATGGTTCAAAATCAAAAACCTTCGGATTTCTTTATCTATTGTAAGGATGATCCGGAAACAATGGCAGCACTGGAAAAACATCCTACAGCAGCAATGCATCTGCCATTTACACAAGAAGGGAAAGTAGATACCGGAGCGTATCTTGACGACGAGAAGAATTTGAAAATTTTAACACCAAATAGAGAAGCTTTTATCATGAATATTGAAGAATTATCACTGCAAGGCAAGCACAATGTTTACAACAACATGGCTTCAGGACTGATTGCAAAGGTTCAAGAATTGAGGAACCAAACGATGAAAGAAAGCATGGGGTCGTTTGTGAATGTGGAGCACAGATTGGAGCATGTCGCTTGTATCGGTGGTGTAAATTATATTAATGACTCTAAAGCTACAAACGTAAATTCCGTGTGGTATGCATTGGAAAGTTTCTCTACAGACATCGTCTTGATCATGGGGGGTGTGGATAAAGGAAACGACTATGAAATGCTGAAAGATTTAGTGAAATCTAAAGTGAAAGCGATTATCTGTATTGGTAAAGATACTGGACGTATTCACGAAGCTTTCGAAGATGATACCGAAGTAATCGTAAATAGTGCGTCTATGGGTGATGCTGTACAAATTGCATCCCACTTAGCAAAAAAAGGAGATACAGTATTACTATCTCCAGCTTGTGCCAGCTTTGACTGGTTCAAAAACTACGAAGATCGTGGTGACAAATTTAAGGAAGCTGTAATGACTTTATAATTAAGGAGGAACAATGGAATACATTTTTTCTAAACTAAAAGGCGATAAATGGATCTGGATCATTGTGATCTTGTTGTCTATTTGGTCACTATTGGCTGTATATAGCTCAGTAGGAACTTTAGCCTACAAAGAAGGAAAAGGTACTGAACTTTATTTATTCAAACACCTATTTATCGTTGTAGCTGGTTTAGTTATGATGTATTTATCACATAAATTGGATTACCGGTATTATGCTGGAATCTCCAAATTATTGATGGTGATTACAATCCCTTTGTTGTTATACACGTTGCTGTTTGGAAGTAAGGTAAATGAGGCTAGCCGTTGGTTAACCATACCTGTAATCAACCAAACATTCCAAACTTCCGATTTAGCAAAATTAGCGCTGATTACCTTTTTAGCTAGAATGTTGTCTAGAAAACAAGAGGAAATCAAGGATGTTAAAAAGTCTTTTATCCCAATTATGGGAGCCGTTTGTTTTGTTTTCGTTTTGATTGCATGGGCTAACTTATCAACCGCATTGATGCTTTTCGGAGTTAGTGTATTGTTGTTGTTAATCGGACGAATCAGTTTCAAGCAAATCGCAGTGGTATGTTTAGGTGGGGGAGTGCTGTTGATGCTTGTGATTTTCTTAGGACCGAGACGCGCAACATATATGAGCCGGGTTCAAGGATTCTTCACTACAGAAGAAGTTCATGATGGTAAAACATCTTTCCAGGATGATAAGAATTACCAAGCTAACAATGCGAAAATTGCAATCGCTACTGGTGAAATGTTTGGTAAAGGAGTTGGTAATTCGGTGCAACGAAATGTATTGCCGCATCCATACTCTGACTTTATTTTCGCCATTATTATTGAAGAATACGGAACAATAGGAGGAGCCGTTTTACTCTTCCTCTATATAGCATTGATGTATCGATGTATCCGGATCGTCACGCTCAGTCCGCGAGCCTTCGGGGCGTTCCTGGCTGCTGGATTAGGCTTTAGCTTGACCATTCAAGCCTTGGCGAATATGGCAGTGGCTGTAGGTCTCGGACCAGTAACAGGGGTACCACTTCCATTGGTGAGTATGGGGGGGACATCTATTTTATTTACGAGTGTGGCCTTGGGAATTATCCTAAGTGTGAGCCGTAATGTTGAAGAATTAAAAGTGAAAGAAGATAAAGTAGTTGAAAAAGCTCCACGCAAAGTGGTAGTTGGAACTATCTAATTGAAATATTGAATGGCGCATAAAGTTATCATAAGTGGTGGTGGAACCGGTGGACATATCTTCCCGGCGATTGCGATAGCCAATGCGTTAAAAAACCTGTCTCCAGATATTGAAATCCTATTCGTAGGAGCAAATGGAAAAATGGAGATGGAACGTGTTCCTGCAGCTGGATATGAAATTGTAGGATTGGATATTGCCGGAATAAACCGTCAATCGCCATTGAAAAATATTAGTCTTCCTTTTAAGATGATAAAAAGCTTATGGAAGGCAAGAAAAGTTCTTAAAGATTTTAAAGCAGAAGCAGCGATTGGTGTTGGAGGCTATGCATCTGGTCCATTATTGATGATGGCCAATATGATGGGACTCCCAACAGTAATTCAAGAGCAGAATTCTTATGCTGGTGTGACTAATAAAAAGTTAGGTGCCAAAGCAAAAAAAATCTGTGTGGCCTATGAAGGAATGGAAAGATTTTTTCCAGCAGATAGAGTACTGATGACAGGAAATCCTATCCGGAAATCCTCAGTCGCTATTGAAGGCAAAAGAGAAGAAGCAATTCATGCCTTTGGATTAGACCTCGATAAGAAAACCTTATTGGTCACTGGGGGAAGTCTTGGCGCATTGACCTTGAATGATAGTATTAAAGCTGGCTTGGATAAATTGGTTGCTGCAGGAATTCAAGTGATATGGCAATGTGGTAGTTATTATTACGAAAAGCTTAATGCTGAATTAGCTGATAAGTTACCTGATTCCATCAAACTAATGCCATTCCTGGAGCGTATGGATTATGCTTATGCTGCCGCGGATGTCATTATCGCTAGAGCAGGTGCTGGCACAATCTCTGAATTATGCGTGATTGGTAAACCAGTGGTATTGGTGCCATCGCCAAATGTGGCAGATGACCATCAAACAAAAAACGCAAATGCATTGGTGGTGAAAAATGCTGCTTTAATGGTTAAAGACAATGTTGCTAGGGAAGAATTGGTCGACACTGTGTTGGACCTTTTTAAGGATGATGCCAAGCAAAAAGCATTAAGTGAGCATATCTTAAAGTTGGCACTTGCTGATGCTGATGAGGTTATTGCACAAGAAGTATTGAGTATTATAGAAAAATAGAAAATGAATATCGACAAAATAAAAAGAGTTTATCTACTGGGTATCGGCGGAATCGGCATGAGCGGATTGGCTCGTTATTTTAGTCGTCTGGGCTGTGAGGTTGCTGGTTATGACCGTACCTCGACTGAACTTACTAGAACCTTGGAAGAGGAAGGAATGACAATCAGCTATGCTGACGATATTGATTCTATTCCGGAAGCTTTCAAAGTGGCAAGTGAGGAAACCCTTATCATTTTCACCCCAGCAGTGCCAAAAGACTTGAAATTGAAAGCTTTCTTTCAAGACAATGGTCATGAACTATTTAAGCGTTCTCAGGTGTTAGGTTTTATTTCTGCAAGTAGGTTTACTATTGCTGTTGCTGGAACCCATGGAAAAACTACTACCTCTACAATGGTAGCCCATGTATTGAAACATAGTGGATTTGACTGCTCCGCATTTTTAGGTGGTATCAGTACAAATTATCAAAATAATGTGTTATTCGGCGATAATGATGTAGTAGTGGTGGAAGCAGATGAGTATGATCGTTCTTTCCTAACTCTTCATCCTAATATCGCAATCGTGACTTCAGCAGATGCTGATCACTTGGATATCTACGGTGATCCGCAAGAATTAATCAATTCTTTTGAAATGTTCTTGGATCGAGTGGTTGATGGTGGTAAAAGCATCGTGAAAGTGGGTCTTCCATTTTCTGGAGATATCTCTTACGCTCGTGAACAAGTTTGTGATGCCTATGCTGAAAATGTAAGAGTGGAAAATGGTGAATTCTATTTTGATTATCATTCTGCTGATTTAACCATCAAAGATATTCACCTGGGAATCCCAGGATTGCATAATGTTGAAAATGCCGTTGCCGCAATTACAGTTGCTCATCTATTGGAAATTTCAGCTGATAAAATTGTCGCTGCATTATCCGATTTCCAAGGTGTAAAACGTCGCTTTGAATTTATCGTAAAAACAGATAAAAATATTTATATCGATGACTATGCGCATCACCCGGAAGAGCTGAGAGCATTTTTGACCTCCATGAAAAAATTATATCCGGAGAAAAAATTAACGGTGGTATTCCAACCACACTTGTTCAGCAGAACTAGAGATTTTGTGGATGGATTCGCTGAAGTATTGGCAATGGCTGATGAATTACTATTGATGGAAATTTATCCCGCTAGAGAATTGCCAATTGAAGGAGTTGATTCAACATGGCTTCTGAATAAAATCAATTTGGAGAACAAAAGATTGGTATCTCCTGAAGAAGTGTTGGAAATAGCAAAAACTGAAAACCCAGAATTATTGGTGACCGTTGGAGCTGGAGATATTGATAAACTGGTTAAACCTTTAAAAGAAGAATTGAACCATGTTAAATAGAATAAGAAATATACAATGGCGTCAAGTTGGCTATTTTTTCTTAGGACTAGTGGCGATTGTCGGTGTGGGAATGTTGATGAGCTTGATCAATAAAAAAGACCAAGTTCAGGAATGTACCGCCTTAAAGGTAATGGTAGAAGGTAAAGAAACTTTCATTGATCAAAATGATATCTCATCCATGATCAAAGAGAAGTTTGGAAATGTAGTAGGAAAGCAATTGAATGATTTGCCCCTGCATAAAATTGAAACTGAGCTAAAAAGATCTCCTTACGTATCCAGTGCTGATGTTCATATGGATATGGATGGTACCATGCGAGTGGCAGTGCAACAACGCGAGGTTGTCGTGAGAATCATCAATCAAGGAGGTCAGGAGTATTATGTGGACTCCAAAGGAAATAAAATTCCTGTAACCTTAAAATATGTGCCGCATGTTATGGTGGCAAACGGAAATATTAAGGAGGGTTATAAAAAATCCCTGGAACCTGTTCAAAGCCAATTGGTGAAAGACTTGGTGAGAATTGTGGAAGAAACCAAAGGGGATGAACTTTGGAGTAATCAAATTGTACAACTATTCGTAAATGATGAAAGAGATATTGAAATAGTGCCTCGAGTAGGAAGTCAACAATTGATTATTGGGAATGCAGATTCTTTAAACTACAAATTGGACCGTTTGAAGAAATTCTATACCCATATTTTACCTAGGGTAGGAGCAGATGCCTACAGCAAGGTAAATGTAAAGTACAGTGGACAAATTGTCTGCGAACGCAAAGGCGATTGGTTTATTGATAGCCTACAAATGAAAATGAACAAGAAGATTTAAGAAACAAATTACATACAGCATCAAACACAGCATATGAAACCTAGAATTGTAGAAAATGAAAAAGAAAATCCAATTATTGTAGGATTGGATATCGGTACGACAAAGATCTGCGTGACTGTAGGTCGTCGTAGTGGATCAAACAAGGTTGAGTTATTAGGTGTAGGAAAAGCGGAATCTGCCGGCGTAAATCGTGGAGTTGTTGCCAACATCCAGAAAACCGTCACTAGTATCCGAGAAGCTGTTGCTGTGGCTGAAGGTCAATCCAACGTTGACATCAAAGTGGTCAATGTAGGGATTGCTGGTCAGCACATCAAGAGTATCCAACACCGTGGTATTTTAACCAAGAATGACGATGATGAAATCGGACGTCTTGATATCGAACGTTTGATTTCTGATATGTACAAATTAGTACTTCCTCCAGGAGAAGAAATCATTCATGTTTTACCACAAGAATTTACTATTGACAACGAACCTGGTATCAAAGAACCTATCGGAATGGCTGGTAGAAGAGTGGAAGCCAATTTCCATATCATCTCCGGACGCGTTACTGATATCAAAAACATCAAGAGATGTGTGGATAACTCCGACCTTGAAGTTTCTGAATTGATCCTTGAACCTCTTGCATCATCCGAAGCTGTGTTGGATGAAGAGGAAAAAACTGCAGGTGTTGTGCTAGTAGATATCGGTGGTGGTACTACAGATGTGGCTATCTTCCATGAAGGTATTATTCGCCATACTGCGGTAATCCCTTTGGGTGGAAATATCGTAACTGAAGATATTCGTCAAGGTTGTGCCGTATTGCGTAATCAAGCTGAACAATTGAAAGTAAGATACGGATCCGCTTTGGCAGATGAAAATAAAGAAAATGAAGTTATCTGTGTCCCTGGAATCAGAGGCAGAGAAGCAAAAGAAATTTCTGTAAAGAACTTAGCTTATATCATCCAAGCAAGAATGGAAGAAATCATCGAACATGTGTTCTATGAAATCAAATCTTCTGGATATGAAGATAAATTAATTGCTGGAATCGTAATCACTGGTGGTGGGGCACAATTGAAACACTTAGTACAATTGGTGGAATATATCACTGGAATCGATTGCCGTATTGGATATCCAAATGAATACTTGGCAAAAACTGATATGTTGAACAAACAAGCTTTCGACGAATTGAAAAGCCCATTGTATGCTACAGGTATTGGTCTATTGATTAAAGGTATTCAATCGCTGGAAGAAGAAGAGAAAAGAAACGAGGAGAAAAGCATTAAAAGTGGCACTCCAGCTAAGGATAAAAAAGAAACTAAAATCCAAGATATAGCCGACGGACAAAATAAAAAGGACGGATGGTTAGCGCGTTTTTTGAACGATTGGATCAAAGATGGAGCCGATATAGACAATGATACTTACATTGGAAAAAAATAATTATCAACATCAGCTAGTTTTTTCCACATTTTAACAAATGTGGAAAACTCTTGTTAAGATTTTGGTAATATTACATTAGAATTGTTGACTTGCGTTGTGTTAACGTAAAGGCTTGATGAAGAATTAAATAGGATAAAATATATGTCGATACAATTTGAAATGTTAAAGGAGAACTCATCAATTATCAAGGTAATTGGTGTGGGTGGTGGCGGCGGAAACGCAGTCAATCACATGTATAAGCAAGGAATTAGTGGTGTGGATTTCATCGTGTGCAATACAGATGCACAAGCATTGGAATTAAGCCCTATTCCAAACAAGGTGCAGTTGGGTGCAAGTCTTACCGAAGGTATGGGTGCTGGTGCTGATCCTGATGTTGGTGAAAATTCAGCAATCGAAAGTATTGAAGATATCAAACGTATGTTAGGTACTAATACCAAGATGCTTTTCATTACTGCAGGAATGGGTGGTGGTACTGGTACTGGTGCAAGTCCTGTGCTGGCTAAAGCAGCAAAGGAGTTGGGTATCTTGACCGTTGCAATCGTTACTACTCCTTTCACTTTCGAAGGTAAACGCCGTCGTATGCAAGCTGAAGATGGTCTAGGTGAGCTTCGCAAATACGTAGACTCTTATTTAGTGATTTCTAATGACCGCCTGCGTGAAATCTTTGGAAACTTGACAATGACAGCTGCATTTGCTAAAGCAGATGATATCTTGACCACTGCGGCTAAAGGTATTGCTGAAATCATTACTATCCCAGGATATGTGAACGTCGATTTTAAAGATGTTCGTACCGTAATGAACGATTCTGGTGTTGCGATCATGGGTAATGCCGTGGCAACAGGTGAACAACGTGCTCTAGATGCTGTAACTGGCGCGTTGGCTTCTCCACTATTAAAAGATAATGAAATTGAAGGTGCTCGCTATATCCTGTTAAATATTACTTCCGGTACTCGCGAAGTAACAATGGATGAAGTAGCTATCATTACGGATTATATCCAAGAAAAAGCTGGCCTATCAGCTGACTTAATCTGGGGTAACTGTATTGATGCTAACTACGAAGAAGAACTTTCTGTAACTATAATCGCAACTGGTTTTCAAACTGCTGAAGAACGTGTGAAGGAAAAGGAAATGGAAAAAATCGCCATCCCTTTGACTCCGGAGGTTTCAACTTCTGCATTCGTTAAACCCGTAGCAACCAATCAATTTGTAGATAGAGCAAATACTGAAGCAAGTGCTTTCGTAAAACCAAGTACCCCAGTTGACTCTCCATCTAACCAAGCGCCGCAAACAGATTTGTTCTCCAACAAAACTGCTGTAGCTGCGCAACAAGCTAATGCTGTAGAAAAAAACGATTCCCAAATTGTGCGTCACACTTTGGAATTGGATGATAATTCTGATGCTGAAGAAGTGCAAGAAGATCCAAATCCACACGGATTTGAATTGAAAACTTCTCCTTCTTTGTTTGAGTTTAAATTACCTACTGTTTTTGATGCATACAACCCTGCTGATGAAAAAGAAGAGGTTAAACCTGAACCAGTAAAAGAAACAGTTCAGCCTAAAGCTGAAATCGAACTGGAAGAAGCTAAAAAAGAAGAAAGTAATTTCGAAGATCAATTGTTGAAAACAAAGGAACGAATCCTGCGCCTTAAAGAGTTGAGCATGAAATTGAAATCTTCTAACGGTCTTCAAGAACTTGAAAATGAACCTGCTTATAAAAGAAAGCAAAAAACATTAGATGATGTTCCGCATTCATCTGAATCTCAAGTCTCTCGTTTTACCCTGTCATTTGATGATGGTGAAACTGAAATCAGACCAAACAACTCTTTCCTACACGATAACGTAGATTAATCTTATCCTATTTAATAAATAAAGGGTGGCTTGAAAAGGTCACCTTTTTGGTGTTTTAGGTTTTGTTTATAGAAAAAAGATGCTAATTTTAAGTGAGTTACTATAAATAATTATAAATAAATCTAAAAGTTATGGCAAGTATTGATAAATTCAAGGAATTAAAGTCTTTAATTGACGGATTAGAAAACGATGCAGACAAGTTTTTTGCAAAAGGTAATAGTGCAGCCGGCACACGTGTAAGAAAAGGTCTACAGGATATTAAAACTTTAGCCCAAGATTTACGCTTAGGAATTCAAGATCTTAAGAACAAGAAATAGTGAAGCTTCTTCATTAATGTACAAAGCCCATTTATGGGCTTTTTTTATGCTTATATTTGAATAAATTAGATCGATAATGAAACAAATCCAAAACCCAATCTGGCTCATGAGCTCCGCTTATGATAAACTAAATCAAGCTGAACTCCTCGAAACCGCTGCAAACCTTGGCGCTCAAGGTATCGATTTATGCGCCTTTAGAAAAGATGGTGCTCGAGCAGATCATACCGCAACACATATCGATTATGACCATTTTGGACCTGATCAAGCTAAGGCAACTCTAGAGAACTTTAATTCTAAAGGCTTAAGGCTGTCTTTAGGAGCTTTTGAGAACATGATTGGTGGCGATGAGGCAGAAAGACGTCAAAATCAAAACCACCTCTTAAAACTCATTAGAATAGCTCACCTGCTTGGTGCCGATGAAAATGATGTAATGGTGGGAACCTTTGTAGGCTATAACCATGAACTAGGAAATCAAATCGATGGATTTCAAAAAAACTTGGAGGAATATAAACGAGTATTTGAACCTATTATCCGATATGCTGAAGATTTGGGTGTAACTGTGGTCTATGAAAACTGCCCAATGGAAGGTTGGAGATCATCCCGATATAGTAGCACATTTAATAACTTGCCAGGGGTCTTGGCAGCTAGAAAACTTATGTATGCCATGATTCCTAGTCCTGCACATGGTGAAATCTATGACCCTTCTCATGATATCTGGCAAAACACAGACCCTGTCGAAGTAATTGAAGAAATGGATATTTCTAGATTGAAACGAGTGCATGTCAAAACGACCAGAATGCTGAGTAGCAAAGCTAGGGTAGAGTGGGGTGGAATGTATCCCATGCAACAGGTAAATGCTGACTTGGCAAAATTAGCCGGGGTTTCTATTCCTCAAAATGATTGGGATCGACATCATTATACAGCCATGTTGCCCGGATTCGGTGGAACGGATGATATGGATTGGAACAGCTTCGTAGAAGTTCTTCATGATAGGGGCTTTTCAGGGCCTTTTGAAATCGAAAATGAAGCGAAAAACTCCAAAGATACCCACAACCTCGCTGCCATCAACCAGGGAGCCAAAGCCTGTATTAGCTTCTTATCCCCTTTGTTATGGAAACTAGGTGACAATGGGTACCAATATACCGAGCAAAGCAAGCTAAAGGAAATCTCCAGAAAAGATATTCCTGTACGAAGCATAGAAGAATTATCCTGACCATATGGAAGGATAAAAAAATAAGGAATAACCATTTGGTTATTCCTTATCTGCATTCATCTTGAATAGCGATATTAAATCTGGAATGTTGTGTACACCCAGTTTTTCGAAAATTCTACTCTTGTACGTACTTACAGTTGATGAGCTCAGATTCAACCTGTTTGAAACCTCAATAATTCCTAATCCTTCAATAAGGTGTCTCGCAACATCCATTTCACGATTCGATAGCTTATATAGTGGGTTTAAACTGTCAACCTTTGATTTGCTGGTAGTCAACTTCTGAACATACAGATCCTTGATGGCTTCAGACATATAACGACCGCGTTCGAAAATGCTGTTAATCGCATTTGTGAACTCAGTCATGCTTGTGGTCTTATTCACATACCCCGCTGCTCCAGCTTCAATATAACGAAGAGCATATAAGGTCTCATCGTAGGATGAGAATACTAGAATCTTTAAATCAGGCTGAATATCCAACAACTCTTTAATTACTTTAATATTATTTCCACCCGGCATATTAATGTCTAGTAGAAGTAAGTCGAAGCTAGTCGTTTTTAATTGTACAAATACCTCATCATATGTTTGAGCATGAACAATTTCAACCGTTTTTAAAGTTTCCTTAATCGCGGTAGAAACACCCAAGCGCACAATGATATGGTCGTCGGCTATTAATATTTTTTTCATAAAGATTTTTACACAAATTACCTAGATTCACCATTTGTACGAATTTTTCAACTTTAGGATTGGTTTGAAAAATTGTATTTAGTAGTTAATTTGTTTCCTCAAATATAATAATTTTAAATGTATTCAATTAATTTTAAAATTATTTTAAACTTTTAAATTGAGCACTCAATAAAATTACTCATTTATTTTGAAATTAATTTTAGTTTCTGATTGTAAACAGCTTTTTTTGTAAGATTATCACATGCTCAACTATTTACAAATTAAAACTATTTAAATACATTATATTCACTTTTTAGACAATTTAAACTTATGGGATTTTTAAAAGAATTTAAAGAATTCGCTATGCGCGGAAGCGTTATTGACCTTGCTGTCGGTGTGGTTATTGGTGGTGCTTTCGGAAAAATCGTTACTTCCTTAGTAGATGATATCATTATGCCACCAATTGGTTTTATTACCGGTGGTGTTGATTTTTCTAGCATGAAATATATCATTAAAGAAGGTAATGAAGCTGCAGGAGTAGCCGAAGTAGCCGTAACTTATGGTAATTTCATCAATGTCTTAATTCAATTCTTAATTATCGCCTTCTGTATTTTCTTGGTCATTAAAGGAATCAACTCCTTGAAAAGAGAAGAACCGAAAGAACCTGAAGCAGCTCCTGCTCCAACTAAAGAAGAAACACTTCTTACAGAAATTCGCGATATCTTAAAAAATAAATAAGTAGCAAATTCTCGCTCCAAAGCAAATTATGAGGGTTATTCGCCTAAATAATTTGCTTTTTTTTATTTATTAGATTCAGAGTGTTGCGTAATTGTGAAATAAACTTTATTTTTGCATTCCTCTTTTGAGGGATAATTTGGTAAAAAGTATAAAAACAAGCATAATAGCGTCATGAAGAGAACATTTCAACCTTCGCAAAGAAAAAGAAGAAATAAACACGGATTCAGAGAGCGTATGAGCTCTGCAAATGGTAGAAGAGTACTTGCTGCTCGTAGAGCAAAAGGAAGAAAACGCCTTTCAGTTTCTGACGAAAGCCGTCACAAAGGTTAATTTTACTCTCGCCGGTGATATAGGGACCGCGCTGTTTTAGCCGGCTTTATGGTCATCGTGATGAAAAAATATACATTTAAAAAAGAAGAACGATTATGTAGCAAAAGATCTATTGACGATCTTTTCCATAATGGTTCTTCTTTTGTTGTATATCCTTTTCGAATAGTTTGCCTCATTAAACCCGCAAACCCTGAACAAAATTTCCCCGCTCAAGTCATTACATCCGTCCCTAAAAAACGATTCAAAAAAGCCGTCGATAGGAATGCCCTGAAAAGACTGATGCGTGAATGCTATAGAATCGAGAAACCTCAATTGTATTCCATTTTAAATCAGCATTCCGTAAATTTGTTCCTGGCTATTCAGTATGTAAGCAATGATAAATTGCCCTATGAAACTTTGAAAAATAAACTGAAGCTGGTAATCGCAAAACTGGAAAATGAAATATCTAAATCTGATCTGGGAAAAAGTAATTAAGCTGCCTCTAAAGTGGCTTTTCCTCCTTATTATCAAGATTTACCAACTTTTTCTATCCCCACTTTTAGGCGCTAGTTGCCGATATTCCCCAACTTGCTCCCAATACGGTAAAGAAGCTATCCTGAAACACGGCCCCTTCAAAGGTGGCTGGTTAACTATTAAACGTATCGTCCGCTGTAACCCTTGGGGGGGACATGGACATGATCCTGTACCTTAATCCTTATGTCAAATTCCTATATCCTCGCTATTGAAACAGCAACAAATCTTTGCTCCGTATCCTTGTCGAACCACGGAAAACAGATAGGCGCAGTTATTGGTAATGAACCTAATCTTCACGCCACAAAGCTGACAGTCTTCATTCAGGAATTAATGGAAAAAACGCAGGTTTCCCTGAACCAATTGGCTGCAGTAGCAGTAAGTATGGGCCCTGGATCTTATACAGGACTTAGGATTGGCGTATCTACCGCAAAAGGACTCTGCTACGCATTGGATATCCCTTTAATCGCGAATAATACCTTAGAAGCTTTGTGCAGCGGGTTTAAAGCCAAATGCCAAGACCTGAATAGCAAAACTCTTCTGTTGCCTATGATCGACGCCAGAAGGAGAGAGGTCTATACCGCAGTTTTTAATGCTGATGGTTCCTGGATGAAGGAAACTGAAGCCCTGATTGTAGATGAAAATACTTTCGACCATTATCTGGATCAAGGCTATGATTTGATTTTATTTGGCTCAGGGGCTGATAAGTTTATTCCTACTTTTGAAAATAATCCCCAGATTCAAGTGGTTCCGAATTTTGATTCTTTCGCTTCCTTCCAGGATCAAAAATCATTCGAAAAATTCCAAAATCAGCAATTCGAAGATGTAGCCTACTTCGAACCCTTCTACTTAAAAGATTTTGTCGCAACAACCCCTAAAAAATCCCCTTTACTATAACCATCTCTTTCTTTTGAACCAGATGTAGATCATCACGGAAACTGACAGCATCAAGATCCAAACAGCTGGATAGCCATGTAGCCATTCCAATTCTGGCATATATTTGAAGTTCATTCCATAAACTCCAACAATAAAAGTTAATGGCATGAAAAATACCGAGATAATCGTTAGAATACGCATGATCTCATTGGTATGATTGGACTCAATATTAAAGTAAACCGAAAGCAACTGGGCCGTGTTTTCCCCGATGTTCCTGAACAAAGTATTTGTCCTGGAGTAGATATCCCGCAAATCTTGTGTATAAATATTTTGATATTCAGGCATATGGA
This sequence comes from Sphingobacterium cellulitidis, assembly GCF_043187465.1. Taxonomy (GTDB): domain Bacteria; phylum Bacteroidota; class Bacteroidia; order Sphingobacteriales; family Sphingobacteriaceae; genus Sphingobacterium; species Sphingobacterium cellulitidis. The sequence continues at coordinate 3,411,849 of NZ_CP171136.1, read as the reverse complement.
AGTAATCCACTATATCTTTATATAAGGTCAAGATAATTTTGATTAAATCTACCTGTCTTTTTAAATAATACAGCTTCATTAAAAATGGCTTCCTTTTACGGTGTAAAAACACAATCTCCTCATAGTCATCGAGTTTCTCTGCAAGATCATTGATGACCAAATTCTCAAATGTTTTTAAGGATTGCGAAACTAAGCTGTTTACCAGGCTCTTGCTGGATTTTAGTTTCTTATTGCTCTTGTCCAGTTCAATCAACTCGTTCAGAAGCTTGATCTCATTTCTATGCACAGTGATAATAAAATCCTCATCATAAAAAACGGAAATGCGTAAGGTGATATCTGCTAGGGTGTCTGAATTCTCAGGAAAGGATTCCGCAATGGAACGTAAAATTAAAAAATGATAATTCTCAAATTCCTCAATCTTAGGTAAATGGCCAATTTCTAAACAGTCTTTTATCGACGCATCATTCAAATTGTATTTTGCCTTCAGCTCCGTAAAATCCTCTAATGTAGGATCTAGGATCTCGTACCAATCATAACCGTTTTCTTCCTTACTGAGAATATGTCGTACCATGTATATCGATTTAAGATGAAATTTACAGAGTTTATAGCAAATTACAAATTTGATTTGGTAGCCAAGGCAATCTTTGGACATAAAAAAAGCCTCGACGAATCGAGGCTTATCTTATGTTTTTCCGTTCTGCTTACTTTTTAGCAGCAGCGTTTTTGTCACTATATTCTTTGTTTAAAGCTCCTAACACTTCATTAGTGATGTCCATTTTAGGATCTGCATATAAAACAGCTGGATTAGTCTTTGAATAGGTAAGAACTAATTTATAGCCTTTCTCTTCGGAATGCTTTTTCAAATGATCCGTGATTGTTGTATAAACCTTCGTGAATTCTGTTTGCTCTTCTTGTGCAATTGATGAAGAAGCATTTTGATCCATACGGCCTAGGTCATTTTGATGTCTAACCAAACGCTCCTCGGTAGCTTGACGCTCAGATGCACTCATCGAAGCCGCTTTTTGTTGGTATTCTGCTAATTCACGTTGGTAGGCTTGTCCTTTTGCTTGTAGATCGCTCTGTGCTTTCTTTACTTTCGCCTCTAATTTCGTGCGAACATCTTTAAAATATTGGTATTTCTCAGATAAAGTATCTGAATTTACATAGGCAATTTTGTCAATAGGATCAGCTGCTGTTACCGTAGTGGTAGGAGCTGTACTCGTTTTTTCAGGTTGGTTACTCGCTTGTTGATTACAAGATACGATGGCTGCTGTAGCAACTAAACCTAAGGTGATTTTTAATAGTTTATTCATTCTCTGTTTTATATTTCGATTTTCTTAAGGACAAACCTAATATAAAATTTTCAATTATTCTAAAATCAACTCCAATTCCTATCCATTTTAAATCCCTAAATAATGTTAATTTTGCTCGTCCACGTTGCCTTTTTTATTTGATTATTAGGGGAATTTTTCGTATTTTTGAAAGTTAATCAACAGTAATTTTAAAAGATTTTCATGAGCGAAGAAAACAAAAATGCATCTACGTATTCAGCGGATAATATCCAGGTATTAGAAGGATTAGAAGCTGTACGTAAGCGCCCTTCCATGTACATCGGTGATACAGGCGTAAAAGGCCTACATCACTTGGTTTATGAAGTAGTCGATAACTCTATCGATGAAGCTGTTGCCGGTTATTGTGACGATATCGTAGTAACCATTCTTAAATCCAACGGTATATCGGTACGTGATAATGGACGTGGTATTCCAACTGGAATCAATAAAAAAGAAAAAAAATCTGCTTTAGAGCTTGTAATGACGGTATTACACGCCGGTGGTAAATTCGATAAAGATACTTATAAAGTATCTGGAGGTTTACACGGTGTCGGGGTATCCTGTGTGAATGCCCTTTCTACCCATTTAAAAGCCGAAGTGCATAGAGAAGGTAAAATCTTTGTTCAGGAATATGAACAAGGTAAACCACAAGCGGATGTAAAAGAAATCGGTGTCAGTGATGTAACTGGAACCATTGTTACATTTCAACCGGATCCCGAAATTTTCACCACAACCTTAATCTTTAATTACGATACGCTTGCCAACCGATTAAGAGAACTTTCCTTCCTAAACAAAGGAATTACTTTAACCTTAATCGATGAAAGAGAAATCCTTGATAATGGTGAGTTCCGGAAAAATGTCTACCTATCTGAAGGTGGTCTTCAAGAATTTGTGAAATTCTTGGATGGCAATAGAACGCCTTTAATTTCTGAACCTATCTATGTAGAAGGTATTAAACAAGGTGTTCCTGTGGAACTAGCCCTTCAATACAATGATACCTACTCTGAAAATGTACATTCCTACGTTAATAATATCAATACTATCGAAGGTGGATCTCATGTTGCTGGTTTCCGTAGAGGATTAACCCGTACCTTGAAAAAATACGCCGATGATTCTGGTTTATTGAAAAACTTAAAAGTAGAAATTGTAGGGGATGACTTCCGTGAAGGATTGACCGCTGTAATTTCTGTTAAAGTCGCTGAACCTCAATTTGAAGGACAGACGAAAACAAAATTAGGAAACTCCGAGGTAATGGGGGCTGTAGATGTGGCCGTAGGTGAAATCTTAAGCTCTTACCTTGAAGAAAATCCTAGGGAAGCTAAATTAATCGTTCAGAAGGTAATCGTTGCGGCTCAGGCTCGTGCTGCTGCTCGTAAAGCTAGGGAGCTCGTGCAACGTAAAACCGTAATGGGGGGCTCCGGCCTGCCAGGAAAACTTGCCGATTGCTCGGATCGTGACCCTGAAAAATGTGAAATCTTCTTCGTCGAGGGAGATTCCGCGGGGGGGACAGCCAAACAAGGTCGTGACCGTGCTACTCAAGCAATCATGCCTTTGAGAGGTAAAATCCTCAACGTGGAAAAAGCAATGGAACATAAGATCTATGAAAATGAAGAGATCAAAAATATGTTCACTGCGCTTGGGGTAAGTATTGGTACTGCCGAAGATTCCAAAGCATTGAACGTTGAAAAACTTCGCTACCATAAAATTATCATCATGACGGATGCCGATGTCGATGGATCGCACATCGCAACTTTGTTGTTGACATTCTACTTCCGATACATGAAAGAATTGATCGAAAATGGTTATGTCTATATCGCAACTCCGCCATTGTACCTTGTGAAAAAAGGTAAAGACTTTGAATATGCTTGGACGGAAGACCAACGTTTGGCCGCAATCCAACGCTTAAAAGGTGCAGGTAAAGAAGATAGCGTTCATGTTCAACGATATAAAGGTCTTGGTGAAATGAATGCTGAACAGCTTTGGGATACTACAATGGACCCTGAAAGACGTACATTACGCCAAGTAACAATTGAAAATGCTGCCGAGTGTGACCGTATCTTCTCGATGTTAATGGGTGATGAAGTTGCTCCTCGTCGTGAATTTATCGAAGCGAATGCTCGTTATGCTAAAATTGATATCTAATTCTTTTTAGAAATTAACATATTGAAAAGCTGCCATTTGGCAGCTTTTTTTATTTAATACCCCCGCCTTTACCTAAATTTCTTATACAGTCTCGTACCCTTTCAATTTGTTTAAAGAACCTTTGATTTTAAGATAATAGTCTTGTCCTATATTTATTTCCATACACAATCATTAATTCGCTATGTGGTATGGTTCAATTAAAATACCCTCTTACTTTACTCTGTACTCTTATTATTACCCTCCATTTTTCAACTACCCTCTACGCCCAATCTCAACATGATGTCGATGATATTCTAGCCAGCCAAATCCTCGATGAAACTGAATCATCCCACAATATCTCAGAATATGCTGAAGTCTTAGCCCAGTTAAAAAGAAGACCGTTGGACTTGAATAAGGCTACTGAGCAGGACTTTAAACAATTAATCTTTCTTTCTCAATTACAAATCCAACAAATTTTAGCCCATCGAAATAAAATTAAATCCTTTATCTCAACCCTGGAACTTCAAGTAATTCCAAGTATCAATGCTGAAGTGTATGAACAAATATTACCCTTTATTAAGGTCAAAGAGGATCTCCTGGAAGGAAAATCAACTATCCCTAAAATGATTAAAGAAGCATCCGGTTCCTGGATGCTGACCTATGGTCGTGGTCTACAAGTACCCCGAGGCTATGAAATATCAGACCCCAAACGATCCCGATATTTAGGAAGTCCAGATAAGGTTATCAACAGATTGAGGTGGAACTGGTCAGAAGGATTCAAATTTGCCCTCAATATGAAAAAGGACACCGGCGAACCCTTTTTCAAAGAGAAGCAAACCCAAGGTTTTGACCATTATTCTGGATCGATCAGCATCCATAAAATTGGGAGGTTCGAAAAGATAATCCTCGGAGATTACTTATTGCAATATGGACAGGGACTTGCCCTTTGGAATGGTCCTGTCTTTGGAAAGGGGGCTTCAGTAGCTCATATTATGCAAAATGGATTGGGACTTAAGGCACATACTGGCTTGATGGAAAACAAATTTATGCGTGGAATGGCTGCTCAACTCAGAATAAAGAATTTGAATGTTACTCCTTTTCTCGCTTATAATCACTTGTCTGCGAGTATCCATGCAAAAGGCAATCGTCCCTTTGTCAGCAGTATAAATTATTCTGGATTACACCGGACCCCTTCTGAATTAAAGAACCGCCATAGTTTACAACAGTTGGTATATGGTGTAAACTTGAGTTTTCAACCCGAAAAATTTAAAGTTGGACTCAACTTTCTCAGTACTCAATTTGACAGGTACCTGAAATTGAATAACCGCGATTATAGTCGATATAGGTTTGAAGGAACTAACCTCCATAATATTTCCATGTATTACCAATACAACCTCTATAATCTGTTAGCTTTTGGTGAATCGGCTTATTCATTAGGAGCGGGGTGGGCGAATAACCATGGGTTAATAGCCGGTCTCGGTAGAAAATTCTCGGCCTCACTCGCATATCGTAATTATGGAAAAAGTTATCATAGCTTCTTTGGCCAATCCTTTCAGGAGCAATCAAATCTCGCCAATGAAATTGGATGGTCTGCTAGTATTTCCTTTCATCCTAATCGTAATATCGAATGGATCAATAAACTAGATTATGTACAATTTCCTTGGTTAAAGTTCAGAACCAGTAGTCCTTCTTCTTCTGTACATGGTCAAAGTCAATTGAGCTATATCTGGTATAAAAAAGGTCACCTAAAACTGCGATACCAATATAAATTTTATCAAGAAAATTATCCTAGCCATTTTAAATCAGTAAATCCAATTGCTGATGTGGCTAGACAACAAGCTAGAATCAGTTTCCTTTTTAAATTAAATCGAAATCTGCAGATTGGAAATCAAATGGAAGGAAAGCAATTTCATAAATCCATGGTCGCCAAACAATATGGCTTTTTTGTTTTTCAAGATCTCATCTGGAACAGACCCAGATGGAAAATGGGCGGTAACTTACGATTCGCTTATTTCAATGCTGATTCCTATGAGGCCCGATTATTTGCCTATGAACGAGATGTACTCTACTCTTTTTCCTTTCCTTCATATTTTAGGAAAGGATTTCGATTCTACATCAATCAAAAATTTAAACCCTTAAAAGGATTTGATATTTGGCTCAGGTATGCAATTACGACCTATGGAAACCTGAAAGAATTCGGCTCGGGTCTTGACAAAATTATTGGAAATAATAAATCAGACTTCAAGGTTCAAATACGATACGCTTGGTAATGCATGAAATACAATCCCTCAAATATAACCAAATCCCCTTTTTTCGAATATTGTTGTTTTTCTCTTCTGGAATCTTAACGGCATTTTCCATTCCTTGGACTTATTCAGGTTTCCTAATCTTGATTTTTTGCATAATCTTCCTTCTACTTCTTAGTTCCTTATCTTATCTCACAAATAAAAAATCTCGCCTTAATTTATTGCTGTTTCCCAGTTTGTTTTGTCTGGGAATGCTAAGTATGGCTAGTAAGTTTTCTTGGGATAAGCCAGTTCTTGATAAAATGTGCCAATGCACCGCCAGACTATTAGATAACCCAATCCGACATGGAGAAATTCTGCGTGCAAAAATTGAAATCCTTCATCTAAATCATCTCTCAGGTAAAAAACAGTTGAGCATTTTGGCTATAGCTAATATCTGGGATAAAGATTCGACCATTATTTCAGTTAAAAAAGGCGACTTTTTGCAATTTCATGCAAAAATCCAACCTTTAAAGCCTGCATATAATCCTAATCAATTTGATTATTCGCAATACCTCAAAACGAAAGCTGTGAATTATCAGGTATTTATTCCAATAAACCATTTAATCATCCATAATAACGAAAAGAAAAATCTCCTGGAAAATTGGCTACTAGATTTGCAATTGATCCTTCAAAAGAAATTTAAAAGATTTATTCATGATCAGGCGACCTTTCAAATAGGAAGCGCCATTAGTTTCGGCTATCGATCCGAAATATCTGATGATATTATGGAGGTCTTTTCAAACACCGGAACAATCCATGTACTGAGCGTCTCAGGATTCCACGTTAGTATGATGTTTTGGTTTTTGACCTTAATCTTAAAACCTTCTGACCTTCTTTTTAAAAACAGAAACTTCCGTCTTGGTTTTATCTTTTGTTTTATTTGGTTCTATGCAATGATTTGTGGATTCGTGCCGGCGGTTTTAAGAGCCTCAGTCATGTTTAGTCTATTCTTGATAGGTTATTGGAGATATCAGGTCCCCGTTTCATTAAACGCCGTCTTTTCATCCGCATTCCTGCTTCTGCTATATGATTCCTATATGTTATTCGATATTGGATTCCAATTATCCTACCTCGCTGTCATTGGAATTCTCGTTTTTCAACCCATTTTGAAAGGTCTTTTTTATACAAAACATAAAATAGCTAATACGATCCTGGATCTGGTTTATGTGTCTCTTTCTGCTCAAATCACAACCACCGCCTTAGCTATTTATTATTTCCACCAATTTCCAACCTCATTCCTGATTTCTAATATCTTAATCACATTTCCTTCGACCTTAATTCTGATTATTGCTGCCCTTCTCGCAATTTCTCCGTTCGAACATTTAAATATTTTCTTTGGACAATGCCTTAGCCTATGTATCAAATGCACTTTTGAATTCTTGAAACTAATTGATGCTATTCCCTTTTCAAGCATCAAGGGCATTCCCTTAAACTCAACCCTCACTTGGATAGCCTATTTAAGTATTCTCTTGTTCTTATTCGCAATTCGGTTTAAACGTAAAGTAATGACCTACCTTTCCCTAATCTTTTCCATCTTTACCATGGCTTCATCTTTATTATTGCGGATGGAGAATAAATCCTTCAAGGGAATCAAATTCTATAATACTAAAAAGGACTTCAGTTTTGCCATCATTCAATCGGGATCGGTACATCTTATCAGTTCCTGTGATTCTATTAATCATAAAACATTGAAATTCAATATATGGCCTGATTTGAAGAACTATTCTGAACTTAAAAATATTCATTTCACAAATCTGAAACCAGATAAAGAAAATCAATATATCCAGTTAATGGACAGTGTCGATTTATTTATCCAAAATTCGCAGACTAGTCACCCCTCCAAATCTAAAATCTTATTGCTCAGAAAAAACGCAACCTTAGCAAGAGACATAAAAGCCGATTTTATCCTAATCGACGGATCAAATTCTTCTCAATATATACATAGAATAAAAGAACGCTTGGAACTTGAAAACAGGCCATATTACATATTGAAGGATAATTTTGCGTATGTTTGGAATAGCGAATAACAATGGAAAAAACAAGCTTATCTGTTTTAAAAGAATATTGGGGATATGACAAGTTCCGACCTTTACAGGAGGAAATTATTCACGAAATTCTAATTGGAAATGACACCTTAGCATTAATGCCTACAGGTGGAGGTAAGTCTATTTGTTTTCAGGTTCCTGCCTTGCTTAATGAAGGAATCTGCATCGTCATCAGCCCTTTGATCGCTTTGATGAAGGACCAGGTTGAAAATCTACGTAAAAGAAATATTCAAGCGATTGCCATCTTTTCCGGTATGTCTCATCGAGAGGTAGATATTGCCTTGGATAATTGCATATTTGGAAATATTAAATTCCTTTACCTCGCACCTGAAAGGTTATACAATGACATGGTTCAGGAAAGAATCCGCCACATGAAGGTGAACCTGATTGCTATCGATGAGGCTCACTGTATTTCCCAATGGGGTTACGATTTCCGACCTTCTTACTTAGAACTCATCAAACTTCGGGAGCTACAACCAAAGGTTCCTATCCTCGCATTAACGGCAACAGCAACGCCTAAAGTGGTTGCTGACATTCAAGAGAAACTCGGGTTCAAATCCGAAAATGTTCTTTCCAAGAGCTTTCGAAGAGAAAATCTAGCCTATATGGTTTTCAATGAGGAAAATAAGATGGGTAGAATGTTGAAGGTTATCTCCAAAATTGGTGGGACAGGAATCGTATATGTCAGAAACCGACGCGAAACCCAAGAAGTAGCACGCTATCTGCTGAATCATGGAATTCCAGCTGATTTTTATCATGCCGGATTAGATATCAATACCCGTTCAAAAAAACAAGAAGCATGGACCAATAACCAAATTCGGGTAATTGTTGCTACCAATGCATTTGGAATGGGAATAGATAAAGCGGATGTCAGATTTGTTATCCACCTGGACATCCCAGACTCCTTGGAAGCGTATTATCAAGAAGCAGGACGGGCAGGCCGAGATGGTAAAAAAGCTTATCCAGTTTTATTATATCAACAAGCCGATCGAAATGAACTCTGGGAAAATATTGACCTGAACTTCCCGGACTTTCAATATATCCAGCAAGTATACCATCACCTTTGCAATTATTTCCAAATTGCCTACGGTGCCGGAAAAGGTTTGACCTTTGATTTTGATGTGCTGGATTTTGCCAAGCGTTATAAACTAGAGGTACTAAAAACATTGAGTGCCTTCAAATTCCTTGAAAGAGATAAATGGCTGACCTTAAGTGAAGCGGTATATATTCCTGCACGATTAAAATTTGAAGTGGATTTCCAAGAACTCTATAAATTTCAAGTGCAAAGTGCGGCCTATGATCCTTTGATTAAGACCATATTACGATTGTACGGTGGGGTTTTTGATTATTATGTCCCAATTAATGAATTTGAAATCGCTAAGAAATTATCCAAACCCCTTGAGGAGGTCCAGCGAATGCTTAAGTATCTCCAACAACAGGAATTGGTTACTTATATTGCTAAAACCGACTCACCCCAACTTCAGTTCCTGCAAGGACGTGTAGACTATAAAAACCTCTATATTGACACCCAATTTATTGAAGAAAGAAAGCTTATCAAAGAAGAACAGATCAAAGCTATTTATCAATATTTGGATAGCAAAGCTTGCCGTAGTTTGAGCTTACAGCATTATTTTGGTGAAGAAGCAACTGAACCCTGTGGCGTATGTGATCTCTGTGTGGTAAGAGAACATAAGGTTGGAATGTCCGAATCTATTGAGAAGAAAATCCAATTCTTACTGCTTGATAAACCTCGATTATTACATGATTTGATTGAAGAAATTGAAATTGGAAAAGATGAAGATCGACTCCGAGTTCTTCGAAATTTGTTGGATACTGAAAGAGTCAAGCTAGAAAACGACCTTTACCATTGGAACGCCCTGTAGACCACATTTAATTACCTAGTCTTTCCTAAGTTGTTGTATTTCCAAGCTTTAACGTTTCATGCTCATTAAATACTTGTTTTTTGGGGTTTGTATATTGATAAAAAAATATGTTATCTTTAATACTAACCAAATAAACTTTGTATGGAACAATTTATCATCTATTTACCAGCAGCACTCGCTGTATTGGGTTTATTATTTATGTTTGTCAAAGCAGGATGGGTTCGTAAGCAGGATGCTGGTGACGGCAAGATGCAATCCATTTCCAAGAGTATTCAAGAGGGAGCTATGGCTTTCCTTAAGGCAGAATACCGAATCCTCCTTATTTTTGTTGTAATCGCTTCGATTGCACTTTTCATCGTTTCTACCCTGGTAGAGACTTCCCATTGGATTATCGTGGTTGCATTTATCTGTGGTGCCTTCTTCTCCGCCTTGGCAGGGAATATTGGTATGCGGATCGCAACAAGTGCCAATGTCAGAACAACCCAAGCAGCTAGAACCAGTCTTCCACAAGCCCTGAAAGTTTCCTTCTCTGGAGGTACCGTAATGGGATTAGGCGTAGCTGGATTAGCGGTATTGGGATTGAGTATTTTCTTTCTGTTGTTCCTGAAAATGTTTTTGACCGAAGGTGGAAACTTCTATTTGGAAATGACCGTCGTTCTGGAAGCCCTGGCAGGCTTTTCTCTAGGTGCTGAATCCATTGCCCTTTTCGCTAGGGTAGGTGGAGGTATCTATACCAAAGCAGCCGACGTGGGAGCAGATTTAGTGGGTAAAGTGGAAGCCGGAATCCCTGAAGATGATCCCCGAAACCCAGCAACAATTGCTGATAACGTAGGTGATAATGTGGGAGATGTTGCAGGAATGGGAGCCGACCTTTTTGGTTCTTATGTGGCTACCGTATTGGCATCAATGGTTTTGGGTAACTATATCATCAAAGATATGTCTGAAGTGAATGGTTCACAATTCACCGATGCATTCCATGGAATGGGACCAATTCTTCTTCCAATTGTGATTGCAGGGGTGGGTATTCTAGCATCTATTATCGGAACGTTCTTGGTGAAAGTAACCTCAAATGATGCAAGAGAAAACCAAGTTCAGAAAGCCTTGAATATGGGTAACTGGGCTTCGATCTTATTAACAGTCATTGCTTGTTTCTTTTTGATCCAATATATGCTACCTGAGGTTATCCAAATGAAGTTCTTTGGTGAAGGTTATCAAGATGTCCCTCGAATGAATATTTTCTATTCTACTATCGTGGGATTGGCAGTGGGTGGTTTAATTTCATCTTTTACAGAATACTATACTGGTCTTGGTAAAAAACCAGTTTTAAATATCGTTCAAAACTCCTCTACAGGTGCAGCAACTAATATTATTGCTGGTTTGGCAACAGGAATGAAATCGACAGCTTCTTCCGTAATCTTATTTGCTTTGGCAATTTGGGGTTCCTACGAATTGGCTGGATTTTATGGTGTAGCTATTGCTGCTTCTGCCATGATGGCGACTACTGCCATGCAATTGGCAATCGATGCTTTCGGACCAATTGCTGATAATGCCGGTGGTATCGCAGAAATGAGTGAACTTCCTAAGGAAGTGCGTCAGCGTACGGATGTATTGGATTCTGTTGGTAATACGACCGCTGCGGTAGGAAAAGGATTTGCCATTGCCTCTGCAGCATTGACCGCCCTTGCCTTATTTGCAGCTTATGTAACCTTTACTGGAATCGATGGAATTAATATTTTCAAAGCTGATGTACTGGCAGCATTGTTTATCGGTGGTATGATTCCTGTCGTATTCTCTGCCTTAGCCATGCAATCTGTTGGTAAAGCAGCAATGGATATGGTAAACGAAGTAAGAAGACAATTCCGTGAAATTCCAGGAATCTTGGAAGGAACAGGAAAGCCTGATTATGGTAGATGTGTGGATATCTCCACTAAAGCAGCATTACGTGAAATGATGTTGCCTGGAGCAATCACTATCATTACACCAATCATTGTTGGATTTGTAATGGGACCTGAGGCTCTAGGAGCTTATATGGCTGGTGTTGCGGTATCTGGTGTAATGTGGGCCATATTTCAAAATAATGCCGGTGGAGCTTGGGATAATGCCAAAAAATCCTTCGAAGCTGGGGTTATGATCAATGGTGAAATGACCTTCAAAGGTTCTGATGCACATAAAGCAGCAGTAACTGGTGATACAGTAGGAGACCCTTTCAAAGATACTTCTGGACCTTCCATGAATATCTTAATCAAGTTGACTTGTTTGGTTGGGTTGGTGATTGCCCCAATTCTGGGTGGTCATACCATTGCTGAAAATGCCAAAAAAGAAAAGCTAGAAACAAAAGAAAAAGTGGTAGTGGTAGATCATAAACCACTTATCACTAAAAATAAATAAGCATTAAACCTTTCTAAAAATAAAAGCCCTCTATAGCAATTTACGCTTTAGAGGGCTTTCGTTTTTTCAGCCTATTATTCCCTACTTCACAATCCTGATCACCTTATTAGCTGACCTTGCATTGACCGTTGGGTCATACATGCTTTCAATACCTGTAATCCCAGAATTGAATAGGCCAATGTTATTTGCTTTGACCTCATATTCGAACGTCCTTTTTCCTTTTGGCAAGGAATTGAAGAAATAGTTGGTCGATGCATCCTTCAAGGTAAAATAGAAGTTGTTTCTCCAATTGTAACCTGAAGGGACATATACAGACTCAACACCCGCCGGACGACTATCCTTCAAGTGCACATACTCCAGGTCCTGATCGTTGATGACCGTTATGACCACCTTGATCCTTTCTCCGAGTTTTGCCTCTTCGCTCTCCATCCATTTACCATTCCGCTCTACCATGTACTGTTTGCTGACCTTGATGTCATTGGTTGAACTTTTTACCTCTGATACCGGCAAGAAATACTGGTGGAAAACACCTCCGAACACTGTCCGGTCATTGTCGTTCTGTAATTGTATGGTTCTATTTTTCTGCAGGTCCTCTTTGGTAAAGGTTTTGGATACCTGTCCCAGAACAACGCTGTCCAACTGTGTCTTCTGTCCATCAACCAATACCTTCACCGTGTTTTCCAAGCTAAAGTCCTTCGGATTATTGGTCAACAGGAGACTGTAGACAGCATCCACCGTCATCCAGGTGCTGCGCCAATAATTGGCTTCCTTCTTGAAGAAAATCCACTGACTGATGGCATTCAACTTGCTCGGGTCATATAATTTATAGGCCTCCAGCATATAGCTCTGTAAGCTGATATCATTGTAATGTTTACTGTTGCTTTCCCAGTACCTTCCCTTTTCAGGATCCAGGATCACCTCTTGTTGAATCCTGTTCTTGATTTCATTGGACTCTTTTGATACGCCAAACAATTGGTTTACCACCCATGCCTTGGCGGCATAGCCGGCAGGACCCTTGGCGGTAATGATCGGAGCCTTGGCAATCTTGGCCTTGAGGACCTCACTGTTCTTCTGCGGAACCTTGACCTCTGAATTCCAGAAATGACGGGCATATAGATAATCCAGGGCAATGCTCGCAGATGCTTTCTCCCTGGTGATGCTGCTGTCCTGATCCAGGTAGTTTGCCAACCTGCGCATGCTACCGTTCATCTGCGGATTGACCAGGTTGTGATCGAGGTAGAATACCTTTCCGACCACCTCCAATATTCTCATGGAGATATGGGTATCTGTTTTTCCGCCCTCAAACCAAGGGAAAGAACCGTTGTCCAATTGACCACGCAATATCTTTTGTTCGATTCCCTTGAGCTCGGTTTCGATATTGGAATTGAACAGTTCCGCTATGGCCTCCAATCTCTTGCTGTCATGCTGTATGTCGCGAAGCCAAGGCATTTCTTGTAACTTCAATTCGCTGAGCTGCGCATTCTCCTCCAAGCGGCTCTTGGTATCCTTTGCCTTGATCGATTTAAAATAATCGGAAATGGCCGGATAGTGCTTGCCGATGTATTGTACCATCTTATAGCCGAACCATTTGCTGGTAGACTGTTCGGTACATTCATATGGATAGTTCTTGAGGTAATCGATGGCAGAGATGATCTCCAGGATCGGGTTGCTTTGAACCTGAACCTTGGCCTGCAGGTTGTTCTTTCCAGCTGATTCGATATTGAAATCTTTCTTTTCGCCAGCCTTCAAGGCGATCTTCTGGGTCTCTGCTATCAATACCTTGTTGGATAATATTGGCAGTTCCATAATCTCCCCATCGGAGTATTCTGCACTTGCAGCGACGATTTTGACCTGCACTGCAGGATATCCCTCCGGGATATTGAGCTTCCAGGACACCGTTTGGTTATTGCTCTTCTCGACAGTAAAATCCGTCGAGATAGCGCTGACCACAAACTTGTCGCTGATGTCGGCATTATCCACCGGATTGATGATCTCAATCTTCGCTTTTCCTTTTTGGGCCTTCTCACTTAGGTTCTGTACCTGCGCGAAGATCTCGATCTCATCGGACTCCCGGAAATACCTTGGCAGGTTGGGACATATCATCAATTGTTTCTGCGTCTGGGTAAAGAACTGCGCAGACCCTACTTCCAGGTTCTTGCCATGGGCGAACAGCATGAGCTTCCACTTGGTCAAGGCCTCAGGACTGTCAAACTCGAAACTGATGTTGCCATCCTTGTCGGTGTACAGGTTAGGGTAGAAGAAGGCTGTTTCCTGAAGATTCTTGCGCGCTTGGACTTTAGAAAGGTTTACGGATAATTCCCAAGAATTTATCTCAGACATACCAAAACCTTCTATTTTTGAATCGAATTCTCCTCTTGGAGGTTCATCAACTTGATTTAAATATGCTGGAGACCATATCGCCTCAAAATCATAATACCTGTTGTAATTTTCTAAATAAGAAATATCACCTTGATTTAATATTGAGGAATCCCACAAATCGAAATTATTTATTTCATGGAAATTTAAAACATTCCTTGGAATGTAAAGATTGATATAATCTTCTTCATCACGCGCTTTCAGCAAAGTATAAAAGGCATTATGTCTAATCGCGTATGTTCTTAAATCGTAATTAAAATCCCAACGTATTGAGTAGTTTGTTTTATAAAATTCATCCAAGGATATATCATACATAGTTACTAATACAGTGGTTGGGATTGGTTTATCTTTCAGGGATATATTAAAACTCCATTTTTCCTTGCTACCAGGGTGTATTTTACTTCTAAAAGTATTTGCCTTTATTTTTAGTTGATTATTTTCCTGATGTAAAGGTATTGTTATGCCAAGGTTTTGTGTCTTATTTTCATTGATTAATGTAGCTTGAAACTGATAGTAATTACTGATTTTTAAACTGTCCAGTAAAAAAGAATATGAAGAATGACCATTCTTAATAGGAAGAATAATGGTTTCAAATCTTTGTTGGTTATCAAATGGAACTAAAAGAACCTCCTTAGCATTTTTAAAATCAGTGTAAAAGTCAATTGTTACCCAATCGTTGATGAGATAGCGTTCCTTATCAAATTTGTATACTAAAAAGTTTTTGTTACCCTTTCTGCCTGTTATGCTATCTTCTAACTGAAACCATTTATTACCTAAAATGGTAGAATCAGTGCCATCAATGGCTTTAATGTAATAACTCCCTGAAGGAAATAATTTTGGATCGATCTTGATAGTCTGTGAAAGTCTGGTGTCAAAAGGGTAGGTTACTATAAGACTGTCTTTTGGAATTTCAAAGTCTTTTTTCGTTACTAGTGTAGGGAAATACTTAATGTACTCCTCGGGTGTAAAAATATGAAATCCTTTCTCATCGAGAAATTTAGTGGAAGAATACCAGCTGGAAACCGAGATCGTGCTAGGTTCTGGTCTTTTAAAAATTTGAATTTTTCCAGAAATATTTACATTCTCTTGGTTTTCATTTTTACCAGCTATTTCGATTTCATCAAATTTGCTGGTAAATAATTTTTTATTATCTATATCTATTATTGCATTTCCGAGAATATCAGAATAAATATAATGGGTATATGCCTCTTGGGATTCGCCGGTTGGGCCTGTTGCAAAAGTATTCAATAAAATACTATAGCCTTTGAAATCTGCAAAAAGACTATCATTTAGTGGAACCTTAATTTTAAGAGTTCCATCTTTTTCAGTTTGTAAAGTTCCTGAAGGAAGTTTGAAATATTCCGAGCTCGGGTCATGTGTAATTACATTTATTGTATAAGAAACCGTTGTTCCACTTAATTTTACTCCAGAAAATGTCTCCACCCATCCAGTAAACTCCGCCGTATCATTCGATGTATAGGTATCTTTAATTTTATTGAGATAAATCTTGAATGTCGGTCTCTTATATTCATCTACTCGGAAACTTGAAGAGCTAATAAAATGATTTCCTTCTTTGACAATGATCTGGTAAAGGGCAAGTTCTGTTTTTTCTGGTAGAACAAATTCTCCATGTATTGATCCAAAACTATCTGTAGTTTGGACCACAGAGTCCAATAGTTGGTTATTGTTAGTTTTTATTAGCACTTTCAATGTTTTCCCCGCTAATGTTTTCCTGTCAAAAGTATTGTTTTGATAACTGATTACCTTGAAGTGAACTTTCTGACCCGGTCTAAAAATATTACGATCAAGTAGAATTTTTGCATCGTAATCCAATTGATTCTTATAAGCCCGATCCCCTTCATAAAAATTGTTGGTCCTACTATAAACTAGATGTTGGTTTTCTTCTGGGAGGAAAATACCGATATCTTCAGCATAAAATTTAACTGAATCTGTAGGGATAGGAAACGATATTTCTCCAGCATGATTTGTATTTGTTTCTGTTAAAATAGTATCTCTAGTATTTATCTTAACGATTTTCAGCTTTTTCTCTTTGTAAGTCTCGCCATTTTTCCGATTGGCAAGGAATGTATAAAATATATTACCTCCATCGACAGCCTTTTCAATCGAAGTCTTAAAAAAATAGTCAGTCACTTCAAACTTGGATTCTGCTACTATTTTATTGATATCATTATTTTGAAATTCAGAATTGTTTGAAATCAAGATTCGATATTTTCCAGCAGTTAATGGGTTTATTTTGAAGTAAGTAGTATGGATTTGGAAATCATCGAATGGTTTCAATGCAACTTCTTCAGAATAGATTTCTTTTGAATTGCTAATTAAATCGCTGAATCCAGCTGTTGAATTTGAATAATAATCTATATCGTTTTGGAACTTGAAAACTTTCACGTATATCTTTTCAATATGCCTTACTGAAAGAACTATGGGAACATATTCGTTGGTAGGTATGGAGGAATTATGCTTGAGATTTAATTTTACATCATTAAAGGTATGAATCAATGAATCTAATTTCGGTGCCCAAACTGAGTTTGGATATAGTTTTTTTCCCTTCTTTAAATACCTTACCTGTAATTTAGGATTCATAAAACTAAGTCTTTCTGCCAACATTATATAGATTTGAGCATTAAATTGACTATTAGTTTTTTGAATAATTCCTTCGTAAGCTTCTATTATACCCGATGTATCTCGGTCTTCTATATATAGGTACTTAGCCAGGAGGTTGGCGGATGCATCCTCAAACCCCATCTTCTTATTATAGGCAAGAATATCTGTTAATAGTTTATTGGCATGATCCAAATTGTTCTTTCTGTCCATAAGTAAAAACTTTAAATAGGTGTCCAGATTGAAATGATATAAACTAGGTTGAATAGAAAGATTGTTGGAATCTTGCATTAATGGTTGCCATTTTTCCATAGGTTGTTTTAGGAGAATATTTTTATTGGCAATAGTTTTTTTGAAGAGACTATCTATGATTTTTAATTTCCTTTCCCTGGTTGATCCCAGAAATTCATTATTGGTTTTGGATGGACTCTTTTTAATATTATTTAGAAGAAATAAGGCATAAGCTTGATATAGTACTGCTCTTTGAACTTTATTTTTTCCCTTAATGTTCCGGATAAAATGTTGTTCTATTTTTTCGAATAAGTCTGCATTAGTAACATTTTCCCTGAGTCCCATGGTTTCCGCGAGAATTATCCTTACCTCTAGGGCATCATCTTTTCTTCCTTTAGAGGACTTCTTTATTTCATTTAAAATTGGGATAGTTTCTTTGTAATTTCTAACACTTTGCAAATGGTTGATTTCTTTCCATTTTTCTCCACTATCTTGTCTAACTGTCTGTGAAAAAGCTAAAAACGGGAGGATAAACAATAATATTTGTAGGATTATTTTCATGAATTAATAATTGGCGTTCTTAATTTAAGATGCATCCTAATATTGTTTTTCATAAAATTATTTTAAATAAGCTTGACTTGGCAGTAGAAAGGGAAGTCTTTAATAAAATGAGAAGGGCAATTGATATCAATTGCCCTTCTCATTTTATTTCTAATATTCCCTACTTCACAATCCTGATCACCTTATTATCTGACCTTGCATTAACCGTCGGGTCATACATGCTTTCAATACCTGTAATCCCAGAATTGAATACACCAATATTATTTGCTTTGACCTCATATTCGAACGTTCTTTTTCCTTTAGGCAAGGAATTGAAGAAATAGTTGGTCGATGCATCCTTCAAGGTAAAATAGAAGTTGTTTCTCCAATTGTAACCTGAAGGAACGTATACAGGCTCAACACCCGCTGGACGACTATCCTTCAAGTGCACATACTCCAGGTCCTGATCATTGATGACCGTTATGACCACCTTGATCCTTTCTCCGAGTTTTGCATCTTTGCTCTCCATCCATTTACCATTCCGTTCCACCATGTACTGTTTGCTGACCTTGATGTCATTGGTTGAACTTTTTACCTCTGATACCGGCAAGAAATACTGGTGGAAAACACCTCCGAACACTGTCCGGTCATTGTCGTTCTGTAATTGTATGGTTCTATTTTTCTGCAGGTCTTCTTTGGTAAAGGTCTTGGATACCTGTCCCAGAACAACGCTGTCCAACTGTGTCTTCTGTCCATCAACCAATACCTTCACCGTGTTTTCCAAACTAAAGTCCTTCGGATTATTGGTCAACAGGAGACTGTAGACAGCATCCACCGTCATCCAGGTGCTGCGCCAATAATTGGCTTCCTTCTTGAAGAAAATCCACTGACTGATGGCATTCAACTTGCTCGGGTCATATAATTTATAGGCCTCCAACATATAGCTCTGTAAGCTGATATCATTGTAATGTTTACTGTTGCTTTCCCAGTACATTCCCTTTTCAGGATCCAGGATCACCTCTTGTTGAATCCTGTTCTTGATTTCATTGGACTCTTTTGATACGCCAAACAATTGGTTTACCACCCATGCCTTTGCGGCATAGCCGGCAGGACCCTTGGCGGTAATGATCGGAGCCTTGGCAATCTTGGCCTTGAGGACCTCACTGTTCTTCTGCGGAACCTTGACCTCTGAATTCCAGAAATGACGGGCATATAGATAATCCAGGGCAATGCTCGCAGACGCTTTCTCCCTGGTGATGCTAGTATCTTGATCCAGGTAGTTTGCCAACCTGCGCATGCTACCGTTCATCTGCGGATTGACCAGGTTGTGATCGAGGTAGAATACCTTTCCGACCACCTCCAATATTCTCATGGAGATATGGGTATCTGTTTTTCCGCCCTCAAACCAAGGGAAAGAACCGTTGTCCAGTTGACCACGCAATATCTTTTGTTCGATTCCCTTGAGCTCGGTTTCGATATTGGAATTGAACAGTTCCGCTATGGCCTCCAATCTCTTGCTGTCATGCTGTATGTCGCGAAGCCAAGGCATCTCTTGTAACTTCAATTCGCTCAGCTGCGCATTCTCCTCCAATCGGCTCTTGGTATCCTTTGCCTTGATCGATTTAAAATAATCGGAAATGGCCGGATAGTGCTTGCCGATGTATTGTACCATCTTATAGCCGAACCATTTGCTGGTAGACTGTTCGGTACATTCGTATGGATAGTTCTTGAGGTAATCGATGGCAGAGATGATCTCCAGGATCGGGTTGCTTTGAACCTGAACCTTGGCCTGTAGGTTGTTCTTTCCAGCTGATTCGATATTGAAATCTTTCTTTTCGCCAGCCTTCAATGCGATCTTCTGGATCTCTGCTATCAATACCTTGTTGGATAATACCGGCAGTTCCATAATCTCCCCATCGGAGTATTCTGCACTTGCAGCTACGATTTTGACCTGCACTGCAGGATATCCCTCTGGAATCTTGAGCTTCCAGGACACCGTTTGGTTATTGCTCTTCTCGACTGTAAAATTCGTCGAGATAGCGCTGACCACAAACTTGTCGCTGATGTCGGCATTATCCACCGGATTGATGATCTCAATCTTCGCTTTTCCTTTTTGGACTTCCTCACTTAGGTTCTGCACCTGCGCGATGATCTCGATCTCATCGGACTCCCGGAAATACCTTGGCAGGTTGGGACGTATCATCAATTGTTTCTGCGTCTGGGTAAAGAACTGCGCAGACCCTACTTCCAGGTTCTTGCCATGGGCGAACAGCATGAGCTTCCACTTGGTCAAGGCCTCAGGACTGTCAAACTCGAAACTGATGTTGCCATCCTTGTCGGTGTACAGGTTAGGGTAGAAGAAGGCTGTTTCCTGGAGGTTCTTCCGCGCTTGGACTTGGGAGAGGTTATCCTCAGCCCCTTTTTGGTTTAAACTCTCCTCAGCAGGATTATAATTTTGAGCTTTTAAATCAGCGTCCTGCATGCCGTTTGTCGTTACAACTTCTGCAACTACCATATCTTCAGCAATTGGTTCAGCATCTGCTCTAATAGATTTTGCCGATAAACTGGCTCTTCCTCTAACTCCAGCTGAAGAATCTTCAACACCATGGGTTGTTCCTCTTATAAATCCAGATACTTTGGAACTACCATAACCAAAAATTCCACGATTTAACCAATAGTATGCCCATAATTCATAATTATTAACCAATGCTAAGTCAGTCCCAACTACTTCAATATTAGGGTCAATTATTCCATAAGATTCTGAGGAAGATTTTGCATAAAATATATACGATAAATTGTAATAACGATAGTAAGAAGGTGAATACCTGTCAAAATAGGTAGAATAATAATTAACTCCGAATATGTCTAAGGACATATCGTACATCGTGGCTAACACCTCTGCTGGTAATACCTTATCCTTTTGAAGGATGTTGAAGCTCCATTTCTCCTTAATTCCTGGAAGAATTTTGTCCCTAAAGCTACTTATCTTAATCTTCAAGTCTTGATCATCACTTTTTTTAGGAACATGGATAGGAAAATTTTGAATTTGATTGTTTACAATTAGCAAGGCTTCAAATTGATAACCTCGTGAAAACTTTTCTTTATCAAACTTAAACTCATAGGTAGCTTTTCCCTGTTTTACCGGAATACTCAAGGTCTCTTTTTGACCAAAGGAATTACTTGGAAATAGAAATATCTCCTTAGCATCGGGTTCATCCGTATAAAAATTTACTTTGACCTGCTCATCCAAACCATAATTGACCTTATCGAAAGAGAAAGTTAGAAAATCATAATTGCTAGATTTTTTGGTAATAGGGTCAAAAACCTTCACATTTGCTTGACTTCTAATTGTGTCTTTTCCTTGGATTGAAACGACTTCCACATAATAATTTCCTTTTGGGAACAAGGTAGAATCAATTTTTACTAATCCGGTATCTCTAGTGTCAAATGAATATGTCTTTATCAATTCCGATGGTTTCTTTTCAACTAAGGATATATCGAATGATTTCGGAAATAATTTTTTGTATTCATCATTACTGAATAAATGATAATCAATCCCTCTGAAAATATTATTATCCTGAACAGGTAAGGTTATTCCTGCTTCCGGATATTTATAGATTTTTAACTCCCCAGTCATGGGAAGTGCTTGATTGTTTCTATTTACCGTACTAAGGAATATTTTACTCCATTTACCAGCTTCTACCAAGGTTGGGCCTTGAATATTTATCAGCCAAGGTTTGTCAGAGTAGGTGTAAAATACGGATGCTTGTTGCATTTCACCAGTCTGGTTGACTGCCTCAGCTGTAATACTGATATTGAATTCTTTCAGTTTATTTAAAGCCGTGTCTTCCAATGGCACCTTGATCTTAAACTTCCCTAGATCATCCGAAACCACTGAACTATCAACTAAAGTAAACCTTGTGTAATTTGGTTGATAAGAATAAATATCAACCTTGTAATTTATGGTTGAACCTGAAAGCGCAACTCCAGAGTACGATTCAATATTTCCAATAAATTCAGCGATGTCTGAACGTTTGTAAGTTTCCTTATTAGTCTCAAATCTGACACTAAATGTTGGCCGTTTGTACTCTTCTACACTAAATGAATAATACCCTATTTGTTGCCCTTTATCTTCAATCAAGATATTGAAACTTCCTGCTAAGGTATTGCTTGGAATCTTAAGTTCGCCATGAACAGATCCAAACGTATTACTCGTAAGGTTTAGGGAATCCACGGTCTGGCCGTTGGCATCTTGTAAAAATACTTCAAGTTTTTTTCCCTCAATAACCTTTCCCGATAAGGAATTATTATTGTAAACAATGCCTTTGAAGTAAACCTTTTGGCCAGGTCGATAAATACTTCGGTCTGTTAGAATTTTTGTGTTAAAATTTTCAGCCTCTTCTTCCTTTTCATCGTATCTAAAACTAAAATCCTGAGGAGCATCTGTCTTGATGAATTGCTTTTCATCAGCAAGATAGACCATTACTCCTGATTGAAATTGGAAATAGAAATCCTCACTAATATTTATTGAAAATTCCCCATGCTGGTTAGTCTTAACCTTGTGTAAAAGCTTTGGCGCTTTGCCAGTGTTTAAATCATAAATCTCAAAGTTTTTATTTCCATAGGCTAAACCAGTTTTACGATCGATAAACTGCCCGTTTAATAATCTTTTAGAAAGATTTACTTTCTGAATAGCTGAAAAATTAAACAAATCAGAAACTACAAAACTTGAAGATTCAACACTATTGAACAGCCCATCATCCTTAAAATCTGAATTGTTTGAAATTAGAATAACATAATTGCCATAGGATAATGGATTAATCTTATAGATGGTAGAATGATCACTATAATCATCATAGGTTTTGATGGGAATCTCTTCAGAATAAACTTCTTTAGCGTTAATTCCGACTATTTTAGTTAAACTATCTAATTTAACCTTGTAGTTTATGTAGTTGGTCGGAGTATTAGTAACATTGAAAACTTTCAAATATAACTTTTCGGCATTCCTATGGGAAAGCTGTATTGGACTGTTTTCCTTGGAAGGAATGATTTGAGAATTTGAAAATTGAATTCTCACACTCTTATATTGGTTGATAAGAAATTCAACATCCTTAATCCATGCAGAATTTGGATATTCTTGTTTTGCCTTGGCCAAATATTCTACAGCCGATTTTTTATCATTCCTTTGACTAAAGACTTCTGCTATGCTGATGTAAATGTGGACATTATAATCGCTCTTATTTTGAGTGATTATGTTTTTGAGTGCCTTGATTAAATCATCATTTTTAAGCCTATCAATAGATAAATTATTGACCAATAAATAAGAAGTTGCATCGGCATAACCTGCTTTTTTGTTGATGCTAATTAAATCTTTGGATATTTTCTCAATCTTTTCTGCATTCTTTTTTCTATCAAATCTCAAAAATGCTAGATATGGATTAATATTAAAATGATATAAAGTAGGACTAAGACTTAAATTTTTGGATTCAGTGAATAAGGACTTCCAGTTTTCAATAGGTTGCTTCAAGAGTAGGTCTTTGTTCTCCAATGATTTATTGAATATGGAGTCCAAGATTTTATACTTGGTTTCCTCATCTGCCTCTAAAAATTTATTCTTGCTTTCACTGAAATATTGCATATTACTACCCAGAAACTGAGCATAGAAGCTATAAAGTATACTTCTTTGAACTCCCTCCGTTTGATCGATGCTTTTTTGAAAGTGTTTTTCAACTTTATCAAAAAAATCTTCTTGCGTCGTGTTTACTTTAAGCAATTGACTCTCCGCTAAAATGGCGCGAATCTCCATAGGACCATCCTTTGCCTTCTTAGCGTAAGCCTTTATTTCATGCAATAGCGGGGTAGTCTGTTCATAATTCCCAATAGAAATTAATCGGTCTACCTCTTTCCATTTTTCATCAATCATGTTTTTAGTGTTAATTCCCTGACTGAATAACAGGAGTGGGGTGAGTGCAAATATTAATAGAATAATTCTTTTCATAAATCATAAACCGTTAGATAGTAACCATTTTCCAGATGGATGCAGAAAAATATTGGTTTCCATAAATTTATATAAAAATAACTTACTAAATCTTTCTTCCTAAAATATACCAGTTGCTATTTGGTTGACTCATAGGGAGTCAAATAGATTTATGAATTGATATTTTCTTTAGGGATTAATGTTTCTTTTTTAACCCTTCGACAATCTCCAACATAAGAGGTATGCCTGGATTTCGATTCTTCTTACTCCAGATAAGGGATAAGGTGGTTCGTTGGGGAAGATGATTCAACTCTAAAAAGTCTACATGCGTATGGTAACCTTTTTTTAAGGAGGTCGGAACAATGGCAACACCCAAGCCTTGACTCACCAGATTGAAAATACTTAATGCATTCACAGTCCTCAGCGCTACATGTGGAACAAAATTATGATCCTCAAAAATGCTCATCACCAACTCGTAATAAGAATTGCTATACTCTTTGGAAAAGAGAATAAATGACTCGTCCTTGAAGTCATTTAAATTGACTTTTCCTTTTGATTTTGAAACCGTATTCTTGGGTACTACCAATGAAAAATGCTCAGTTAAGATAGGAATAGATTTTAGTCCTATGGGGCTGTCTTTTAATCGTACAAAACCAAAATCCAATTCCTGCTTGTTGATCATGTCAATCTGAACCTCATTGGACAATTCATTGAGTGTAATGTCGATTAATGGCTGCTTCTGTTTTAACTCTACTAATAACTGTGGTAACATCGCCTGCACGGCTGATCCTATAAATCCTAATTTCAAGGAGGTAATCTTTCCCTCTGAAATTTTCTCAATATGGTCTTTGATGTTATCCAACTGATTAAAAATCAATTCAACCTCCTTCTTAAGATAAACTCCCGCCTCCGTTAAGGCCACATTTCTTTTATCTCGAATGAATAAGGAAGTGCCATAATACTCTTCCAATTGCTTGATTTGTCGGGATAATCCCGGCTGTGCAATGAATAACCTTTCTGCCGCCCTCCTGAAGTGTAATTCCTCGGCAACTACTTTGAAATAGAGGAGATGTCTAAGTTCGATTTGATAATTCATAGTTATCAGTTGTTGCTAAAATTGATATTGCCAATTATCAAATATAGCAGGTAAATTTGGATAACACAGCGAAATAACATGAAAACATTTAAATACGGAGAAGATTATTTGACCAGTTCTATAGCTATTGCTATTGCAAAATCTGAATGTCAAGGTCTATTGACTGATGAAACCATCAGCAAAATAAATCAAAGCGCCCAATATGTTCAAGAGATTGTGGATGCTGGAAAAGTGGTCTATGGAATCAATACAGGTTTCGGACCACTATGCACTACTTTGATCAGTCCCCAGGATACTAAAAAATTACAGGAAAACATTCTTAAAAGCCATGCCGTTGGGGTAGGAGAACCAATCGATAAGGAATTGAGTAAACTCATGCTTATCTTGAAAGTTCATGCCTTATCCAAAGGTTTTTCCGGTGTTCAATTAAGTACAGTGGAACGGATTATCTGGCATATTCAAAATGATGTCATTCCTGTCATACCAAAGCAAGGATCTGTTGGTGCTTCTGGTGACCTAGCACCATTATCACATTTATTTTTGCCGCTTATCGGTCTTGGTAAGCTCTGGAAGGATGGCCAAATAGTGGATACTGCATCGGTGCTTAAGGAATATGAAATTGAACCTATTCATCTTGGAGCGAAGGAAGGATTAG
The DNA here is from genome assembly GCF_043187465.1 of Sphingobacterium cellulitidis. Lineage (GTDB taxonomy): Bacteria > Bacteroidota > Bacteroidia > Sphingobacteriales > Sphingobacteriaceae > Sphingobacterium > Sphingobacterium cellulitidis. The sequence goes on along the minus strand of NZ_CP171136.1, from coordinate 3,386,299 downwards.
CATTAATTAACGGAACTCAATTTATGGCTGCCCATGGTGTCAAAGCCGTTGTAGAAATGAATAGATTGATGAATAATGCCGACTTGATTGCAACCCTGATGATCGAAGGCCTCAATGGTTCAATCAAACCATTTTTCTCAGAACTTCATCAATTGAGACCTTATAAAGGAAATACTTTCGTCGCTTCTACCATATTCAACCTCCTGAAGGATTCAGAGATTCTGGAATCTCATAAAAATTGCTCCCGTGTTCAGGATCCTTATTCCTTGCGTTGTATTCCTCAGGTTCATGGTGCATCCCGGAATGCTTGGTTACACTTTAAGGAAATCATTGAAACTGAAATCAATTCCGTTACAGATAACCCAATAATTATTAATAGTGAACTTACTATTTCTGGAGGTTCATTCCATGGTCAGCCTATTGCATTACCATTGGATTATGCCACGCTAGCAGTATCTGAATTAGGGAATATCTCCGATCGTAGGGTTTATTTGTCCCTCGAAGGTGAAACTAATGGGGTGCCTAAATTGTTGATGAAAGCAACTGGTTTAAATTCTGGATTTATGATCCTTCAATACAGTACTGCAGCCATTGCTAGTGAAAACAAAGGGCTTTGTTTTCCGGCATCAGCAGATAGTATTCCTACATCATTGGGCCAAGAAGACCATGTGAGCATGGGATCTATTTCCGGAAGAAAACTCCTACAGGTACTGGATAATGTTGATAAAATCTTAAGTATTGAAATGCTTTGTGCAGCGCAAGCTAAAGATTTCCATAATCCTAAACAATCTACAGCAGTGGTGGAAGCAATTCATCAACATATTAGAACAAAAATTCCTCATATTGAAGAGGATCAGCCAATGCAGGATATCTTGGATAATGCCCTATCGATTATCAAATCTGGTGAATTGATTGAAATCGCAAAAAAAGCCGCGAAGGATAGTAATAAGCCATATTTTGGTGATGCTGTTGAATATTTTGAAAACTATTGATCATGAAAGAGAACGGAAAGTTAATAGGTCCCTTCAAACAAGTGTTGACTATGCAGCACTTGCCACTGAAAGGGGCATTAAAAGACGAACAACTGGAAATCATAGAACAGGCTGGTATTTATATTGTCGATGGCAAAATTAAGGTTGTAGGCGATTTTGAAGGATTAAAGGCTGCCTTGCCTGATGATATTGATATCGTGGAACTGAAGGGTGATTTTGTGGCTCTACCGGGATATATTGACTGCCATACCCATATTGCCTTTGGTGGTAACCGAGCTAACGATTTTGCAATGCGAAATGCAGGTAGTTCCTACCTTGAAATTGCAGAAGCGGGCGGCGGAATTTGGAGTACTGTAAAGCATACTCGTGAATGTTCGCAGGATGAACTTAAATTCTTGACCCTTAAACGTGCTGATAACTTGTTGAGACAAGGGATAACAACCGTTGAGGTAAAGAGTGGATATGGACTCAATGTCGAAGAGGAGCTCAAGACCTTACGCGCAATCAAGGAAGCCAATCAGGCATCTTTTGTGGATTTGATTTCAACCTGCCTTGCAGCACATATGCATCCTAAAGATTATGAAGGTAATGCTGAAGATTACTTATACGAAATTGGCGAAAAGCTTTTCCCATTGTTGAGGGCTGAAGAGCTAACCAACAGAATTGACGCCTTCGTAGAAAAGAGTGCCTTCTCTGCTGAACAAATACTTCCATACTATAAAAAAGCCAAGGAAATGGGCTTTGACTTAACAGTACATGCTGACCAATTTAGTACCTCAGGTTCTAAGTTGGCTGTTGAACTTGCTGCAGTTTCAGCTGACCATCTGGAAGCTTCTACTGAAAATGAAATTAGTTTATTGGCAGGATCGGATGTAATCCCAGTGGCTTTACCGGCTGCATCCCTAGGAATTGGTTGTGAGTTTACACCTGCTAGAAAGCTATTGGATGCTGGTGCTAGTTTGGCCATTGCAACCGATTGGAATCCTGGGTCTGCACCTATGGGTAAATTGATCGAAAGTGCCAGTATACTTGCAACCATGCAAAAGCTGAGTAATGCCGAACTCTTCGCGGGAATTACCTTCCGCGCAGCGAAAGCCTTGAACCTACAGGATAGAGGCCGTTTAATGGAAGGAATGTTAGCGGATTTGGTGATCTATGATACTGATAACTATCAAAATATCACTTATCTGCAAGGCGGTCTTCAACCCAAGGCGGTCTGGAAAAATGGAACTGAAGTATTTGTTAGAAAAGACTAATAGGATGATTGATAAAGATTTTAAAGAAGCAATTGCACAAGGTATTCCAACAGAATTACCAGCAAAAGCTCAATTAGATAATAGGGTGAGCCATGCCCCAAAACGTAAGGCTATTTTAAGTAAAGAGGAAGAAAAACTTGCCGTTCGGAATGCCTTAAGGTATTTTCCAAAGGAATGGCATCAGGAATTGGCTGCAGAGTTTTTGGAGGAACTCCGGGAATATGGGCGAATTTATATGTATAGATTCAGACCTCATTATGAAATGCATGCTAGACCAATCTCTGCATACCCTGCAAAAAGTCAACAGGCTGCTGCCATTATGCTGATGATACAGAATAACCTGGATCCGGCTGTTGCTCAACATCCGCATGAGTTGATTACCTATGGTGGCAATGGAGCCGTATTTCAAAACTGGGCGCAATACCTACTGACCATGAAATACCTTTCGCAAATGTCTGATCAACAAACTTTGCATATGTATTCAGGACATCCAATGGGGCTTTTTCCTTCTTCTGAAAATGCACCACGTGTCGTTGTGACCAATGGAATGATGATTCCTAATTATTCCAAACCCGATGATTGGGAAAAATTCAATGCTTTGGGTGTTACTCAATATGGGCAAATGACTGCAGGTTCATATATGTATATCGGACCTCAGGGTATTGTCCATGGAACAACAATCACCGTTATGAATGCTTTCAGGAAACATCTTCCTGAAGGTGAATCTATTCAAGGGAAAGTCTTTGTAACCTCCGGACTTGGGGGAATGAGTGGAGCTCAACCTAAAGCGGGTAATATTGCGGGGTGTATCACTGTTTGTGCAGAAGTAAACCCTGCCGCTGCTAGAAAAAGACATGAACAAGGTTGGGTAGATATACTAGTAGAGGATATCGAAGGCTTGATTCTTGCCGTAAAAGCTGCTATTGCTAAAAAGGAGGTGATCTCTATCGCATATATCGGAAACATTGTCGATGTATGGGAACAGTTTGATAGACAGAGTATTAAAGTGACCGTCGGATCTGATCAAACTTCTTTGCATAACCCATGGTCAGGTGGTTATTACCCCGTGGATTTAAGTTTTGAAGAATCTAATGAACTTATTGCCAATGATCCGGAAAGGTTCAAAAAAGAGGTACAACGTACATTGATTCGCCATGCGAATGCCATCAATAAACATGTGGCCAAAGGAACATACTTTTTTGATTATGGAAATGCTTTCCTTTTGGAAGCTAGTCGAGCTGGCGCTGATATCATGGCGGAAGATGGAATTAATTTCAGATATCCTTCTTACGTTCAGGATATCCTAGGACCTATGTGTTTTGATTATGGTTTCGGTCCATTTAGATGGGTATGTACTTCTGGAAAACCTGAAGATTTAAGATTGACTGATAACATCGCCCTTGAGGTGATGAAAGACCTTCAAAAGAATGCTTCTGAAGAAATATACCAGCAGATGGAAGATAATATTAAATGGATTTCAGAAGCTGAAAACAATAAACTGGTGGTTGGTTCTCAGGCAAGGATTTTATATGCTGATGCCTTGGGAAGAATGAAAATCGCCGAAGCTTTCAATAAGGCAGTCGCTGATGGAAAGTTATCTGCTCCCGTAGTATTGGGTCGGGACCATCATGATGTCAGCGGAACAGATTCACCGTACCGTGAAACCAGTAATATCTATGATGGTAGTAAGTTTACCGCTGATATGGCCATTCACAATGTTATTGGAGATAGTTTCCGAGGAGCAACTTGGGTTTCTATCCATAACGGCGGTGGAGTAGGATGGGGGGAAGTAATAAATGGTGGTTTCGGAATGGTACTTGATGGATCTGAGGATAGCGACCGCAAATTAAAGCAAATGCTATTCTTTGACGTGAATAACGGAATTGCAAGAAGGGCATGGGCAAGAAATAAAGAAGCAATCAGCGCCATTGAAACCGAATTGGAAAGATCTTCTACCTTGAAAGTAACTAAAGCGGAACTGGTGGATAATCACATAATTGATAACCTTTTTGGAAATAACTAACATGGAAGCTTTTGGAAATGTCCTCTACAGACCTACAGAACAGCAGCTATGGACAGGTAGATCCGATGGAACTAGTGCTGTGTACCATCGTTGGCATCAAATTATGGAATGTATCAACTTAGATAGCATTTCAAATACACTGGAAAATAGCTTTGTATTTTTAGGTTTTTGCTGTGATGAAGGGGTAAGAAGGAATCAAGGTCGTATTGGAGCTAAGGATGCGCCAGAAGCCCTTCGCAAGGTTTTGGCTGGTTTACCTAATCATATGTCCTCAGAAACAAGGATTTTCGATGCCGGAGATGTCATTTGCGTGGCTGAGGATATGGAAGCTGCACAGGAGGAACTGGCAAAACGTGTAAGCCAAATTTTGGAAAATGGAGGCCTGCCAATTGTCCTTGGCGGTGGCCATGAAGTTACTTATGGGCATTTCAATGGACTAAAAAAATATAGTAAAACAAAAAGAATTGGGATTATTAATTTAGATGCTCATTTCGATATTAGGGCGGTTAATGATAACCAAGGAAATTCTGGTACTGGTTTCTATCAAATCTTTACCGATTCAGAAATTGAAAACTTTGAGGTTCAATATCTCGCCATAGGAATCCAGGACATCAGCAACACGCAGGCCCTATTCAATTATGCTAAAGAAAAAGCCGTTCAGGTGATCAAAGGCAATGAAATCTATGCCGAAAATATCAATAAGGTGATTTCCCAAATTGATCAATTTTCCCAGAATGTAGATGATATTTACCTCACGATAGATATGGATGTGTTTGCAGCGGCCTATGCTCCAGGTGTAAGTGCCCCTGCTTTCAATGGGCTAATCCCGGATCCAACTTTTGCGAAATTATTCCATGAACTCATTCAGCTGCCAAAGCTGAAATCTGTCGACTTCGCCGAAGTCAACCCGCTATATGATATTGACAATAGAACGACAAAGTTAACCGCAGATCTCATTTTTCGCCTAGTGAATAATAAGTGATAATATGTAACTTTAAGGAAATATAATACAGGAGACATATGTCGAATATAGATTTCATCAGAGAAGAAACAGCAGCAAACATCGGGAACTTTATGGTAGGAAGACTATTGCCATTTCGCCAGAAACGTTCCATTGGCCCCTTTGTTTTTATTGATCACATGGGACCTGCTTGTTTGGCAGACCATGAAAATTTAGATGTTGGACCACATCCTCATATTGGTTTGTCTACATTGACCTACTTATTTGAAGGTTCTATTTTCCATAGAGATAGCCTTGGTACTGCCATGGAGATTAAACCCGGAGCCGTGAACTGGATGACTGCTGGCAAAGGTGTGGTGCATTCCGAAAGAACCCCAGAATATTTAAGGCAAAAAGATAAATTTCTGCATGGACTTCAAATCTGGGTAGCATTACCTAAAAACCTTGAGTTTATGGAACCTGAATTCCATCATACGGAAGCTCATGATATCCCAACTTGGAAGGATGGCGATGTATCCTTTAAACTGATTGCGGGTGAAGCATTTGGTAAAAAATCACCCGTTCCTGTTTATAGTAAATTGTATATGATTGAAGTTAAGGCTGAAAAGGATGCCTTAATTGATATTCGCGGTGAATTATATGGCGAAAGCGGTCTCTATATATTAGAGGGAGAGATCGATAGCAATGGCTTTACTTATGGTCCTAAGCAGATCTTGATCACTTTGGATGCTCACCTATGTAGCTTTGAGATGAAAGCAGGATCTACGGTCTATATCTTCGGTGGCGAACCATTCCCTGAAGAACGCTTTATTTCCTGGAACTTCGTCGCAAGTGAAAAACAAACAATCGATGAAGCCAAAGAAAAATGGATCAACCATGATTTCCCTAAAGTACCCGGCGATGATGGCTATGTGCCGCTTCCTGGTAAATAGTATTTAGTATATAGTATTTAGTATTTAGAGCGCTCGCGATAATTCTTAGCGGTTAATAAAAGGAAACTAGGAAGAGTTTTTATTTGCCGATACCAAAGTTTCCATGAATCGCAAGATGCTTAAATCGGAATAATGGCAATCTAATCAAATAGCAATTTGGATTTCTAGATTTTCAAACATGCAGGTATCAAGACATATAGCTTTTCAGACAGGCAGGTTTCAAGACATATAGAATTTCAGACATGCAGGTTTCAAGACATATAGATTTTCAGACATGCAGGTTTCAAGACATATAGATTTTCAGTAGATTTTCAGATAGGCAGGTGTCTAAATACTAAATACTAACTACTAAATACTATGATTAAATACTAACTACTAAATACTATTAGCCCATTCTGCCCAGGAGCCATCATATATCGTTACATAGTCGTTTCCAAGTTCATATGCTGCCAGTGCGATGATGGCTGCTGATATTCCGGAGCCACAGGTGAAGATATTTTGTTTGCTGGCATCAATTTTCCCTTCGAAAAGTCTTTCAAGTTCTTCTTTATCTTGATAGGTAGTTCCATCCAGTACTTGGTCAAAAGGTAGGTTTTTAGAACCAGGGATATGACCAGATTTTAATCCTTCTCGCGGTTCTGGGGCTGTACCATTGAACCGACCGGAAGATCGCGCATCGGTAATGCTGATATCATCATCTCCCAACCGCTCTACCAGTTCTTCCTTACTGATAAACCATTCATAATTAGGTTTAGCCTTGAAATTACCTGCTACTTCAACTTGTGAGTAGTGGTCATCAATAGGAAGTCCTGCAGCTTTCCAAGCGGGGAGACCCCCATTTAATACATGAACCTTCTCTAATCCCATATATCGGAACATCCACCAGGCCCTAGGACTTGAGTAAACTCCCCAATGATCATAAATTACCAACGTAGAATCCTGGTTGATACCTAATTTTTGCGCTTCTTTCGTGAATTGTTGCGCCGATATCATTGTATGTGGAAAAGGAATGCTATGATCCGAAAATGCACCTTCAATATCCAAAAACAAACTGTTTGGAAGCAATTCCATCTTACTATTGTCCATCTTCTGATTGACCTTGTCAATTGTAGCGTCAAAAACTATAGCATTTTCCTCATTGATTAATTTGAGGGCTTCGTCGGTACTGATAAGTGCAGCTGTTCGCATGGCTAATTAGTATTGAGATGTGAGATTTGAGTATTGAGATAGTAAATTTTATTAGATATGAGTATTGAGTATTGAGATTTTAGATATTAACCTTGTTAGTTTAAAGATATATAAAAAAGTAGATAATCTCACAACTATGTACTGCCTTTCCACTATCTCACATCTCACATCTCACATCTCACATCTCACATCTCACATCTCACATCTCACATCTCACATCTAACATCTCATATCTCCCTTTCCCTTTCCACTATCTCACATCTCAAATCTCACATCTCATATCTATAAAACAGCAAAAGCCCCGATTTTTCAATCGGGGCTTTGAAGTATTTAGAGAAATCTAAACTTATTTAGATTTTTTCTCGTCGTCTTCCATTTGCTCTTTCAATTGAGCTAATACGTCAAGATCACCTAGAGTTGATTTTTCAACTGAATCTTTAACTTTTTTCACTGCTGCATTAGCAGTTTTAGCTTCTTTTTTACGAGCGTTGAACTCTTCGATACGAGCTTCAGCTTTAGCATCTTCCCAAATACGAGAGTGAGAGATAACTAGACGTTTGTTTTCTTTGTTGAATTCAATGATTTTGAATTCAGCAACTTCGTCTACTTTCAATGCTGATCCGTCTTCTTTTACAGAGTGTTTGTTAGGGCAGAAACCTTCAACACCATATTGTAAAGCAACGATATCACCTTTGTCACCAACTTTGATTACGGTACCTTCGTGAACTGAACCTTCAGTGAAGATAGTTTCGAAAGTATCCCAAGGGTTTTCCTCTAATTGTTTGTGACCTAAAGAAAGTTTGCGGTTTTCTTCGTCTAATTCTAATACCACAACGTCTAATCTTTCACCAACTTTAGTGAATTCGTTAGGGTGGTTAACTTTCTTAGACCATGAAAGGTCAGAAATGTGAATTAAACCGTCGATTCCGTCTTCTAACTCAACGAATACACCGAAGTTAGTCATGTTCTTAACAACTGCTGATTGTTTTGAACCAACTGGGTAACGTTCAGTGATGTTTTGCCAAGGATCTGGAGTCAATTGTTTGATACCTAAGCTCATTTTACGCTCTTCACGATCTAATGTTAAGATCTCAGCTTCGATTTCGTCACCTACTTTCAAGAACTCTTGTGGAGAACGTAAGTTTTGAGACCAAGACATCTCAGAAACGTGGATTAATCCTTCTACTCCTGGGATGATTTCTAAGAATGCACCGTAGTCAGCTACAGTAACGATCTTACCTTTCACTTTAGAACCGATTTCTAAGTTCTTGTCTAAAGATTCCCAAGGGTGCTCTGAAAGTTGTTTCAAACCTAATGCAATACGTTTTTTCTCATCATCAAAGTCAAGAACAACAACGTTGATTGTTTGGTCTAATGCCAATACCTCTTTTGGATGCTCGATACGGCCCCAAGAGATATCTGTAATGTGAAGTAATCCGTCAACACCACCTAAGTCGATGAACACACCGAAGTCAGTGATATTTTTAACAGTACCTTCCAATACTTGTCCTTTTTCTAATTTCGCAACGATTTCTGATTTTTGGTTCTCTAAATCGTCCTCAATTAATACTTTGTGAGAAACTACTACGTTCTTGAATTCGTGGTTGATTTTTACAACTTTGAATTCCATTGTTTTACCTACGTAAACATCATAGTCACGAATAGGCTTAATATCAATTTGTGATCCTGGTAAGAATGCCTCAACACCTTTGATGTCTACAATTAAACCACCTTTTGTACGTGATTTAACGAAACCATCAATAACTTTGTCATTTTCCAAAGCCTCGTTGATTTCTTCCCAAGATTTTTGTGTTTTAGCACGTTTGCGTGATAATACTAATTGACCATTTGCATCCTCTTGCGATTCTACAAATACGTCTACCGTATCACCGATTTTTAAGTCAGGTAAGTCACGGAACTCAGATAATGCTACTAGACCGTCTGATTTGAAACCGATGTTTAAAACAACGTCTTTGTTATTGATCGATACAACAATACCTTCAATAATCTCACCTTGATTAATTTGGTTGAATGTGCCAGCGTACTGCTCTTCTAATTTAGTACGTTCTGCATCACTGTAGTTACCAAAAGCTTTTTCATCAAGATCCCAGTCGAAGTCTCCTGCTGGAGTGCTCCAAGTGTTTGATTTAATCTCATCGATTAAATTTGAATCTGCTTCAGACTCAATCTTTTCAGTGTCCTTCACAACTTTTGTGTCAGCACCTTGTAGCTCTGCGTTTTTCGCCGCTAACTCTTTTTCTGCTTCTTGTTTTTTTGCCATTAATTAATTATCTCCTTTTCCCTACGATGTAGGGATTGCAAAGATACGAAAAACTTTTATTTACAAGAGTTTAGATGTAAAAAAGTTGAAAAAGTTTTAATTAACCTAGCTTTCTTGACGTAACTCATCACTATCCTCGAAGATCGGATAGATCGTTTTTACAATAACCTCCGTCAATTTCCGCTCATTAAATGGCTTTATTAATATGCCATCAAATAAAACCTTCCTTTCTTTTTCAAGATTCTTAACTTGCTCATTATCAGATGATGTAGCAATAATCTTGACATTGTCGTACGCTGGGTTCGCACGAACAGTCGCCAGTAATTCATCCCCCGTCATTATAGGCATATTGATGTCTGTAACAACCACATCAATCGGAAATCTACTTAAAACCTCCAAGGCCTCTTTTCCGTGTGTTGCCGTCTTAACATGGGTGTGTAACGAGAAAAACTGCTTTAAATAAAGCAAATTCAAGGCATTATCATCCACAATTAACCAACTTAAATCCTTCGAGAAATCACTGATCTTCTCAATGTTTAAACTGGTCTTCCTGCGGAATTTTGGCTTCGGAACTGGTATTTCTACCCTAAAAGTAGTTCCCTGTCCTGAATTCGTCTTGAAATTAATCCTACCTTTTAAGGTACTGACAATATTTTTAGTGATATATAAGCCTAAACCAACCCCGCCTTCTACTTTATTGGACTTATTAACCGTATAATACTTTTTGAAAATGTTCTTTTTTAACCCCTCAGGAATTCCTAATCCTTGGTCAGATACCTTGAATATTAAATTGCTCTGATCATCTACATCCACGCTGGCAACGACAGTACCCGCATTGGAGTACTTGATGGCATTGCTCACCAAATTACTCATGACTTGACGGATCTTGAATTCATCAGAAAAAATTACCGTTGGTTTGCTTTTATTGACCTGGTATTGCAACTCAATCCCCTTCATCTCCGCCTGATTCCGATGCGTTTCTATAACATCTAATAGCAAATCTGTAAAGTCAAAATGTATAGACTCTATATTATTCTGCTGATCAATCTTACTTAAATTCAAGATGTCATTGATCGTTTTTGAGGTTGCGGTAATATTGGTATAGGCTGATTCCAATAAATGAATATCCTTGGCTTGATATAAATCCTTTCTACTCTTTAATAGATCCACAATACCAATCAAGGAATTGATTGGAGTTCTGATTTCATGGGTGATTTCGGCCAGAATATCCGTTTTCTGCTCAGCTAATTTAGAAGCATAAACCCGTTCATCCAGTAATTTTCGTTCGTAATAACTGGTAAAGAATTGGTAATAAACCAAAATGCAGATCACGATAAATACAAAGGTCAGGGATACTATGATCTGCCATTTGAAAGTATCGGTTTTTGCTATTAATATATTTAATTCGTGATCGGTTTTATCACGCTGAATTTGAATCCTTTCCTCATGAATAATACGGATCAGCTGATTGGCACTATGTAATAATGTAAAGTTATCTGCCAATAAAGAGCGTTCGCTTTTTCGGATATTGGTCAAGGTTTTCTTGAGCTCATTCAGTTTGTTCTCTGTCTGATTATTTCTTTGACGGATAATATTTTTTAGGTTCGCGTTTTGTTGTACGACCTGCTGATCTTGTGTCGGAGCATTTGCTTCAACTGTAATGGTATCATCGCCTTTTTGGAAAATCCGTTTTAGTAAAGATTTTTTCTTGACTACGACTTTCTTGGGTTCTGCGGGAACAATGGTAGCTGGAACCTTTTGAGGAGGTAAGGTAAATATTGACTCGTTACCATGCTCGATATTGAAAGATTTCAGAGCTTCTGAAGCCACCAAAATGGAATCTAATTTATTTGTCAATAAGGCATACTTCGGCAATAAATCCTCCAGAGTTTTACCCTTATAATCACTTCTACCTTTGATCTTTGATTCCTCACTTCGAATTAATGTCAAGGAATCGACAGCTGATTTTAAAACAACCAACTTGGTCCGGTAGGCATTGTAATCCTTAATATTATAAGTAATAGAAAATACTCGGAAATGATCCTCAGCATCACTGAAAATATTCAATAACTCCGTGAAATTATTTTGATCGCTATTTACCGATGTATAGATGTTTTGAATCTTATTTTGGATACTCTTATATTGGATATAAGAGAAAATAAAGAACACGACAAAGGTTATGAATAATACGATTATTGAACTTAATAGTATATTCCTTACGTTTTGATTACGCTTATTCCGCTTTTGTAATTCTTTGTCTTCCATTCGTAAATGTGTCCGTCCCCAAAATCAATTTGTATCAACAAATCAATGAATCAGAATACAATAATAATAAATTTATAATAAATTAAATTTTGTTTGGTTTAAACGAATTGTATACTCGCGGCTTAACAATTTTAATACTTTGCTTTGAAAGAGCAATACTTGCATTCAATTCAAAGCCTATGATAAGAATAAGGGCATTTATGTACATCCAAATCATCACGACGATCAGGGTTCCAATCGAGCCATATAGCTTATTATAAGCCCCAAAATTATTGATATAGAATGTAAAAAAAGAAAAAGATAGCATGGCTAAAATGGTTGCTAAGGTCGCTCCCGGCGTAAAAAGTTTCCATTTTTTTGTAGAGCTTGGTCCAAATTTGTAGATCAAACTCACCGTAAAGAAATAAACTCCAAACAAAATAATCCATTGGGCTAATTTGATCGAAAAAGCCCAAAACCACTTTAAATCGTAATCTATGTGGGTTTTTAGGTAGTTGATTAAGTAGTTGGAGCCTGCATAAAGAGCTATACCGACCGCTAAGGCTAATACAATCGCCAAGGAAAGAGCAAGGGCAACGATCCTTCTCTGAAACCAAGTCCTCGATTCTTTGGATAATGAGGCTTTATTGAAGCTCATCATTAAAGTTGTTATTCCATTTGTAGCGAAAAATGTACAAAGAACAAATCCGGCAGATAATAATCCTCCATTTTGTCTTTTGATAATATCTTCCAAGGTAGTTTCCAGAATTTCATATGCATTATTGGGAAGCGCTAATTGTATCAATTCCATCAATTGCGTTTGAAAATTATCGACCGGAATATAGGGGATTAAGGTAAACAGGAAAATGATACCCGGAAAAACCGCCAACATAAAATTGTAGGCTAGGGAAGAGGCTTTATTGATTATGGATTCACGAGCAATCTCCTGAAAGAAGAAAACCATAACAGTATAGAGTGGTAATTTTCCAAATCCTGGCAAAGTTGCTGACTTGGTCCACTCAATAAATCTGTCATACGGCTTAACGTACAGAAGATGTTGATGAATTTTTTTCATTTATTCTCCAAAAAATGGAGCCATCTTATCTATAAAAATCTGGGGAGGTTTGCAAGGTCGATTTTTGACCATATCGACAAATACCAATTGGGTAGACCCTGTATTCAATAGCTCACCAGATTCATTAAACAGCTCATATTCAAATTTTATCCTTATTCCTGGTTTTTCTCGAATATAAGTATTTATCGTTACTAAATCATCATATTTTGCTGGCTTATTGAATTTACAGCTCAATTCGATCACAGGAAGCATTACACCCATTTCCTCTAATTCTTTATAGGAAATTCCAGTGCTTCGAAGCATTTCTGTACGTGCAACTTCATAATAGGTCGCATAGTTACCATAGTAAACATAGCCCATATTATCTGTCTCGGCGTATCGAACCCTAACCTGATGCTGATATAAGAACATATTATTTTTTAATATTTCTTTCGTCTAAAGCTTTTTGGAATTTTCTCGCATTGACCAAGTGCTCTGCAACAGTTTGTGCATATAGATGGTAGCCCGAAAAATCGTCCTTCGCACACATATAGATATATGGATGATGCTCATAATTTAACACCGCATCAATGGATGCAATACTAGGCATCATAATCGGTCCCGGAGGCAATCCCTTAAAACGGTAAGTATTATATGGGTTGTCAATGGTCAAATGTCTATTCAAAACACGACGAATTGTAAAATCATTATTCGCAAAAATGACAGTCGGATCTGCCTGAAGTAACATCCCTTTCTTAAGTCGATTCAAATATAGTCCAGCAATTTTCGGCATCTCATCCACGTGTAATGCTTCCCCTTTAACAATGGACGCCAAGGTGCTTACTTCTTGAATGGTTAATCCCAATGAATCTGCCTTCGCTTTACGATCTGCAGTCCAGAATTTCTCATATTCCTTCGAAAAACGATCTATTATTTCTTCTGGTTTAGTGTTCCAATAGATTTCATAGGTATTAGGAATAAACATCGAGAAGAAGTTCTCTTTGTTGAATCCGTATTTCTCAGCTAATTTCTCATCGTTCAACAGATTGATAAAGGTTAAGGAGTCAGCCTCAAAGTCTCTTCCCAATAAACCTGCAAAATCTTGTCTCAACCGCACATTTTGGAATCTAAACTTCACTGCATCTTGGTATCCACCCCGAAGGTTGCCGATAAACCTACGGTTGTTCATGGATTTATCAATTTTGTAGCGTCCAGCCTTGATGCCGGTACTCTCCAAATCCATTGCCTTGGCAACATAATTAAAGTAAGTAGGATTCTTGACAATGCCTTCAGATTCAATTCTGGAAATAACACTGCTATAGGGTTCATCCGTTTTTACGAAAAAGTATTCCTCATCTGAAGCAATGGAAGGCGCCATAAATGCTTGATAACCTACCCATGCCACGCCAAGGACAAGAAATAAAATAATAAAGAGTATAATTCCTAATCCTTTTCTTTTTTTAGTGTTCTGCGCCATATTATGGATTTATAGGGGTAGTTTCTGGAGTTGGAGTCGGTGCTACTGGTTTCCCTAATGTAACATGAATCGCATTTCCGATGGAAATAATTTTAGCACTGGTATCTGGGTTCTGTTTAATGACTACAGAACCTAATGTATCGTTGGAATTATCATTAAATGATACTGAACCCAAGGTTAATCCTTTGCCAGCAAGCGCAAATTTAGCCTCTGTTAAGTTCAATCCTAATAGAACTGGGATTTCAACTTCATCATCGCCACGACCATTTCCTAAAATCAGACTGATTTTAGATCCTTTCGGAACCATACGTCCCGGACGAATAGGTTGTCCCGCAAATTTTACATCCAAGACCACATCTCTAGCAATATCATTTTTATAGACAGTATCAGCAATTTTTAAGGAATGGTTCTTTAAAATTGCGGAAGCCTCGATGAAAGTTTTGTCGATAACTTCTGGGAAAGCAATTTCTGGAGCAGATTGCGTAATGATCGTTAAGTAAATGGTACGACCACCTTTAACATGCGATTTTGGGTCAGGATCCTGATCTATTACCAGTCCAGGTTTCGCATCCATTTGATAAATGGAGTCGATTTCTACTTCCAACCCTGCTTTATCTAATACATTGAGGGCCTCACTTATGTTTAATCCTTTTAATAAAGGAACTTCCTGAGAGTCACCATGTTTCGTGTAGACTTTCAAGCCGAAATAAACCAAAATAAAAAGAATGACAATGAAAATGAGCCCAGCAATCAAGTTTTTTCTGAAAGTACTCGTTCTCAAGTATAAAAAGAACTTAGACATCTATTAATGTGTTTTTTGAATATCCTATTAACAATATTAATTCCAATTTTCCGAATTCCTGCAATCGAACTTAATATAAAGGCAAAAATATTCGTTTTTCCTCGTATCTCAAATTATATTTGCTTCTCGATTATTACATATGAAAACTAAAGTAGCATTAATTACGGGCGGGTATACTGGAGAAGCTGAAATTTCTTACAAAAGTTCAGCTTTTGTCTATTCCCAAATTGATAAAGAAAAATATGATGTTTATCCAATCGATATTACCCTAGGGAGTTGGGCATATACCGATGAGAATGGACAAAAACATGAAATCAATCGTCAAGATTTTTCCTTGACCATTCATAATGAACCCTTACATTTTGATGTCGCATTTATAATTCTCCATGGAACCCCAGGGGAAGATGGCCGTCTTCAAGGGTATTTGGATATGATCGGCTTACCATATACTTCTTGTGGAGCCTTAACATCTTCTTTAACCATGAATAAAGGCTATACCAAAGCCATTATCCAAGATATTCCACAGTTAAAAGTGGCTAAATCAGTTCTTTTATTTGATATCGATAGAGCAAATGCTTTTGACCTGGTAAAAAGTAAGCTCAATCTGCCACTATTTGTAAAACCAAATGCTGGTGGAAGTAGCATTGGAATGAATAAGGTGAATACTTGGGAAGAACTTCCAAAAGCATTAGATGAAGCTTATGATGCAGAAGGAACGGGCATGCAAGTGTTGGTGGAAGAGTTTGTTAAGGGGAGAGAGTTTTCCCAAGGGATTTTCAGAGATTCAAAAGGTAAACTGCAGGTTTTACCAGCAACGGAGGTGATTACAACGCGCGAATTTTTTGATTTCGAAGCAAAATACACCCCCGGCCTGACTCAGGAAATTACACCTGCTGATCTAACAACAGAGCAAAAAAGTAAAGCTGACGAGATTATTAAAGAAGTATATGTACGGTTGAATTGCAAAGGAATGGTTCGAGTAGATTTCTTTATTCAAAATGAAACCGATGAATTTTATTTCATTGAAATTAATACCATTCCAGGACAAACCGCGCAAAGTTTTATTCCACAACAAGTACGTGCTGATGGTAGGACAGAAACTGAGTTCTATGGAGAACTAATTGAAGCCGCCAAAAATCATTAAGCAACTAGATAGATTAAGATTTATTAAGAGGATCTTTCCAAGGAAGGGTCCTCTTTTTTTATGTCCCTCCATTTTATTTTCTCCTAATTTAATAAGGGTCAAATTAAGGATTCCTTCGCAGGTTCTTCGGACCTTGTCCGAATTTTTTCGAACAAAATCCGCCAAACCTCCGAAGAAGGTCCGAAGAAGGTCCGGTAAAGCTGCGAGTTTGAGGTTTATTTTTGCCCAATAAATTTCCTATGTGACATAAAGCCAAATCACAAAAAAAGGCCATACCCTATTGAGGTATGACCTGATAAATTAGAAGGTTTTATTTATTGCAATTGATTAAATAATAATTTGAATGTTCCGTGAGTTTGAGCCCTGAAATTGATATCATTTCCAAATGAAACCAACTTACCTTTACCTACTGGCGCTTCAAATGCCAAAACTCCGTCTTTTAAATATTTCTGTCCCCATGACCAGCCGCTTTTTAAGACCTTTTCAGAATCGAACCAAAGTAAGGGTTTGATGTTTGAATTGCTGATTTTATAGAGGTTGTCATTGCTGTAATAAACATCAATTTGATCATTATAACCCCAAGTACTTGCCGTATTAGGAGCAACTCTCGCTGTTAATACCGACCCTGGAGTATAGAAATCAGTTCTTTTCAATGCTTCCTTATTACTATCGACTAGGTGGTTTTCAACACCTAAGCCTAGATGTTCAGCTAGATCAGAGCTGCTTCCAATGGTGATGATCTTTCCCGAGTTTTCAAGGAAAGTCTTTAAAGCAGGAATTGATTTCTGCTCTGTTAAACGGCCCCAACGTTCTTTGTAAGGTGATGGAATGTTTTCAGGGGCCTCCATTGTTGATCTTCCATAAGATGATGTCGAATTCGGATTAATGTTAAACCTAGGGATTGAATTTCCTGGGAAAATGATGATATCATACTTCGCGTTCAAATTACCCTTGTCGATGTCATTTGCATAGATCAGCTCAAAGTTATAATGGTATTTTTCCATTAAGAATCTCAGCCATCCCGATGGCATGCTTCCACCATAAGTATCCCATAATGCAATACGCAATGGTTTAATCTTTTTGTTTTGCTTAGGGAGGCTGTTTGCACCTTCTGCTTGAAATACCAAGTTGATGTTCGGTTTATTCTCAATGTAAAAATCCCCATTGTTTTCATCTCTCCATACATTCTTGCCATTTTTCAAAAGGTCATTGCTGATCCGGAAAGACTCATTGATTGTTGCCGGGAGCTTGATATACTTTCCTTTAGGTTTTGCTATTTCAGCAAGTTTAATAACCTTTCCATTTGTTAATGCTTGAAATGGTCCATTGAAGTCATCCAATATTCTATCAAATTTCACATCCATTAAGTAAGCTAAGGTCCAGCCTGCAGCATCATAGGGTGGAATAGGAGGGCCTCCAGGATATTGGAAATCATCGGGGTGATCCTGTGGTTCAAACATATCCAGGATATGCGGTCTGAAAGCCTGATTTGTTTTTATGACATAGGAATTCTTGACGTATTGCTTACCATTCACCGTAAAATCAGCATTTGCCTGTTGGACATCTATTCCGTTTTGGATCAAGGCATTGATAAAATCAGTTGCCTTTACAAAGTCAGCCTGATCAGCGGGGATAATAAATCCTCGAGGATCTCTTAAATCTTTGTTTTCAAAGAGGCTTCCCAGTAATTTACGCTCTTCAGCACGATTGTTGGTGATTTTAGGGTCTTTCCTTTTGGCTTGCTGCAAGGCTGTATCGATGATGGCAACCTTGCTAGGTGATAAAGGCCAAAAGTCTTTAGAACCTCGGTCGATAGAGTTTTTCCCCATTCTATACATGTTGTACAGGACTTCATCTTTATAGCGGCTAGCATAATTTAATATGGCATAGTTTAATGTAACCGAATAATCGATGGATTGTTGGAAATGCCATACCTGAGGAACGACCGGGTTTTGCGTATCATTATTAGGTACCAAGCGATTCGGTACCAATGGAATTTCAAAAGGAGTGGGGTTTCCGATCATTTCGGTCAATAAGCCCATGATGTTGTGGAAATAAGTTGTTGTTCTTAAACCACCATTGTACCAGGTGGAGAAAACAGATCCATCCTTAGCGGTATATCCAGGTTTATTTTCGGCATTAAGTCGGGAAGACATGGCAGCTCCTAATGCATCAATTCCTGACATGAGGAGAGGGTCAAACACATAGTTAAAAGGATCCCGATAAGGAGCTCCAGCAACTACGGCACCTGCTGGCGCTGTTTGATGGTGGTTGTACATAATTTGAGGAATCCACTCCACAAATAGCTGTCGGGCCATGTTCTGAGATTCCTTTAGGTTCAGCATAAAAAAATCCCGGTTGTTATCATGCCCAGCATATTTTTGGTAAAGCACAGGAACATAATTTCCAGATCTTTTTTCAGGTGTCTTTTCACGCATATACCAATTGGATACCAGTTCATGACCATCAGGATTTGCATGTACCATCAGGATAATGGTATTCTCAAGAATATTTGTTGTTTCGAGGTCATTGGAAGAAGCCAATAAGTAAGCGGTTTGAATCAATTGACTAGTTCCAACCACTTCTGTCGAGTGCAATCCACCATCAATCCAAACGATACTTTTTCCTTTTTGTGCCAATGACCGAGCTTCTGCTTCAGAAAGATTTGCATGGGCCAGTTTGTTGGAAATGTTTTTATATTCATTTAGATTTTTCAGGTTATCAGGAGAGCTGATAATAAGCATACACTGGTCTCGTCCTTCCTCGGTTTTTCCGATCACCGTATATTGAAGTCGGTCAGATTGCTGATCTAATTTCTTAAAATACTTTTCAGTCTCGGTAAAGGTTGCCAATTGGTAATCATCGCCAATATTGAATCCAAAATGCTCCTTAGGGCTACTAATTTGCTGCGCATATAGCGTTTGGAAAAAGGCGAATGATAACAACACTAACCGGATAAGGCTAAATGAGTTTTTCATAATTTTATTAGGTAATAATTTATTGGCTAAAGATAAGGATCGCGAGTTGATAAGGCGAAGTTTGCTGGCAATTGTCAGGATAATTCACAACAATATTACAGTTTTGGGAGATTTGGGTTTATATTGACAAATGAGTTTTAATTGTGATGGAATTTGTATATTTGGATGAAGACATTGAGTAGCATATGATATTAGTTGCAGATAGTGGATCCTCCCAATCCGATTGGATGCTTCATCTTCCAGATAGCAAACCATTACGATTCAGCACCAAAGGGTTAAATCCTTTTTTTGTTAGTGAGAAAGAAATAGCATCGATATTAACGGAGGTTCCCGAAATTATTCCATACATCAAAGAAGTCCATGAGGTTTACTTTTTTGGGGCAGGATGTTCAACACCAGACCGTCGGGAATTGGTGTCGAATGCATTGACCCAGATTTTTCCATCTTCCTTTATATCCGTTGAAAGTGATTTATTGGGTTCTGCCTATGCGACCTTTGCTGCGGGTAAGGGATTGATTTCAAACCTAGGGACTGGTTCGGATATCAGTTTTTATGATGGAGAGAAGCTCTCGGCTAGTTTGCATGGCAATGGTTATGTATTAGGTGATGAAGGTTCAGGGGCTTGGTTTGGCAAACAATTAATTACCGCCTATCTGTATGAATCCATGCCAAGAGATCTGGCTAGGAAATTTAAAGAAGTCCACCCCATTACCAAGGATATCATCATAAAAAATGTCTACCAGAAAGACCGTCCAAATGCCTATTTAGCATCCTTTGCGAAATTCATGGCCGACAATAGACAACATCCATATATTGACAATTTGCTTCGGAATGGATTTGATGAGTTTGTGCGAACCAATATCATGACTTATCCTAACTTTTGGGATTATGAATGTCATTTTGTTGGAAGAATTGCCTATTATTTTGATATTCATTTAAGAGAGGTATGTTCTTTGCACGGAGTACGTGTAGGAAAAATTTTAAGCAGTCCTATCGAAGAGTTATTTCACTATGTGGTGGATAGAGAGCTGAATGTTCAACTGTAAATAAAGATAAGATTATGATAATGACTATGATTATGATTTGTACCATGTTGTTTCAACAGCCAACGGTATATGATTTCTCTTTCACATCGATTGATGGAAAGAAGATAGATTTTTCAGAATTCAAAGGAAAGCAATTGTTAATTGTGAATACGGCTTCAAAATGTGGATTTACAAAGCAATATAAAGAGCTTCAGGAATTACATGAGCAGTACGGTGATAAATTGGTTGTAATTGGTTTCCCATCTGATAATTTTGGTAATCAAGAATATGCAGATAACAAGGCAATTGCCCAATTCTGTGAGAAGAATTTTGGTGTTAATTTCATTCTATCTGAAAAGGTAGATGTTAAAGGAGATGAACAAACAGCTTTGTTTAAATACCTTACTGAAACCGATAATCCTGATTTCACAGGAGATATCAAATGGAATTTCGAGAAATTCCTAATTGGAAAAGACGGAAAATTAGCACATCGCTATCGTTCAAAGGTTACACCTTTAGACGAGGTGATTACCAAACAGATCTTGTAAGAAACTAAGGCCTGTCTATTGGCTGATTAGAAATAGATTCTTCGCTGCGCTCAGAATGACAAAAAATTTGTGAGTGGGGTTGAGATAAAAAAAGCTTCTTCGGCAACGCCGAAAAAGCTTTTTTTATCTCAACCCAATATATTTATGTGACTGTCATTCCGCATCGAAGATGCGGAAACTATTTTTAGGAGATATTTTAGACAACATATCTCCCCTACAAATCATAATAGCATGATCTGCAGCGGGGTTCGTAGCTTTCTTTTTCGCCTAGAAGGACACGGGATTCATTTTGTAATATTCGGTAGGAATAATTTGCGGGGGCACCACATTGTACGCAGACGGCGTGGACCTTAGTGACTTCTTCGGCAATGGCCATCAGGTTGGGCATGGGGCCGAAAGGTTTTCCAAGGTAGTCCATATCCAGGCCCGCAACAATTACACGAATGCCACGGTTTGCTAATTCAACGCAGACATTAGGGAGGTCATCATCGAAAAACTGGGCTTCGTCAATTCCTACTACTTTCGTATCAGAACTTAAAAGCAGGATCGCTGAGGAATGGCTAACGGGAGTTGATGGTATGGAGTTACTATCATGTGATACCACCTCATTAACACCGTATCGCACATCAATTTCAGGTTTGAAGATCTCTACCGGAAGTTTGGCGAATTGGGCCCTTTTCATCCTACGGATCAACTCCTCTGTTTTTCCTGAAAACATGGACCCACAAATAACCTCGATACTACCGATAGGACCTCTTCTATTTGGGAAATTATGTTCAGAAAACAACATCATTTTTAAAAAAATTTATACTAAAAACCTGATTTAAGATGTTTCATATTATATGAAATTCTTAGCTAATATAGCTTACGAATATCGAAATTTAATCTTATTTTTGGTTTAAGGAGATAGGATTTAAAAGTAAACGAGGTGTCAATCAGTTTGTTTATTTTTTTATTACAGACAAATAATTAGAATTAATTTCAATCTATACATAAAAAACATGGCTTATTCAGATCAGGATATTTTAGGGAAAATTGGAGATCTTTTGGTAGAAATCAATGAGCAGTATGCGAGCTTAGAGAAAGATAATGTTGGGAGCAGAAAAGCGGAGATATTATTATTGGCGGCACAAGCGAAATATTTGGCAGCCCATATTGAAGCATTAGCAAGTTTGCAAGCACAACCGACTCATTTATTAGGTTCAGCATCAAATGTGGAAGGGGAACAAAGCTTTACGCCAGCAGTGGAGCATGATGATCACGAAGCGGATGAGCAGCCTGTAGAGGAAGAAATTCAAGAAGTGGAACCTGTAAAAACTGAGGAATTGAGGAAGCCATTGATTGAAGAGTACGATGAGGAGATGCCTGAAACTACAACCTACGGAGAGGAGTCAAATCAAGAGAATGAAGAAGTTAAGGAAGAGGAGCAAGAAGAATTGGTAGAAGAACCAATTGCGGATGAGACTCAAGAAGAAGAGAAAAAAGAAGCTGAACCAGTTGAAGAGGTAAGTGATTTTAAAGATTTTAATATTTCTTCCAACCCAGTTCATACTGCAGCTTCGGATTATACTTCAGTGAGCACTGCTCATGAAGCTGCCCAAGAGAAGGAGAAAAAAGAACAAGCTACAGAAGTTCAACCCGAGAAACCTGTAGAAGAACCTACGGTTAATGAGGTGATAGTTGAAGAAAAGAAAGTTGAAATCCGTGAGGAACCGGAACCGGAGGTGTCGTTGAATGATTTGGCTAAGCAAGCAGAAAAGCCTTCGCGACCATTAACATTAAATGAGTTGATTCAACAACAAAAGAGAGCCGGAATGACCAATGCGAGCCAGTTTAATACTTCTCAGGAACGTAATCCGGATAAGATTGCAGATTTAAAAGTTGCGGTAAGCTTAAATGATAAATTGTTATTCATTAAGGATCTGTTCAATGGCTATAGCTTAGCGTATTCAGAAGCGATTGAGTTGTTGAATAGGTTTGATAATTTTGCAGAGGCAGATGCCTTTTTACAATCGAATTATTCCTTGAAAAATAATTGGGCTTCAAAACCGCAAACTGTAGATAAGCTATATGCTATTCTAAGAAAGAAATACATTTAACATATTTGTTATATTCTTATTTTAGAGATCAAATTTGATCCAATATTGTCCTTCATGGCCATATACGAAGTATTTCGATTGAATGATTTCAGCAAATATTTCAGTGTCCAGTAGGTAGTTTTCTTTATTTTTCGCGAAATCAGCCTTTTGTATGATAAATACATTATTGTTTTTTACGGCTTTATAGTCGCTGTACTGATTGTTTAGCAGTTCAGGCAGTTTTCCTAGGAAAGCAGGGTTATCGTTGATAAAGATGAGGATTTCGATGTTTTCAGCTTCTTTAACCAAGGGGTTGTTTTGGGCGCCTGCTATTTCGCTTAATTCTTCGATATAGGTTGGGTCGGTAGCCGGGGTAGAAAGGTCAATAATTTCTACCATGGGTCTATTTTCGATTGCGATAAATTTGAGTTTATGGATGATAATATTTAATTCTTCTTCCAGTAATTCGAATTTTTCGGGGTTTGATTTTTGTAAATCGTTTGATATTGCAGAATAATGTTTTAGTTGAATCATTATGATAGACTATTATTGTGCAAAGGTAATCAAGCTGTTTAAAAGACCCAAGCAATTGTCAAGATTCGTAAATTATTTGTAATTTGGGGTTTAAAATTTAAGGAATAAGATATGTTTGATAAGTTATTTGAAGCACAACAGAAGGCTCAGGAGATCAAAGCGAGGTTAGATCATATTTCAGTATCTGGAGAGGCAGAAGGCGGTAAGGTACGAGTGATATCAACAGCGAATAAGGAAATTAAGGAAGTTCAGATTGATCCTGATTTTTTCAAGGAGGCTGATAAGGAAGAGATTGAGGAGTTATTGGTTGTAGCCTTAAATAAAGCGTTGGTTCAAGCGGAAAGTATTAGCCAGACGGAGATGCAAGCGGCCTCACAGGATTTGTTAGGCGGATTGGGCGGATTAGGAAACTTATTTGGTAAATAAAAAGGAAAGAGATATGAAAGCGACTTATTATGGTCAGTCCTGTGTGGAGTTTGATTTTGATGGGGTAAAGGTATTGCTGGACCCATTTATTAGCTATAATCCTTTGGCGAAGGATGTTGATATTTCCAAGATCAATCCGGATTATATTTTTTTGAGTCATGGGCATCAGGACCATGTTGCGGACATGTTTAGTATTCAACAACAAAGTGGTGCTACTGTTGCTACGATTGTTGAGACTGCAGCTTGGGTTCGTAAGCAAGGAGTACCGGAGGATAAAGTAATTGAATATAATTTAGGCGGAACCTTGAATCTTCCATTTGGAAGGGTTAAGATGGTTTATGCTGCGCATAGTAACAGTACACCTGATGGGGCTTACGCAGGCTTTCCGGTAGGTTATATTTTCTTTTTAAAAGATAAAACCATCTATTTTGCTGGAGATACGGCTTTGACGATGGAGATGAAATTGTTGGAGCGTTATAAGATTGATTGGGCATTGTTGCCTATCGGTGGACATTATACGATGGATGTGGATGATGCGGTAATAGCTGCAGAATTTGTGAATTGTCATAATGTAATCGGAATACATTACGATTCATTTCCGCCGATTACGATCAATCATGAGGAAGCGAAGAAGAAATTTAATGAAGCAGAGGTTTACTTGGCCTTGCCAGGAATTGGTGAATCTGTGGAATTATAAAGGAAAAATAAGAAAAAGAAAAGCCGCATTGTGATCAATGCGGCTTTATTATTTTTGAGAATGCTTTACTTAAGCAATACTTCTTGATCTATTGATATGGAATTGTACCAAGTCATCAATTGGGGAGCGTAAGATTTTACCTACTTTCATACCATATTGACTCGCTTTATCTTCAAGGACGTTTCTGAAGTTATAACCTACAGAACCGATACAATTGAAGGTGTAAGATTGGTAATCCGGGTATTTGCTCACAAGGTTGTTAAAGAAAGCTTCGAAAGCATCATCCACGATTTTGCGAGTATATTCAATATTTACGTTATTATCATACACGAATTTACTGAAGCTAGCACAGAATCTGTTCGCTAAAGGTTTAGTGTATACATTGTCCATGATTTCATCAGGAGTAAGTTTGTAGGTATTGAAGAATACTTCAGCTACATCTTTTGGCATTAAGCCACGGATAAAATCTACTAAAAGTTTTTTACCGATAAAACTACCAGAACCTTCGTCACCTAGGATATAAGCGGCAGAGTCGATATTATGGGTAATATCTTTTCCGTCATAAATACAAGTGTTGGTACCAGTACCTAGAATTGCAGCAAAACCAGCATTAGTGCCTAATAATGCACGTGCAGCAGCCAATAAGTCATGCCCAACTTCTACTTTAGAATTTGGGAAAACTGCTTGGATAGCGTCTTCAACAATCTTAGCCTTTTCCTCATTATGTACACCAGCACCATAATAATTTACCTCGCTGATTTTATCAAATGGAATATCTTGAGGTAGTCCTTTTTTAAGGGATGCAATAATGTATTCGCTATCTACAAAATATGGGTTGTAACCCTCGGTGTTGAAGTAAATCTTCTTGTTGTTATCATCTAACAAACACCAGTTTGTTTTTGTAGACCCTCCATCTGCAATTATTATCATTATTTATAAATTTAGTTTTAAAGTAACTTGTTTTGTCGTTTTACAATGGTATTGTTCTATGTTTAAATCCCAAAATACGGTATTTATTAATAAAAATAAGAATTTTTATTTGATATATTGAAATAATTTAGGAAGGTAGAAGGCTTGTTAAAAAATAAAAACCTTATAATTTATTGATTATAAGGTTTTTATAATTTTATTTTTACTTAAAATACTTAGTGTATTTTTTACAATTAGTTTGGGTTTAATGTGCTCCTTCAGCCTCAATCTCATCAATCGCAATTCCTTGTTTAGACAAGAATTTACGGACTAATACCGCAAATACGATAATGTAAATGAAACCGATTGCAGGCACTAAATAAGAATTGTGAATTCCAATAATATCGGACAGTTTTCCTTGGATAGGAGGGATAATACCACCACCTAAGATCATCATTACCAAAAATGCAGAACCTTGTTCGGTATATTTTCCTAATCCAACAATTGAAAGACTGAAAATAGAGCCCCACATGATTGAACATGCTAAACCACCAGCTAGGAAAGAATAGATTGCCACTGTACCGGAAGTTAATAAACCCACGATCATGGCTATCAATCCAAAAGTTCCGAAGATAATCAACGTACGTACAGGTTTTTCTTTACTCAGGAAGAATGCAGCAATCTGAAGAGCTACACAGATAATAAAGTAATATAATACCGACATGTCAAAGCCAGCTAGGGAATTTACTCCTATAATAATGGTAAATGCAATAATTGGGACAATAATAGTAAGGAGACTTTTTTTCGATTTAGATAATTTAAATGCAGTGATTGCCCCTGCCCAACGTCCGATCATCATACCACCCCAGTACATGGATACATAAGGTGTGATCTGTGAGGATTGCAGGTTTCCAAATTCCTCCAATGTTAATAGTTCACCCAGGTTACTACCGATAGCAACTTCAATACCTACATATATAAATAAGGCTAACATCCCTAAAACCAATTGCGGGTATTTCATGGCACCCCAACCTTCAGGGTTTTTCTTAGCGCTATTGTAAGAGAATAAAAGGCCGAACACAACAACAGCAAGAGCAACCAATAACCAAAGCATACGTTTGATTTCAAGTCCATGGCTAAGCTCTTTAATCTGGGTCAGAAGGTCTTGATCGTTAGAGGTAGCGGCTTGGTTTTTAAGGTCTAGAATATGTAAGGCAGTTTCAGATTTATAACTTGTAAATACCGGTATAAAGGCACATAACAAAAGGATAGTCATAATAATAAGAGTTGTTCTAGCTTTATTAGCTGGTTCCATTTGTTCCAGGTTAAAACCTGCGGGAACTTTTTTGGAGAAATGGAATAGGCCTGCTGCTAGTACAAATAACAGTCCCACACCTATATAAAGGTACACGACTTTATTTAGAGGAAGGTTAGCAATTTCGGCATCAGAAATGGTTTCGAAAGTACCGAAAAGGGCGAATCCAACGATTAAGGGTCCAATTGTAGTACCGAATGAGTTGACACCACCACCAAGATTCACGCGAGAAGCTCCAGTTTTTGGGTCTCCTAATAATACCGCGAAGGGATTTGCTGCGGTTTGTTGTAAGGAGAATCCTAATGCCACGATAAACAATCCGATTAACATTCCGGTATATACATTGACTTCAACAGCTACAATCATTGCTGCAGCACCTAGAGCGGAGAAAAGGAGTCCATAGACGATACTTCTTTTATAGCCCCATTTACCGACAAGGTCTTTTCCAGAAATGGTACCGAAGATAAAAAGGAGCAAAGCCCCGATGTAGTAGGCTGAATAAAATGCAAAATCGATAAGTTGAGATTGAAATTGATCTAAGTGGAAATAATTTTTACAAAAAGGAATAAATACACTGTTTCCAGCTGCGATAAATCCCCAGAAGAAGAACACCACGATTAAGGTGTAAAGCGCTGGGTAGTTGGTGTTTGTTTGTTGGTTATTCATGAAAAAAATGTCTAACTTGATGATTTAATCGTACAAATAAAGAATTTTTTTTTGATTTATAAAGATTTTCGATTGCTGCTAAAACAATTTACCGATATTAAGCGTTACATAATAAACTATAAATAAAAAAAAAGTATTGATTTTCTTTTGAATTTACAATAGTTCTTTTTTTCTTTGTGGCGGTTCTTAAATTATCTTTCGGGATGCTAGTATAAAATCTATATGATTTAGTTACCCAATAAGACATATGAAATTGATGTATTAGCAGAGAGATATTTTTCAAAAAAAGTAAAAATCCTTAAAAAATCATATTTTATTATTAATGGATATTAATGAATTGAATACGAAGCTCGTGTCTGAATTGCGCGAGATTGCGAAAGTTCTAGGCATTGTAGACTCTGAGAAGCTCAGAAAACAAGAGTTAATTGACCGTATTTCTGAGATAGCCAAGGAATCACAACAAGAACAGCCTGTAGAAGTTGCTGAGGGAGATTCAGACAAAGCGAATGCAGAGCGAACAAGAAAAAGAGTGCGTACCGTAAAAGTTGCCGAGCCGGTAGCAGTAGGCAGAAATAGAGTTGGCACCGAAGATGAACAACCAAAGATTGAATTTGCGAGCAAATCGCCAGAATCTAGTCCATCAGAAACAGCAGTAACCCCTTCTCCTGAACCAGCTCCAAAGACTTCCACTCCAACAGATTTTGATAATGTAATTGTTAATGAAGGTGTATTAGAAATTATGGCCGATGGTTATGGATTCTTAAGATCTTCAGATTATAATTATTTAACCTCTCCTGACGATATTTATGTGTCACAATCGCAGATTAAGTTATTTGGATTAAAGACAGGTGATAATGTAAGGGGTTGTATTCGTCCTCCGAAAGAGGGGGAGAAGTATTTTCCACTAGTACGTGTTGAAGCGATCAATGGTCAGGATCCTGCAGAGGTTAGAGACCGGGTTCCATTTGACTATTTGACACCTTTGTTTCCGGATGAGAAGTTGAACTTGGATTTAGGTCCTGGGAATTATTCAACTCGTATCATGGATTTATTTACACCAATTGGTAAAGGACAGCGTGGATTAATCGTTGCTCAACCAAAAACGGGTAAGACAAACTTGTTAAAAGAAGTTGCGAATGCAATTGCGAAAAACCATCCTGAAGTTTATTTGATTATTTTATTGATCGATGAGCGTCCGGAAGAGGTTACGGATATGGCAAGAAGTGTACGTGCGGAAGTAGTATCATCAACTTTTGATGAGCCTGCAGATCGTCATGTGAAGATTGCTAATATTGTTTTAGAGAAAGCAAAACGTATGGTTGAATGTGGTCATGATGTAGTAATCTTATTGGATTCGATTACGAGATTGGCGCGTGCATACAATACGGTTGCTCCAGCATCAGGAAAGATCTTATCTGGTGGTGTTGATGCGAATGCCTTACACAAGCCAAAAAGATTCTTTGGTGCGGCAAGAAATATTGAAAATGGAGGTTCATTAACCATTTTAGCGACAGCTTTAACAGAGACTGGTTCGAAAATGGACGAAGTTATCTTTGAAGAATTTAAAGGTACTGGTAATATGGAGCTTCAATTAGATCGTAAATTATCTAATAAACGTATTTTCCCTGCGATTGACCTTACAGCATCAAGTACAAGACGTGATGATCTATTGGTTGACCGTGATGAGTTACAACGTTTATGGGTTTTGAGAAACCACTTGGCAGATATGAACTCACAAGAAGCCATGGAGTTTTTATTAACTCAAATGCGTGGTACAAAATCTAATTCTGAATTTTTAATTAGCATGAATGGCTAAAAAGCCATCATAAATTGATATTTTTAAGCCATCTTTGCGAGAAGATGGCTT
This sequence comes from Sphingobacterium cellulitidis, assembly GCF_043187465.1. GTDB lineage: Bacteria > Bacteroidota > Bacteroidia > Sphingobacteriales > Sphingobacteriaceae > Sphingobacterium > Sphingobacterium cellulitidis. The sequence continues at coordinate 3,356,902 of NZ_CP171136.1, read as the reverse complement.
TTTTTATGAAGAAATACATTCCAAATACAATTACCTCCCTAAACTTGTTTAGCGGTTGTATCGGTGTAGTCATGGTTTTGAATCAGGAGTATTTGTTGGCATTTTATTGTGTGTTGGCATCTGGTATTTTTGATTTTTTTGATGGAATGTCCGCACGGGCATTACATGTAAAATCATTGATTGGTAAAGAGTTGGATTCATTAGCCGATGTCATAAGTTTTGGTTTTCTTCCGGGTGCCATTATCTTTACTTTATTAAAAGATATTAGTTCGAGTCCATATCTTCCATACTTAGGGTTTATTATTACAGTGTTTTCGGCCTTGCGATTGGCGAAATTTAATATTGATACCCGACAGACGACTGATTTTATAGGGGTGAATACTCCAATGAATACTTTTTTCATTGTTTCATTACCATTTATCCTGCAAGATTATCCCATGCTGAAAAACGTTTGGTTATTACTGGGCATAGCTATAGTGTGTAGCTTATTATTAGTATCCGAAATTAAGCTTTTCTCAATGAAGCTAAGTACCTTAAGTTGGGCTGTTAATAAATACAAATATCTATTTCTGCTAATCAGCATTATCCTGCTGATTGCCTTAAAATTTCTGGCATTACCTATTATACTTATATTATATATAATATTCTCGAAACTACATTTTGCTTTTGAAAAGACCGAAGTTAATCAAGCTTAGTTTGATAATCTTCAAGTTCTTGCATTGCTAAATGAAAATCATTTTTTATTTCCTGAAATAGGGTGCTGATACCCGCGATAGGCTCTTTGTTAGCGGCTTGATCTTCAAGGTCTTGGAATTTCATTCTTAAATTGCTTGCACCGAGATATTGCATGGTGGGTTTTATATGATGTGCTTTGGATTTGATATCGCTGTGATCTTGAGAATCAATAGCAGCCTCCAAAGCTTTGAAATCTTCTACACCTTGTCCAAGATATAAGGGAATCATTTGTTTAATGATTTCCGTGTTATTCATCATATTTTCTTGAATTGCGTCTGGGTTAATAATTTGATAAGGATTCATGTTTACGTTGTTTTTACTTTAAGTATATCAGTTGATTCTTCAAGTAATTCCTTATTTGATTTTTTGAAAATGGGATGGATGTAGTCAGCGGCTATTTCAACGAGAGGAATTAAAGTAAAGTTACGTTCTTGTATATAAGGATGCGGTACTTGAAGTTCATCTGTATGAATAATATCACTATTATAATAAAGAATATCAATATCAATAATCCTGGATCCCCAACGTTGGCCTCTTATTCTTCCGAGCAGGAGTTCGATTTTAAGGATGTCATTCAACACTTTATTTGCGGAGAGTTCCGTTTCAACTTGTATTACTTGGTTGAGGAATACAGGTTGGTTTTCAACGCCCCAAGCTTCAGATTCATAGATAGATGAAGAGGATGTAATTTTACCTATTCTATCTTCAATTTCAATCTTAGCGTCATCCAATTGTTTGTTAGGATTGCCAATATTTGCCCCCAAAAGTAGGTAAACTATATTCATGAGTTTAATATATGAATTGTTTATGATAATCGGAATAATAGCTTAAATTTACGGACACTACTAAAATAAAATATATGAGATCATTTTTCAAATATGTGCTAGCAACGGTTACCGGTATCATTATCTGTAGTATTTTGATGTTTTTTATTCTGATGGGTATCATCGGGGTGATGGTAAGTTCCGTTGGGAGCAAAAGTGAGACTGTAACGGCGAGTAACTCAGTTTTAATGATTGATTTAGCACATACCATTACGGAAAAGACAGAGCCAAATCCATTTGAAGGTTTAGATATTCCAGGATATGCTGGTTCGAAGTCTATAGGTTTGAATGATATCGTTTCAAGAATCAAGGCAGCAAAAACTGATTCAAATATCAAGGGTATTTATTTAAATGTTTCAAGTGTTGGGACTGGTTTTGCGACGATGAAGGCGATTCGGGAAGCGCTTTTAGATTTTAAGACTTCAGATAAATTTATCCTAGCTTATAGTGATGTGATGAGCCAAAAAGGGTATTACCTGAATTCGGTTGCTGATGAAATCTATTTGCATCCACAAGGGACCTTAGATTTCCGAGGATTGGCGACATCTGTTATGTTTTATAAGGAAGCCTTGGATAAGTTGGGAATTGACATGCAGGTATTAAAGGTTGGTACTTATAAAAGTGCGGTAGAACCCTTTATCCTGAATAGTATGAGCGAGGCGAATAAGGAGCAGGTTAATTCTTATTTGAATAGTATTTACAGTACCTTTTTAACGGACATCTCTTCGGTAAAGAAGATTTCTACGGATAGTCTGCAAAGTATTGCGAATGGTTATATGATTCGTGTGCCAGAGGATGCTAAAAAATTAGGGTTTGTAAATGACCTATTATATAAGGATCAGGTTATTAGCAAAATCAAGGATAAATTAGGGATCGATGCGAAGAAGGATATTCCAGTTGTTTCTCTATTGGATTATAAGAATAAAGTCGATGCGGGCGAGCCAGGAGGGGATAGGATTGCAGTACTTTATGCCTATGGAGAGATTATAGATGGAGAAGGAATTGAAGGACAGATTGGTGGCGATAAATTGTCCAGAGACTTGAGGGAATTGCGTGAAGATGACAAGGTGAAAGCGATTGTAATGCGTGTAAACTCGCCTGGAGGTTCGGCAATGGCATCAGAGTCAATTTGGAGAGAGGTTGAATTAACGAAAAAAGTAAAACCAATTGTGGTTTCTATGGGCGATTATGCTGCTTCAGGCGGTTATTATATCTCTGCGGCTGCGGATTCAATATTTGCAGATCCTACCACTTTAACAGGTTCTATTGGTGTATTTGGTTTAATTCCGAGTTTCCAGAAGTTATTTAATGATAAATTAGGGATTCATTTTGATGCGGTAAAGACTTCGAAGTTTGCGGATATGGATGTTGATATGGATAGACCATTATCTGAGGAAGAGAAGGGCATTATTCAAGGTGGGGTAAATAAGATTTACCAAGTTTTCTTGCAAAGAGTTGCCGAGGGAAGGAAAATTGATGTTGCACAAGTAGATAGTATCGGGCAAGGTCGTGTTTGGACAGGAGAGCAAGCAGTAAAATTAAAGTTAGTGGACCGCGTAGGAACATTAGATCAAGCGATTGCTGCTGCTGCGAAGAAGGCGAAATTAGAAAAATATAGAATTTCCGAATACCCAAGAATGAAGGATCCATTTGCTTCCATTTGGTCAACTTCAAAAGATAAGATCAAGATGTGGATGTTGGAGGATGAAATGGGAGATTACGTGAAATATCTAAAGGAATTAAAGCGTATAAGCCAACAATCTGGTATTCAAGCAAGGATTCCTTATTTGGTAGAGATCTATTAAGACTTAACATGAAAAAAGCGTTGATATACTGATCAACGCTTTTTTTATGTCTTGATTTGAGCGAGCTAAAAGGTGAAAACCTATGTTTTTACTGATTCTACAAGAATTTTCAGATTAGGTGTAAAACTGAAACTTTTTTATATCTTTAAACTCTAAAATCAACCGGAAATATATAAAATATGAAAACTATCGACGATTTAAATTTCAACGGAAAGAAAGCTTTAATCAGAGTTGATTTCAACGTTCCATTAGACGAGAATTTCAACATTACTGATGATAACCGTATTCAAGGCGCATTACCAACGATTAAGAAGATTTTAAAGGACGGGGGGTCAGTTATTTTGATGTCCCATTTGGGAAGACCGAAAGAAGGTCCAACGGATAAATATTCACTAAAGCATATTGTAAATTATCTTTCAGAGGTATTAGGGGTTGATGTTCAATTTGCGAATGATTGTATTGGGGAAGAGGCGATTGAAAAGGCTAAGGCGTTACAACCGGGTCAAGTTTTATTATTGGAGAACTTGAGATTCCATAAAGAGGAAGAGAAAGGAGATCGTGATTTTGCGAAGAAACTAGCGGATTTAGGAGATGTTTATGTGAATGATGCCTTTGGAACAGCGCATAGAGCACATGCTTCGACAGCAATTATTGCTGAATTTTTCCCTAACAATAAGTTCTTTGGCTATTTAATGGCTAAGGAAATTGAGAATGCGGAGAAGGTTATGAATAAGCCTGAGCGTCCATTTACAGCGATTATGGGTGGAGCGAAAGTATCTGATAAGCTTGAATTAATTGAAGCATTATTGGACAAGGTTGATAATTTGATTATTGGAGGTGGTATGGCTTATACCTTTGTGAAAGCTCGTGGTGGTGAAATTGGTAAATCATTAGTCGAATTGGATAAGCTTGACTTGGCGAATGCATTAGTTAAGAAAGCGGATGAAAAAGGCGTGAATTTGGTATTGCCAACGGATGCACAAATTGCGGATCGTTTTGCCAATGATGCGAATGTTTATGATGGTCCAAATGATGAAATTCCAGCAGAAATGCAGGGATTAGATATTGGTCCGGAATCTTCAGAACATTTTAAAGATGTGATTATGGCATCCAATACTTTGTTATGGAATGGTCCAATGGGCGTATTTGAGATGGATACTTTTGCAAAAGGTACGCGTGCAGTTGCGAATGCGGTAGTTGCAGCAACAGAACGAGGAGCATTTTCCTTAATTGGGGGTGGTGACTCAGCTGCTGCGGTATCAAAATTTGGAATGACAGAGCATGTAAGCTATGTTAGTACAGGTGGCGGGGCTTTATTAGAATACATGGAAGGCAAGACCTTACCTGGTGTAAAAGCAATTTTAGATTAATATTTAAGGTGATAAATATAGAAGAAGGTGTCTAAAAAGGCACCTTCTTTTGTTTTAATACCTTTCTTGATCTCAATTATATTTTAAACAATATTAAGCTGCAAGTCGATTTTCTGTACTTTTCATCACGCTGATAGCTTGATTTATCGCAAATAGGGAGTTGTTGCCACCAGGTTTACCAATTAAAGTTTTGCTTTCCCACTTTTTTGCCCATTTTCTTAGGTTATGGGCAATAGCCATCAATCCGAACTCCACAGTAACTTTCTCGAGTCCTTTCATACTAAAGCGGGTAAACTTGTTGTTGCTTTTCATCTGTCCAAATACCGCTTCGACTTCCACGGGTCTTTTGCTTCGATGGTATAGCCCTTGTGTCGATAGTAGTCTTTCTCTAGCTTTAGCCTTGAGCCAAGCAAGGCGGTGATTGACTTCAATCAGACGATTGCCCTGTGCTTTATGACACCCATCACGCATCGGACAGCCCTCACATCGCTGAGCTTGATAGCAGCTCACCTGGGCGGCATATCCGTTGGTACTGACCCTGGTTGTTTGTCCGACAAAGCTTAGTTTCTGTCCTGCCGGACACACATAAAAATCCTCCTGATCATTGTAATATAGGTTCTGTACCGAAAAAGGATCCTGCTTATGCTTTCGCTTCTGCTCCATATGGAAGTAATTGTACTTGATAAAAGCGGTTATATCCTGTCCTTCCAACAACTCATAGTTCTGCTCACTGCCATATCCGGCATCTGCGACGATTGACTCACTTTGTTTTCCGTAACGGGACTCAAAGCCTTCCAAATGTTCCGGTAGGGTTGTCGTGTCTGCGGTAGTCTGATGGATACTGTAATGGGTGATGAACTGTTCCTCGGTACTGATCTGTGTATTGTAGGCGGGTTTGAGTTGACCGTTCTTCATGTGATCCTCTTTCATGCGCATAAACACAGCATCGGTATCGGTCTTACTATAACTATTGCGATCCCCTAGTATTTTCAGCTGTTCTTCATATTTCTGCAATCGTGGCAAGTAGTCATCTTCGAGTTTCTTAAGCTGCTTATCGGTAGACTTATTGGCCACTTTGAGCTTTGCATTGATCGCTTTGATCTTTTCCTTCAGCTGCGTGCTGTCGATAGCCTTGCTAACTTCTTGATTGCCTAATGTAGATTGGTCTTGGGTAATCTGCGCATCAATATCGGCAAGAACCGAAGCGATGTTCGCTTCTAACTTTACCTTGTTTTTCTCAACCGATTTCTTCCATACAAACGTATAACGACCAGCTGCAGATTCGATCTTGGTACCATCAACATACTGAACTTTCAGGCTGACGTACTCCATTTCATGTAACATCCGGACGATACTTGCAAACAACTCCTGTATTTGCCCCTTAAGACGCTTCCCCCTGAAATAGTTGATCGTACGATAATCAGGGGTACTGTTGCCAGAAAGCCACATGAAATAGATGTTCTCTTGTAAGGCGCGTTCAATCTTTCGGCAAGAATAGATATTGCTTAAATAGGCGTAGAACAACACTTTGATGAGCATCCGGGGATGGAAACTAGTAGTGCCTCCCCCTTTATAAAGTCGGATAATATGATCCAGATCCAACTGATCAACAACCTGATTCACCAACCGAACAGGATGGTTCAATGGAATACGATCAAAAATATTTTCAGGAAATAGACTCGGACTATTGGATGGAAGAGCTTTGAATTGTATGTTTGCCATATTGTTTTTTGGGTGCACCTTAAGATACTAAATCTTAAGGACAAAAAACAGAAAACCCCGCCATTTTTTAATGACGGGGTTATTTTTTTTTAGAGACCTTTTTAGACAGCCCCTTTTTTTTGTGTATTATTTATTAATAAGAATAGCTGAAGCTAAAGCTTGGTACCAATTTTTCTTTTGGACTAAACTGGTTGATATAGGTCAGTTTTGCACCGACTCCAAAGTCTGGAAGGACATATTTAAACAGGTTAAAATCGGCGGAAAGACCGATTCCGAAGGATGTCGGTTCGGCCTTGCTGCTTTGGATATTTTGATAATCAGCGAAGAAATACCCATGGAACCGCTTGATATATACTAGCTGTCCGATAGCCCAATCTGGATAAGCGATAGGGAAACGATAATTCATCAGTAAGGTGTTTTCGACCTTTGGAGAGTTGAAATGTGCATATCCACTAACCATTGGAATATCATAGGATACATTATATCTTCCGTCGGCTTTTTGGTAAGATAATCTAGCCTGAAAGCCATGGTTTTTGAAGAATCCGGGGAAATAGAAGTTTGTTCTAACGGCGAATAGGGTACCCTCCAGAGCCTTTTCAAATGGCACATGTCGATATATAATATTGAAATTTTGCCCCCATCGAGGGATTAAATCCATTTGACTTCTCCTTTGATTTCGATTGAAATAGACTTGATAATTTAGTGGAAATGCGATTTCATCGTGGAAACCATTGAGGGTAGAGATGCTCAAATTGTACCTTTTTTGATAAGAAGTACCGATGTTTAAGCCATAGCTGTAAGAAGTTTTTCCACGATAAATGCTGAGTGGGATCTGCATATCCAGGCTGTAAACGTGTTCTCGGAAGTCGAATTTTGTGAATTCATTTTCGGTATTTTGCTTTTTAGCATAGCCGATTTGGCCTCTATTCTGGTATGATAAATTGAATTTTGGGTAGTATTTTTGGTATAAAACCTCGGCGGAATAGATGCTTTTTTCCATATCCAAGTCGTATTCATAGCCCACTTTTAGTTGGGAAGTATTCAATAAATCATTGGCAATCCAGAATATTCCAGGGCGGTAATTATCAAAATTTTCAAAATTATTACCACTTAGACTAAGACTATGGAAGTTGAAAAAATGACTTAAAGGGTTGTAGTCGCTAGTTTCAAACTCTTGATTTCTCCTGTTTGAATTTGCTTGATATGGGCTATTAATGCGATGGTCAAGAATAGGATTGACCTCGAATTTAGGATCAATTTGTTGTCCATACAGTTGTGAAGAATCCAGTTGAGCAGCTTTATAACCGTTGTATTTATACTCGTTGAACAGTAGATTTTGATCATTTCCTAAGCTAGGGTTGAAAGCTCCGAAGCTTGAATTCGATAGCTGATAGAACTTGTTTTCGGAAGAAGAATAGCGGTATAAGTTGTCAATATTTTGAAACTGTGCTTTAAAAATGAGGTCATTTCCCCAGTAGATTGGGCGTTGATATTCTTGATTTGCCCAAGGAAAAAGAGCTTTGAACTGTTCAGATTCAAGGTCGATTTCGACAATATTGGTTCCATTTGGGGAGATGGCGATGGCGGCAATTTTGGTTTCATCCTTGTTTAAACTATGCTGTTGTAGGAGGATTCCTTGGGGAAAATCGATGATTTTTCGGGTTTCTTTCGACAAACGGTCGATATATAAGAGGCTAGAGACATTGTTTTGATCCACTTGGATAACATATACCTTTTCAGAATTATCGCTTAATATAGGGCTGTAAAATCGGGAATTTTTCGAGAGATCCTCAGTTTTGCCTGTTTTTAGGTCTAAAATTCGGACTATATTATAGGTTTGCTTTCCAAAGCGAGCGTCTTTTCTGAGTTCATCCCAGACCAAAAAATCATCATTTACATGAAAATATGGGCTGAGTTGATAACCGATTTTTATGATTCCTTCTTCCGAATTTGCGGTTTTTTTTCGGATTTCAGGAATAGATTGAGGGGATTGAACCAGGCTAAAAATAGCCTTTGAATTATTGGATTGGGGTAGATAATAATGGGTAGGATATCGATTATTATCTTCAAAAATGAAGTCAGAATTTGAGAGGTTTTTTGAAGAATCCCAATCATTTTTCAGGCTCGCGATTGTAGCTTCATAGAGTTTTTTACTACTCAGTTTTGTATACTTTTTTAGGGCTATATTAAAGTTAAAAGGTCGCCATAAATTAGCTCTCATATCCTCCATAATTTTCTCCTTAATGGAGTAGCCAAACTGGTTAGTTAGGTAGCTGTTCATGCTGTATCCGGTCAGGTAATAGGAGGGGGTGATATCTTTGAAAGAGCCTAAGATATTCTTACTAAAAGAGTAGTCTTTTCCGGAGAGCAGGTTGGTTCGAAGTGGCATGAACCAAGCCGTATTTCTACCTCGCCCACCGGCGGAATATTGTGTTTCGATGGAGACTGCATCGCCTTCGAAGTACCAAGCTGGTAGGTGTAAACCATATAAAGCAAGGGCAAGTTGTTGGAAAAATGGCCCTTGAATTTTGCCTGTCAATTTGTCAAATTGGGCTACATGGCGGAGCTCATGTTGGATTAGATTGGGGAGCCATTCGGTATTGTCACTAGCCGGTCCTGGAGTAGAAAAAGCTTCCACTTTTCGGGGTGCGAGTTGAGCGAATCCATTTTGTTCAATATGATTTTCGTGAAGAATTATTGAAATTTTCTTGGGATGTCTGTTTAAATCCTGGCTCGCAAATACAATCATGCTGTCGATCTGTTGGGCGAGGAGGGAGGCTGAGTTTTGGAATTCCTGAGGGAATATAAGTTGGAAATTTTTAGTATTTATCTGCTTCCATTTTACCCTAGAAGAGGCTTGTTCGTTGTCAATAATTTGAGAAAAACTTGTTTGTGTATTTATGATTAATATAAATATGTATAAAGTACTGATAATTAATTGTCTATATCGTAAAATTAAGCCTAAAAACCTCATTTGCTAAATATATTAGTAAGAATTATTGATTTTAATTGAATTAAATATTTTGGTAATAAATGTAAATGATTGAAAATAAGAAATATAAAACTTTTATTTGTTTTGCTGTTTTGGCTCTTATTTTGCATGTTTTTTATGTATTAATCTCAGTTATGTGATTAATTATTGATTCCTTGATCAGCTTTGTAAATGTAGGTTAATTTGTTAATATATTCAATAGTGTAGGCTTTCAAATTTGTTTTTGAGAGGTTTTGGATTTTTATTGATTGGCTTGGAAAAATTGAGTTTGAAAATCGAATTATTGAAGAAGGATAATTTTAGGGGTTTGGTACGAAAGAATTTTGATGGCTGAATTTAAGGCTTTTTATACTTACGATTTTTCGGTTTGATTTTGGGAATGAATAAATGGTTGAGAATTCTCAAGTTTTTGGATTTTCCTAAGCCTGACAAATTGGCTTGATTTTGGGTTTGTATGTTGGGGATTTAGAGTAGTTGTGGGAGGTGATATTTATTGATTAAAAATTAATTATATTATTATGGTAAAAAAAACGACTTTTGCACAAACGATTTTTGGACCAATGTAGGATAATAAAATAAAGGAGGCGTATGGAAGAATTAGCAATGCTTGTAGCACATGTTGAGGAATTGATTGAACGTGGAGATCAGACCGAGCTTGCGGATTATTTGAACGAACTAAATATTTCGGATGTTGAAGAATTGATCGACGAACTTCCCGAATACGGTCCCTTGTTTTTAGAAACATTAAGTCTTAAAAGAGCGGTAAATGTATTCCGTATTTTAGACTTCCCCACCCAAGAAAGAATCCTTAAAAAATTACCGGCTAGTAAGATTCGAGAGCTTCTCAATGAGATGCCTCCGGATGACCGTACATCCTTCTTTTCAGAGTTGAAGGGAGATGTTGTAAAGCGGTTGATTATTCTCCTTACGCCGGAGGAGCGAAAGGAAGCTTTATCCTTATTGGGATACCCTGAAGATTCGGTAGGTCGTTTGATGACTCCGGACTACATCACGGTGAAGGAACATTGGACCATGCCGAGAGTTTTGGATCACATCCGTCGATATGGGTCAGCATCTGAAACCATTGATGTTTTATATGTGATCGATGCGGAAGGGAAATTAATAGATGACGTTCGGATCAAGGATATCTTATTGGCGGAACCCGAGAAGGTAGTTGCAGACTTAATTGATAATCGATTAATCTCATTGCATGCGGACGACCCACAAGAAGAGGCGGTGACTATTTTCCGGATGAACAATCGGGTAGCACTTCCAGTTGTTGATGAGCAAGACATCATGTTGGGTATTGTAACGATCGATGATATCTTATGGGTGGCGAATGAAGAGTACACCGAGGATATGCAACGTATCGGGGGTACGGAGGCTTTGGATGAGCCGTACTTGGATGTTTCGATTTGGCATCTCGTGAAGAAAAGGGCGGGATGGCTTATTGTGCTATTTTTAGGCCAGCTGTTGACTTTTAATGTCCTTCAGCACTACGAGGCTAAGTTCACCACTATTCTTGTCTTGTTGATGCCTGTAATCATGTCTAGCGGGGGGAACTCGGGTTCTCAAGCATCGACTTTGATTATTCAGGCGATGGCAATGGGGGAAGTGACTCTTCGGGACTGGTGGTTGGTTATGAAGCGAGAGATTTTATCCGGATTGCTTTTGGGAATTATCTTGGGAGTATTAGGATTTTTTAGGATTGCTGTTGAGGAGGTGTTCAAATCGACTTATGGAGATACTTGGTATTTGTATGGGGCAGCCATTGGGAGTTCGTTGGTAGGTGTCGTGTTGTGGGGATCCTTGGTAGGTTCGATGTTGCCATTTATTTTGCGAAGGTTTGGTGCAGACCCAGCGAGTTCATCCGCGCCATTTGTATCGACGATTGTCGATGTAACGGGCTTAGTGATTTACTTTAGTTTCGCAACTTATATCTTGCGGGATGTACTATTTAAATAATTCTAATTGGTTTTGAATTACTTGCGATAAAACGCGAAAAAATATTTGCACTTCTCGGTTAAACTTCCGATAATTGCATCACCGAAAACGAAAGGGACGGTTTAAACTCCTGAATAGCTCAGTTGGTTAGAGCATCTGACTGTTAATCAGAGGGTCGCTGGTTCGAGCCCAGCTTCAGGAGCAAACAAAAAAAGCTGTTTTTCGATAAGAAAAACAGCTTTTTTGCTTTTTAAACGAGGATTAGAGACATCTTCGCTTGGGATCATACCGAAAGTTTGGGGGGTTAAGATTTTTAAGCATACAATTTCATCACTCTGTACAGGAAGAATGTTGTGTCCCTAACGCCACGGAAGACGCTCCTGAAAGCTTTGAGTTTTGCATTGAATGATTCTGCCGATGCATTAGTACTTCTGTTGTCGAAGTAATGGAGAATGTATTGATGATGAGCTGCAATTGATCTTGCTACGCTCTCAAAGGAAGCAATGCCCGCATTCTCAACCTGATTATGCCACAGGCCTAGTTTGGTAAATGCGACCTTTTTGTCCCGGCATTTGTTGAAGATGTCTCCTAAGGCAATTCCAAGATCATAAGCCTGTTTTAGCTTAGGAAACCGCATGAACAGCAATTCAGCCCGGTTTTTTTGGCTTTCTGACCATCGGCTGGGATGCTTGAACAAAAGGTATCTGGATCTAGCCAACAGCTGTTTGAGCGTATCACCATTAGGCAATAATTCCGGTTCATATGGGATTCCTCGCTTTCGCGACTCCATTATCTTCTTGCTTTCTGCATCCAACACCTCCCAACGATATTTGATACGGAGTTCCTGTACGGCATCATAGGCTAACTTTTGGACATGGAACCGATCGACCACACGTCTAGCGTTCCTGAAACATCTACGGATAGCCTTGGCCATGTTGGGAGCCATATCCATGGTCACCTCCTTTACCTTATTCCTTGATCGCAAGGGTATTCGCTCAAGAACAGCTATGATATCCTCAGCCTTTGTGCCTTTAATAGTTGCTAGGATCGTTCCTTTACGCCCTTTTGCCGATTTACTGCTAACAATGGTATATAATTCACCGTTGCTAAAGCTGGTCTCATCGATGCTCAGGTGTTCCGAGATGTTTTCAGGGAACAATGTCCAGCTCTCTGCATGCGGCTTTTGGTCCCAATCATGGAAATCACTGAGGTGATTCTTGTATTGATCCTGTAGTTGCTTGCCGTCCATCTGGAAGAACAGACCTACCAATTGGGCGCTTACAGGATAGCTATCCAAATATCTTCTTTAAAAAAAGCCCGAATTCCGTAGTCATTCGAGCGCCCTCACGCACTAGGTTCCAATCTCTTGTGATGATATCTCCGGTATCCAGTACCGTCCAGCGACGGCGACGGATATGTAGCGTAACTTTCTGGCCTCGAATGGGAAAGTCTGAAATCTCGGTGGAAGGCATAAAACCCTTTGACTCCAACTTGCTGTTCTCATAACCTGTCGGAGCAATATTAAGTTCATCTAAATAAATATGGAGTTGATTGTCGACCTGATCGACTTCTAAGATCTGGAAGTATTCCAAAAGCCCTTCGGGCATCAATAAGGATAGTAATTTACGTTCGGCTTCTTGCAAGGGATATCTGTATTAAAGACGCTAAACTAAGAAATTTCTAACACTCCCCCCAAGAATTCAGCTTGATCCTTCGCTTGGCCGATCGGGTTCTCCGGTTCGGTGTGATTTACATAGTTTTTTGTTGAACTTCACGTCATTTTGTTACAAATATGTAACAGAAATTCTGGCGTGCTTAAGGAAAAAATTATGGCAACCGTAAGCGCAAAAATTTATGAACATCACAAGAAAGCTGATGGCACTTACAATGTGAAAATCTGTGTCTATCACAAAGGTAAAAGAAAGTACATTGACACGACCCATTACGTGGTCAGAAAGCAACTGACCAAAGATTTCAAGATCAAAGATCCGTTTGTTGCGGATGTCGTCGAGCGACAGTTGCGGGACTGCCGAAAAACGATCAGCGATCTGGAGACAAAGCTCGACCATTTCTCTGCGGAAACCCTGCGGGATTTTCTAAGGGATATGGACGAAGATGTTGATTTCGTTAAATTCTGTGACGAGCATATCAAGGGACTAAAAGAGGTTGGAAGAATCAAGAGCGCAGAAAATTTCAATGTTGTGCGTAACAGTCTCGTGGACTACTTCAAGACGGACTCCTTTTCTATAAATCAAATTCATTACACGATGCTCCTGTCGTATGAACGCTACTTGAAATCCGAACGTACCATGACCCGAATAAATCAATTTGGCAATCCTGTCACGACAACGGTAAAAGGTGTGAGCAGTTCGGCGGTACATAACTATATGCGAGACCTCCGCACCTTGTTCAACGGTGCAAGAAACCGTTACAACGAAGAGGATATTGGTATATTCCGCATCAAGCATTATCCGTTCAAAAAATACAAGGTCGGTTCGCCACCGCCACGGACGAAAGAGAAGCACAACACCCTTGCAGAAGTTGTGGCTATCAAGAATTGTGTTACAAAATCCGGTAGCCGTGCAGAACTTGCCAAAGAACTGTATATGCTTTCGTTTTATCTCTGTGGTACAAATGCTGTAGATTTTTATCAGATAGGCCAACAGAACATCAGAAACGGACGGCTTGAATACAACCGTTCAAAAACTACGGAACGGAGAAAGGACAATGCCTTTATCAGTATCAAAATCACGGATGAAGCGAAACCCTTATTGGAAAAGTATATCGGCAAGCTGGCAGCACGTTATTCCACTATCGGATGCCTGAACAAAGCTTTGAGCAAAGGAATGGAGCAGGTATGCCGTATGACGGGGCTGGCGGGCGTAACATTCTATTGGGCAAGGCACACCTTTGCCAATACCGCAAGGAATGATTGCCGTATGTCCAAAGATGATGTAGCCCTTGCACTGAACCACGTTGATGAGGGCAACCGTACAACTGATATTTATATCGCCAAGGATTGGAAGATTGTGGATGATGTGCAAGGGAAAGTCATTGCACGGCTAAGAAAAGCTGAAGCAAAGCTGATGGGAATCCTTTTTTTGTTGTAAAAATTGTGTAAAACGTTACGATTAAGGAACTAAAAATACTAGAGGTCAATGATAAATGTGTTAAAATAGGATTATTTTGCAGATAGAGTTTATCCCAAATAATCGTTTTCTAATCTTTGTCTTCTGTTCACTAAATCAAGTTTACAATTACTACGACTGATAGAAAACAGTTCGATATAAAACTTTTTTTTAGAAAATAGTTTGAATTCAAATTATTTGTTTTACATTTGCACAATGAAAATTAAAGAAGCTACAGAAATAGCTAAAATAGCAGAATTGATGGAAGTTATGCGGGATATCCGGAAAGCTTTGTATTTACATTTTTCACAGAAAGTGAAGGAATACAAACTCGATGTTACTATGGAAATGCTTGAGGTACTGTATGTTCTGTGGAATAAAGACAATGTCAATCAACAGGAAATCGTTGATAAGACAAACCGAAATAAGGCAAGTCTTACTTCGTTGATTGATAATTTGACAAATCGTGGTTTGGTTGAAAGAAAACCTGACCCGACCGATAGACGTAATAATTTGATTGTATTGACCGAACAAGGTAGAAGCTATCAAGAAAAATTAATTCCGATTCTCGATGAAGTATATCAATCTTTTCAAGTGGATATTTCTGCTGAAGAAATGAGTAATACAGTTGATATACTCAATAAGATGCGTAATAGAATTAATGACTAAGTCTATTTTTTTGAATAAATAGTTTGAATTGAAACAGTTTAATATAAAATTAATGAAGATTAGAAAATTAGGTCCGATGCTGATAGCAGGTATATTGTCGATAAGCACAATGTACGGACAGGAACGCAAGATTTCTGTGGATGAATTGTTTGAGCTTGCTAAAGAAAACCACCCAAATCTGGCAGTGTCAAAAGCAGATATTGATATTGCAAGGCAAGGTGTTGAAGTTGCTAAAAACGCACAACTTCCTTCATTCAGTGCCGGATTGCAAGCATATTATTTGGGCGATGCACATATCATCGACAAAGATTTTTCCAACTCTACACGAGTAGATATGCCGCACTTCGGGAATACGTTTTCCGTGGAGGCAAGCCAATTGATTTGGAAAGGTGGTTTGGTCAAAAATGGTATCAAAGCGCAAACTTTGCAAGAGGAATTGATGGAGCTCAATTATCAATCGAACGAGCAGAATATCAAACTTTTGGTCTTGGGTTATTACTTGGATTTGTACAAGTTGCTCAATCAAAAAGATGTCTATCAACAGAATATCCAGTTGGCAGAGCAACGTATCGACAACATCAATAAGTTTTTTAACGAAGGAATGGTCACTCGGAATGATGTTATCCGTGGCGAATTGCAATTGTCTAACCTCAACTTGGCATTGCAAGTAGTAGAAAATAACCGTCAAATACTCAATAAACAGCTTACCACGGCGTTGGGATTGCCAGAAAGTACACAAATTGTGCCTGACGAAACCTTGCTGAACGACGTTCCAAAAGCATTGTTGATGGACGATTACAGAACGTTTGCTCAGAATCATCCAACGGTATTGATGACCAAAAAGGCGGTGGATATTTACGAAACTTCCGAAAAAATTGCACGTGCAGATATGATGCCTTCACTTTCGGCATTTGCAGGGAATCAATTGGCTCGCCCGATTACGACATCTTCGCCTGTGTTAGATATGTACAACCACGGTTGGAGTGCCGGACTTTCGCTGAATTTCAACATCGATGCCCTATACAAAGCACCGAAGAAAATGAAGCAGGCACGTTTTGAAAAAGACAAAGCTGTTGCTCAGGCAATTGAAACTGAACAAATGATTGATGTTGCTGTGAATGCCGCTTATGTCAAATACAACGAGGCATTGACGCAAAACAACACATTGGGTACAAACAAAAATTTGGCAGATGAAAATTACAGGATTATGAACAGTAAATACAACAATCAGTTAGCGATTTTGCTGGATTTGATTGATGCAAGTAATCAGAAATTAGATGCGGAATTGCAGTTTGCCAATTCGGAAATCAGTATTGTATATGCATACTACAAATTGTTGAAAGAAAGCGGGAATTTGTAAAAAGAAACAAAGAGTAAGGAATTAAGATAAAATAACAAGGATAATATTTCCCATTTGGGGATTTAAATAAATACTAAAATGTCAGAAAATACAAATAACAACCAAGAAAACACACCGCAAGATGTTCAACAATCTGCGGAAACGAGAAAGGAAAACAAGCAAAAGTCTAAGCAGAAAAAGACCAAAATCCTCAATATTTTTATACTTATTTTGGTTTTGGGTGGGCTTTATTTTGTAGTAAAAACTTATTTCAATGTTGGGAATGATAAATATACCAATGCTGCACAGGTAGAGTCGTTCATCAACCCGATTAACACACGGGTTTCAGCGTATATCAAAGAAATTCATTTTGTAGAACATCAATACGTGAAAAAAGGCGATACCTTAATGATTTTGGATGACCGTGAAATCATCACACAATTAGGACAAGCAGAGGCAGCTTATATGGCGGCTGTAGCATCTAAAAATGCGACGTCAACTTCGGTCAAGACAGCAGCCAACAATGTCAATACGGTCGGTGCAAATGTGGAAGCAGCTAAAGCAAATATCGAAGCGACCAAAGCACGGTTGTGGAATGCCGAGCAAAACTTCAACCGTTACCAAAACTTATTGGAAGACGAAGCTGTAACTCGCCAACAATTCGACCAGATAAAATCGGATTTCGAGGCACAAAAAGCACAACTGGAAGCTCAGATTTCACAATATCAATCTGTGATTAACTCCAAAACGACGAGCGAATTGTCGGTAAACGAAGTGCAGGCAAGATTAAGTATGAACGATGCCGAAATCAAACGTGCCGAAAATGCGTTGGAAATGGCAAAGCTAAATCTTTCGTACACCGTGATTACCGCTCCACACGACGGAATAATGGGTAGGAGAACTGTTAATGTCGGACAATTGTTGAATCCAAGTCAACAGGTCGCTACGATTGTAGATACAGAAAACATTTGGATTACGGCAAATTACCGTGAAAAACAAATGGGTAATGTAGAAATCGGCGGTTTGGCTACTATCAAAGTAGATGCCTTGGGCGGAAAAGCCTTTGAAGGAAAAATTACCGCAGTTTCGGGAGCTACTGGAGCAAGATATGCAGCTGTTCCGGTAGATAATTCAACGGGTAATTTCGTGAAAGTACAGCAACGTATTCCTGTTCGTATCGAATTTACTGAAAACAATAAACCCGAAGAAATCAAGCAACTTCGCACCGGTATGAACGTGGAAGTAACATTGAAATAGTTAACTCATCACTCCTCCCTCTCCTTTGGAGAGGGTTGGGGTGAGGAAAAACAAAATTTATGTACAATAAAGCACCTTTTGCAAGTTGGGTTCCTAAACCTGTGATGTTGTTATTGATTTTGGGAATATTATTCCCAGTGATGACCGTTTCGGGCGTATATACGAGCAACATCACGGATATTTCGGGAGCTTTAGCAACTTATACAGAATATATCTCGATGGCTAATAACGCTGGAGCCATCGGGATGGGCTGTGCCATTATGATACTGATGCGCATCAAGATGCGTTTCCGTACCAAAGAAATCATTGCCGGTTCAGCAATTATCCTCGCCATATTATCCTATATGTGCGGAACAACGGACAGCCCTGTTGTGTTGATAGTATGTAGCTTACTTATAGGCTTTTTCAAGATGTTTCCGTTGATTGAAATGGTTTTGCCAGTGATGTTCATTCTTTCTCCAACAGGTGACCGAGGGAAATTCTATGCGATATTCTATCCGTTGTCTATTGGGTTTGCACAACTTTCGGCGTATTATTTTGCTCAGATGGTATTCGACGGCAGTTGGCAGACACCGTATTTGTTTATGTCCGCAATAATGTTGGTGATTGCAGCACTATCACTTATTTTTCAGCACAATCAACGTTTTGGTTTTAAGATGCCACTGTATCAAATTGACTGGTTTTCACTGGTTGTATTCGCAGCTTCGATGATGTCGCTGAATTATTTCTTTGTGTTTATGAAACAGCAAAACTGGTTTCATTCACCCAATATTGTTGGTTCGCTGATGATTGGCGTGGGACTATTTATTGCCTTAATATACAGACAAAATTCCCTCAAGCGGAAGATGCTTGATTTTTCGGTTTTCAAAAAGAGAAATGTCAGTCATTCGTTAATATTGTTGCTGTTTTTGGGCTTATATCTGGCAAGTTCCTCGGTTTATACACAGTATGCGATTGGTGTCTTGGGATACAACAATCTAGTTAATGCACACACCAATCTTTGGATGATACCTGGTATCGTCATCGCAGGAATACTGGCGTTTTACGGCTTCAAAAATAAATGGTATCTCAAGTATTACATTGCTTTAGGATTTGTATTTTTTGCACTGCATACGCTTTGTCTTTATCTGATTATTCAACCTCAAATGGACATACGTTACCTTGAATATGCGTCCATATTAAAAGGTCTGGGAATGGGTATTCTGTTTATTGGGATATGGTTTTATGCCTCGCTCAACCTGGGAATGAATGAGATGATGGGAATGATTGCTGTATTGATTGTCGTTAGGTCTTTTCTGGCTACAGCTCTTGGTGGTGCCATTATCGGGTGGGCAAGTTATCAATCACAATGGCAAAGCTTGAACGATATTTCGATGTATCTCGATGCAGGAGCTATTCCGAACGGTATGGCAATTTACCAAAACATTAGTCTGAACGCGTTAATGGCTTCAGGAAAAATCGTATTGGGAACATTGACTTGGTTGGTTGTGCCGATATTGATTTTCATAGCAACACATTCTTACGGTAGTTTCCATTACAAACGAGTGGTGTTATTACGTAAAAAGATTAGAGGAGACTCCATTAAAGGATATAGGTTTTAGAAATTTTGAAAACTAATAAAATGAAAAAAATATTGTTTTTAACGGATTTTTCTAAAGTAGCCGAAAATGCTTTTATCTATGCATTGTCCGCTGCGGAGAAAATAAAGGCAGAAGTTCACATTCTTCACGTTACACACATTATAGAGACGAAAGATGAAGAGGAACAGAGTCGCATACATCCTTTTGCTGCCTTCTATAACGAACAACTGGAATCCGACGAACGGTCTGATTTCAAAGTCGAGGCTGAGAAATTGGAAAAGATTGCAGAGGACAATAACAAACTGGGAATTCCTGTAGAATTTCATTTTGAGAAAGGCTATTTTCAAGAGGTTGTAGATGATTATATTGATGAATTGGGTATTGATGTCGTCGTGATGGGGACTTCCGGAGCGAATACGGTCGATAAAAAACTGTTTGGTTCTAATACCGAAAAATTGATGAATCATTTGGAAATCCCTTTGCTTGCCATTCCAGCGGATATAGCTTTTTCCGAAGTACGGAATTTTACCCTCGCTGTAATGCTGAACGACGACGAATATAAAATCGTAAATCGTTTGAACGAAAGTTTGCAGACTTTTGGAGGAAATCAGCTAAAATGTGTGTATGTGGCAGGAAGTGAACAGGAAATAGAGAAAGTCGAGACGAAGATAGAACAATGGAAATCGAATATCAGTAACCCTGAATTTTCGTTGGAAATCGTCATAAATCCCGATGTAATCGACGGATTAAACGATTTTATGAACAGCAACCCAACTGATGTGTTGTGTGTGATTCATCGGCACAAGAGTTTTATGCAACGGCTGTTCAGAGCCAATTACAGCAAGCGTTTGCTACAATATTCAAACACCGCTTTACTGATTTATAACAGTAACTGATTTCGATTTAGTACCAAATTTTATAGTTATTTTTAACAAAATTTTTAATTCAAAATAGATTATTATGGCAACATTTCTCAAAACCATTCGCAACACCGTAAAACACTGGTATATTCCGGCAATCATTGGTGCGTTATTCATTCTCCTTGGAGGCTATTTATTCACAGTTCCAGCAGCGACTTATTTAACACTGACTATATTTTTCAGTTTGACTTTCTTGTTTTCTGGGATTTTAGAAATCGTGTTTTCTGTTCAGAACAAAGACGAACTCGAAGGTTGGGGCTGGTACCTGACGAGTGGAATTTTTGGTTTACTGATTGGTCTTGTTTTAGTTGCAAAACCCGAAGTTGCTGCAACTACACTGCCGTTTTTCGTAGGATTTAGTTTGCTGTTCCGTTCTTTCCAAGGATTAGGATTTGCCTTTGAACTGAAAAATTACGGTGTCATCAAATGGGGTAATCTGGCAATTTTGAGCGTATTGGGGATAATATTCTCGTTTCTACTAATCGCTAATCCGATTTTTACAGGAATGTCATTGGTCGTATTAACAGCTTTATCGTTTATTTTTGCTGGAATATCTGCTATTGTATTGGCTTTCCAATTGAAAAAACTGAAAACACTTCCCGGCAAATTAAGAAAAGAGCTAAAAGACAAAATCGAAGATTTGAAAGAGGAGTATTACGAAGTAATTAATGGCGATAAAAATTAATTTTTTCGTTAATAGAGGACAACAAATAGATTAATATACAGACTTATATTTTAAAATAATATTATGGTATCAGTATTTAAGACCAACGTGACTAATAATCAAGAATCGAGACTTGTTATCAATCATTTAGAATGTATGTATCCTAAAATCAATATCGAATTTGACCTCGAAGATGTTGATAATATGCTGATAATCGAAGGGGATAATTATAAGGAAGATGAGATTGCTTCTCTTTTATTCAATCTTGGTTTCGGGTGTGAATTGCTGCCTTTTTAAAGTATTTAAATGAAATAGAACGTTTGGGTGATTGTTTCCGTATGCTAAAAATACAATAATAATTTGTGAAACCACCTTTATAAGATCATAAGTAAAGGTAGGGTAAAAAAATCAAACACAGTATAAATATTAGCTATTATAAAATAGCTAAAAACTAAGGAGCGCATCCAGTAATTTACTGATCGAATCAGGTACCTAGGTCATTAGAAAAGCAAGGAGAAATAATTTATGTGCTTAATATAAATATATAAATGCAACACGGAAAATACCCTTTAGGATGGTTAGATTTATTATTTAGCTAAATAGTTTTTTATTTCGATTTTTTTATTATCTTGAATTTAAGATTAGTTGCTAATCTTATGGTTGTAATTTTGATTAAACCAGACCGTTCTTTGATAGCTGAACACAGCATTATAGAAATAAATCTACCCACTTGCCTTTATCTATTTTTTGGGAGGTATCTGGGTGCATAGATGCCTAGGCATATAGGTGTATAAATATGCGTATATCTAGATGTGTAGATATCTAGGTGTATGGAGATATAGATGTCTGGGTGTTCAGATGCTTCAAAATAGAATGCCTGTTTTTTGTGTCGTTAAGGCATATTTCCGTATAACCCCTCTCTGTTGTTTCGCAATCTGCAAGTTGTGTTTTTGTACGTACAACCCTCGTACCTCGTGCTGCCCACAAAAACCTCACTTGCCATTGAACAACCACACCCCGATGGGGATTGGTAGTTCAGTGGTAGGAAAAAGGTCGCAACTCCCTTTTTCTTTATTGATACAAAACAAGAAAATGCTACAAATATGTAACAGCCCAAAATTTTACAGTTCCAAAAAATCTTCATATATTGCTTCTGTAAGTCGGAAAGGCATATTTTTGACTCCTTTATAAAGGATAGGCCCTATAACTGTTAATCAGAGGGTCGCTGGTTCGAGCCCAGCTTCAGGAGCTGAAAGCAAAAAAGATCTGCAAATTATTGCAGATCTTTTTTTGTTTCTAGCGCTTGAGTAATTGATGAAGGAAATTATTCATTTCTATTCCATCCCTAATCCCACTATTGATTTTTTAGTTTTTGATTTTAATGGATCGGAAGGAAACCTCATCGCCATGATCTTGTAATAAAATGTGACCTTCAGCGGCTTCACCGAATTTATCCCAGTCTTTATACTTACTGATTGCAACAAGGTCTTTGAACTCTTTCGAGCCACGGACATAGGATAGGACTTTTACCCCGTTGAGGAAGTAAGTTACTTTATTGTCTTTGTCCACGACAACTCGGCCACGGTTCCATTGTCCAATTGGTCTTGTTGCACCCCGACTTTTATCAGAAGTAATTAAATCATAAAGAGAGGCAATTGTGCGATTCCCCTCCCGACCAAGTTTAGCATCTGGATGTTTTTCATCATCCAGGATTTGATATTCCAAGCCGATCGCAGAACCAGAAGTTTTTTCGGCCAGGGTGACGAAGTATTTAACGCCACTGTTTGCACCCGGAGTTAATTTGAATTCGAAGGAAAGGTCGAAAACACCATACTTATCCTTAGTGATGATATCACCTCCATTGGTAGACTCGCCGCCATCAGATTTTTGTACTTTGATGATTCCATCTTTAATGGACCAACCATTAGCAGGGAAATTATCACCTTTAACACTTCTCCAACCTTCGGAGTCTTTTCCATTGAACAAAAGCTTGGTGCCATATTTTTGTTCCGTTGGACTGATGCTGTTTGGCGTCAGGTTGACGATGTATTGGTCGATTGGGTAAGGACTAGGTTTTAGATTTTCGGTTTTGATCTTAATATTTTTGAAATAGACTTTTTTTCCATCGAGATCATCGGGGATGCTGTGGACCTGTAAACCAATAAATCCAGATGCATCCAGGGTATCCACGACATAGGCAGCAGGAACTCCATTGATCCAAGATCTCAATTCATTTCCAATGGCCTCGATTCGGATATGGTTATATTCATTTTTTTTATAAACGGCTTTGGCTGGTTCGTTGAGGTCAAGGGGGTAAAGCCATCCGCGTCTTCCTTCGTCATAGACACCACCTGCCCAGGCACGAGCCGAAGGGTCGATTTCAATCTGTCTTCCATACACGCGACCTTTTCCATTATTTGCTTGCGGGTCGATATGGCTTCGGGTTTGGATTCCTGAATTAGTCTTATCACCTTCCAGCTTTACATCCAGTTCCAGGATAAAGTCGCCATATTCCTTTTCAGTGATCAAAAAAGAATTTGGAGTGCCTTTGGTCATTCTTCCGACAATTGCACCGTCTTCTACGCTATATGGGGCTGCACCACCGGCAGATTTCCATCCAGCCAGGGTCTTGCCATCAAATAAGGGTTTGAAGTCTGTGCTGGGAGGAGATTGAGCTAATACTTGAGTGGAGCACAATAGGGCTAGACCTAAGGAACCGATGGAATAAATAAGCTTGTTTCTTTTCATAATAAAATCGTGATCGTTTAAGTTTTATAGTATATCCACCTTTCAAGCCATTTAGATTGGGGAAGGAAGGTGAGGATAGAGGGGCGAAAATTTAATTTTTTTGAGGTTTATACTACAATAATAACCATTAAAAGTAATTGATAGCTAAAACGTTATATCTTTTTTTACGAAAACGTTATAGTGTTCAGAACGTTTTGATTGTTAATGTTTTAGTCTGAAAATCAATTGGTTGGGTTAATAAATTGAACTCAAAGGAAGAAAAGTATAAAAACGAATTGATATGAATTCATAAATCATTCATAGTCTTCTATTAAAATTAATTATATTGTGGAATCAACTTATCCAATATAAACATTCTATGCTATTACTAGGGATTGACTTAGGCACATCATTTATCAAGGTTTCTGTGGTAGATTCACAAACAGGGAAGCGGATTGTATCTGCACAATATCCTGAGACGGAGTCTGCGATTGTTTCACAAAAGAAAGGTTGGGCGGAACAGGATCCGTTGCTATGGTGGGAAAATACCAAAAAAGCGATTTTGAAGGCGAATGCCAGTGGTCAATATAATCCTAAAGATATTGGGGCTATTGGAATTGCCTATCAGATGCATGGTTTGGTAATTGTTGATAAAGATCAACAGCCCTTAAGGAATTCGATTATATGGTGTGATAGCCGAGCGGTTGAGATAGGGAATGCAGCATTTGAGGGATTGGGTGGCAAAGGCTTCTTAAAGTCACATTTAAATTCACCTGGGAATTTTACGGCTTCGAAATTGGCTTGGGTCAAAGAGCATGAGCCGGAAGTTTATGAGCGTATTTCAAAATTTATGCTTCCTGGAGATTATCTATGTATGTGTTTGACAAAGCAAATCAATTCTAATCCAAGTTCTATTTCAGAAGGGATTTTATGGGATTTTGAGAAAGATACCTTGTCAGATACCTTGTTGGGTTATTATGGGATTGACAAGGCGTTGGTTCCGGATATACAGCCTATTTTTTCGAATTATGGTTCCTTGGACAAGGAAGTGGCTTTAGAGTTAGGCTTGTCTGACCAGGCGATAGTGAGTTATAAAGCCGGGGATCAGCCCAATAATGCTTTGTCATTAGGGGTAATTGATGCAGGGGAGGTTGCAGCAACAGCAGGTACCTCAGGAGTGATATATGCGGTCAGCGATCAATTAATATTTGATAAAGAATCTAGGGTAAACAGTTTTGCCCACGTCAACCATACGAAGGAACAAAATAATATCGGAGTTTTGCTTTGTATCAATGGTACAGGCATTCAGAATAGCTGGATTAAGAAATTAACAGCGAAGGGTTTGGAGTATGATCAGATCAATCAGAAGGCGGCAGAAATTGAGATCGGCTCTGAAGGGATTGTGGTATTACCATTTGGGAATGGTGCTGAGCGGATGTTGAACAATAAAACCGTTCAGGGTCATCTTGAGAATTTAGATTTTGTACGACATGATCAAGCCCATTTGTGGAGAGCAGTGCAGGAGGGGATTGCTTCCTCCTTTCGTTACGGGTTAGATATTATCCGGGAGAATGAAATATTTCCTTCAGTGATCAAGGCAGGCTATGCGAATATGTTCTTGAGTGAGGTATTCCAGGAGTCTTTTGCTGGTCTGACTAACGTTCCGGTGGAGTTATATGAGAATGATGGAAGTGTAGGGGCTGCCTTGGGTGCAGGAATAGGGGCTCAGCTGTTCAAAGATAAGCAAGAGGCATTTTCAGGCTTAAAGCGAATTAAGACCATTGAGCCGAAGCATACCGATCGATATGAGGAATTGTATTCAGGTTGGAAAAAAAGTTTGTTACAGAAATTATAATCAACTAAAGTATATGAAAGTATTAACAGGATCAAAAGAGTATTTTAAGAACATCGGCCAGATTCAATATGAAGGATTAGATTCCGATAATCCATTGGCATTTCGTTGGTATGATGCGAAGAAAGTGGTTGGAGGGAAAACAATGGAAGATCATTTTAAGTTTGCTTGTGCCTATTGGCATTCGTTCAATGGGAATGGTGCAGATCCATTTGGGGGTCAAACACATTTTTTTCCATGGGATGAGAAGGCAAAGGCTTTGGACCGCGCCAAGGATAAAATGGATGCAGCATTTGAGTTTATGACGAAATTACAGATGCCATATTATTGTTTTCATGATGTTGATTTGATAGACTATGGGAATGACATCAAGGAGAATGATTCGAATTTAGAGGCTATTGTAGAATATGCTAAAGGGAAGCAAAAGGAGAGTGGTATCAAGTTATTATGGGGTACAGCAAATCTTTTCAGTCATCATCGTTACATGAATGGTGCGTCTACGAATCCGGATTTTCATGTTTTGGCCCATGCAGGAGCACAGGTAAAAGCAGCCTTAGATGCGACCATCGCCTTGAAAGGTGAGAATTATGTTTTTTGGGGTGGTAGAGAGGGATATATGACCTTGTTGAACACGAATATGAAGCGTGAGCAGGAGCATTTGGCGAAGTTTTTACATATGTCCAAGGATTACGCGCGGAGTCAAGGTTTTAAAGGCACATTTTTTATTGAGCCGAAGCCATGTGAACCAACGAAACATCAGTATGATTATGACTCAGCTACGGTGATTAGCTTTTTAAGGCAGTATGATCTAATGGATGATTTCAAGTTAAATATTGAGGTTAATCATGCTACATTGGCTGGCCATACCTTCCAGCATGAATTGCAGGTTGCTGCGGATGCGGGATTATTGGGGTCGATTGATGCCAATCGTGGAGATTATCAGAATGGATGGGATACGGATCAATTTCCATATGACTTAAATGAATTGACTGAATCCATGTTAATTATATTGGAAGCTGGCGGATTGCAAGGAGGTGGAGTGAATTTTGATGCAAAGATCCGCAGGAATTCTACCGATCCAGCGGATTTATTCTATGCACATATTGGCGGTATGGATGCATTTGCGCGAGCTTTGGTTACTGCGGATGCGATATTACAGAAGTCGGATTATAAAAAGATCCGAAAAGACCGATATTCAAGTTTTGACAGTGGGAAGGGTTCGGATTTTGAGCAGGGTAAATTGAGTTTAGAAGATTTACGTTCCTATGCTATTGAGCATGGCGAGCCCGAGATGAGAAGCGGAAGACAGGAATTTTTAGAGAATTTAGTAAACCGATATATTTAATTGGTTGGCTGGATAAAGTAATTTTCATTGGATATGAGTGGATTATAAATTAAAAGCAGTTTTTTGATAAATTTTTCAATTTTTTGTTTGGGAATTAATTATTAAAAACCTATTTTTGTACCACTTTGAAGATGAGGGCAACCTTATCCATTCAAATTCCTGAATAGCTCAGTTGGTTAGAGCATCTGACTGTTAATCAGAGGGTCGCTGGTTCGAGCCCAGCTTCAGGAGCAAGAATAAAACAAGCCGGCCAATCGCCGGCATTTTTTTTATATCAAAATTATATCCATGAGTTTAGTAATCGTTGGAACCGTTGCGTTTGATGCCATTGAAACCCCATTTGGCAAGACTGATAAAATTGTTGGCGGTGCAGCTACCTTTGCAGGTTTAGCCGCGTCCTATTTATTTCCTGATGTTAAATTAATTTCTGTTATCGGTGAGGACTTTGGCGATGATAATTTAAATATTATCAAATCAAAAGGGATCAATGTTGAGGGTGTAGAAATTATTCCTGGTGGGAAGTCATTTTTTTGGTCTGGAAAATATCATAATGATATGAACAGTCGTGATACCTTAATCACGGAGTTAAATGTATTGGCGGATTTTGATCCAAAGATTCCGGCATCTTATCAAGATTGTGAATATTTATTGTTGGGTAATCTAACACCAGCGGTTCAGATGGCGACCTTAAGTCGTTTGGAGAACAAGCCAAAGTTAGTTGTATTGGATACGATGAATTTCTGGATGGATGTAGCATTGGATGAATTGAAGGAAGTTTTGAAGAAAGTTGATGTATTGACGATCAATGATGCAGAGGCGAGACAATTGTCCGGCGAGTATTCATTGGTTAAGGCTGCTGAGAAGATTCTTCAAATGGGTCCACAATATTTGATTATCAAAAAAGGAGAGCACGGAGCCTTATTATTTGGTGAAGGGCAGATTTTTTCGGCACCAGCATTACCATTAGCGGATGTATTTGATCCAACAGGAGCAGGGGATTCCTTTGCGGGTGGATTTATAGGATATTTAGCCAAATTACAGTCAATTAACTTCACGAACATGAAGAACGCGATTATTTTTGGATCAGCGTTAGCATCATTCTGTGTTGAGAAATTTGGTACAGAGCGGTTACAGAATTTAAGTCCAGAGGACATTAGCAACCGTATTCAAGAGTTTGTTAAACTTTCAAAATTCGAGATAAGCGAATAAGCTTATCTCGAAT
This sequence comes from Sphingobacterium cellulitidis, assembly GCF_043187465.1. GTDB lineage: Bacteria > Bacteroidota > Bacteroidia > Sphingobacteriales > Sphingobacteriaceae > Sphingobacterium > Sphingobacterium cellulitidis. Next base: position 3,328,807 of record NZ_CP171136.1, on the reverse strand, counting down.
TTTTTTTAGGTCGGCCTTTATTTTGGGAGATTCCAGAATAAGGGGTTCCCTGGCTTATTAAATAAACCTAATATTTTAAGGATATTTTTTAGAGAATTAATTCTCTTTGAATTTGTACGCTGTTAGGGTCTTTTTCATGGACTTTCTAGCAACGTGGATTCTCGTTTTTACGGTTCCTATTGGAATTTTCAGGTGTTCTGAAATTTCATGGTATTTATACCCTTCAAAATACATGGTGAACGGGACATAATATTCATCGGAAAGTTTGGAAAGCGCATAGTTAATGTCTTCCATGATGAATTTGTTTTCACCATTGTTTTTTGTTGCGGAAACCACGAGATTAATTTGAGAAATTTCTTCTTCCTTCGTGATGAAGGAATTGGTTTTTACCACACGACGGTAGTTGTTGATAAAGGTATTCTTCATGATCGTGTAAAGCCACCCTTTTAAATTTGTACCGTCTCTAAAGTTTTTGAAGTACGTGACAGCCTTCAGTAAGGTGTCTTGTACTAAGTCGTTAGCATCTTCATGATCACGGGTGAAGTTTCTGGCATAACTTCGAAGTGATTCTGAGTGCTTAACAACTAGTGAGTTAAATTCGATCTTGTTCATACAATTAGCGATTATAGTATAGTTAAATGATGCGATAAATTCAGGCAAGTGCCTGATTAGCTGAACAACCGAAACAATTATTAAGCTATAAATGTATACAAGCTTCTGCAATTCTTGTGCAGTAAATTAATAAAATTGTGGATTTTGATATTTTAGTAAAGGGTATTTTCTTTATACGAAAGGACAAGGAATGGGGGTATCGCCTTTTATTGTATTATAATCAATGATTATTGTTTTATAATAAAAAAATATGTAGTGAGGGAAAATGTGGAAAACTTTTATAATATGTTTACTTCACGTTCTAAAAGTACACCAAACTGTGTATTAACATCGTCCACAATAGTAGACGATACGTTAAATATTTCATTTCCAGTGGCATTTCCAACATTTGTAAGGACCAAAGCTTGATTTTTCCACACGGCTACTTGACCTATAGCCTTTCCTTTCCAGCCGCATTGTTCAATCAACCAGCCGGCTGCAAGTTTCTCTTGATCCGGGTCAATGCTATAATGAACAATTTGGGGAAATTGTTTTAGCAGTTCTAAAAATTTTGATTTTGAGATGATTGGGTTTTTGAAAAAGCTACCTGCATTTCCAACTGTGGAAGGGTCTGGTAATTTTTCAACGCGGATAAAAGATACTACTTCAGCGACATCTTTGATCGTTGGGTTTTGGATACTCCGGTTTTGGAGCTCGCTCTCAATAGCTCCATAGCTAGTGTTTATTTTTCCGAACAGTTCTAACTTGTAAGTAACACTACAAATGATAAAACGGCCTCTATATTCCCGCTTAAAGATGCTATCACGATAGGAAAATTGGCAATCATCATTTGTAAAGGTGACAAACTCACCTGTTAGTGTATCAAAAGCTCTACAGGAATAGAAGATATGCATGAGTTCCTGCCCATAAGCTCCAATGTTTTGGATAGGGGATGCTCCGACAGTTCCCGGGATTAGCGCCATGTTTTCAAGGCCTGGGAAATCATGGTCTATACAATACCAAACTAAATCATTCCAAACTTCCCCAGCTTCTGCAGTGACGAAAACATTATTTCCTTCAATAAAATGTTGTTTACCTTTGTTTGCAATATGGATTAATAATCCGGGGTAGTCTTTGGTAAATAGAACATTACTTCCACCTCCTAAGACAAAGAATTCTTTTTCGAATAATTTTTCGTTGAATAGATCATTCAATACGGTTTCATCCTCAACTTTTATATATTGATTAGCGATTGCCTCAATAGCGAAAGTATTCAGGTTTTTAAGGGATTTATGACTGATAATTGCGTTTTTCATTTTTTTGACCGAATCCTTTAAAAGTTCGAAAAATTAATCTATCTTAGTTTACAAGGCTGTAAAGATAGTTAATCATCAAAATATAAACTAATTTTATTGTGTATGGCAAAAAATGCGGATGCGAAAAGGGGGAAGATATTGGAGGCTGCAAAACGTAGGTTTGCGCATTATGGATTAGCTAAGACCACCATGGCGGAGATTGCTCAGGATCTCTCCTTCTCCAAGGCCTTATTATATTATTATTTTCCGGACAAGAATAGATTGTATGCTGCTGTTTTCGAGATGGCGGTAGATGAAATTATTACGGAGACAAACCAGAATATCTCTATTGCAGAGAACGTCAGTGATGCGATGGATGCATTCCTAGGCGCGAGGTTAAAGATCATCAAGGATAACTTCAATATCTTTGAATTCACCTATACATTAAGAAACGAAATTCCCACCGATATAGAAGCTATTTTACCATCCTTATTTGAGAAAGAGAAGCATTTAGTGAGTTTGATTTTGAAAAAGGGAATCGATACAGGTGAGATTGAGGTAGATGATGTTGATTTGACGGCAAAGATATTGCTGATTAGCTTATTAGGAATGCGAATAGGGATTCTACAAGAATTCAAGAATTTGTTTTTACCTCCAACGAAGGAGGAGTTTGATTATATCTTAAATCTTCAGAAAAAACTAGCCAATATCTTTATTAACGGTTTGAGAATTTAATTTTTTTCAAGGATATTTTTCACGATTAAATGGGCATGAATTCTTGAGTTTTCGATAAACCAAAGATGGGTATTTAATCCGCCACATACTACACCAGCCAAATAGAGGTTTTCAATATTTGTTTCCATGGTTTCAGGATTGTGGTCTGGGATACATGGTTCTTCAGCAGGGATATTTACACCGATTTTTTCAAGGAATTCGAAGTTTGGCCTATAACCCGTCAATGCCAGGACAAAATCGTTTTCAATTTCTACTAGACCATCAGGAGTTGAGATTTGTACTTCTTTCTCGCCTATACTCACAATATTTGATTCATAAAATACATTCACCTCGTTATTGGCGATTCTATTTTCAATATCAGGTCTTACCCAATATTTAACTCTTGGGCTAACCTCTTTTCCACGGATAACCAAGGTGACATCAGCACCTTTTCTATACGTTTCTAAGGCTGCATCAATTGAGGAGTTGCTAGCGCCTACCACAATTACCTTTTGGTTTGCATAATAATGCGGGTCCTTGTAATAATGGCGGACTTTGTTCAATTCTTCACCAGGTACTCCTAAATACATTGGGATGTCATAGAAGCCCGTGGCAACAATTACATTTTTTGCGCGATAAATTGATTTATTGGTAGTAACCTGAAAGGTGCCATCAATTTTATGGATACTGCTTACTTCTTCGAAGAGATGGGTATTGAGGTCGAATTTCTTTTCAACGCGTCGATAGTATTCTAGGGCTTCGGCACGTCTTGGTTTTGGGTTTGTGGTAACAAAAGGACAATCTCCGATTTCAAGTCTTTCCGATGTAGAAAAGAAAGTCATATTGATGGGATAATTGTATAGGGAGTTTGTTAAACAGCCTTTTTCAATGATGATATGGCTTAAGTTATTTTTTTTAGCTTCGATTCCACAAGCGATCCCAATGGGTCCGGCTCCCACAATCAAAATATCGATTAAGTTATCCATTTGCTAATTCAATTTTTTCAGGCTGGATGGATAATTCTTTTTCCATCACATCCAGGGTAGATTTGTATAAATCTGAGGAAATTTTATTTAAAAACTGCAATTGTTCTGTAATTAATTTGGATTCTTCGGGGTCCAAAGTTTCGGGTGTAATCTCGGGGAAATCCGTTACCGGAATAAATTCTTCAGCATCTTTCAGTGGAACGGCCTCGATTGACTTGCTAATATTCATGAGAATCTTTTTTAACAGAATCAAGTGTTCCTTGGTATAGTTTGTATCGGTTGCTTCCGTTAATTGGGTCAGTAAAGTTGCCCCATAGGAGGAAAGAATATGGTTCAATATGACGAGGCGGTTGACTTCTTTGGTGCTTTTTTGTCTCCATTTTGGTTCTGAGAGCATTCTTTGGAAAGTCGATCCCATATTGGCGGAGGCGATATAGAGTTCTTTTCTGGAGAGTTTATAGCTTGTTACGGTTATTTCATCGCCGGAAAGGATTCTGACAGCTTGAGCCAAGTATTTATAGTTTGCAATAAGCAGTTGTCGGACACTGGTTTTGATTTGAAAACTTTCCCAGTTTGGGAAAATAATATAGCTTGAAAGAAAGGCGATCATACCGCCAAGAAAGGTGTCAAAGATTCTTTCCTTAGCCACTTCGAAGGTATTCACTCCGGAGAAGCTAAGCATAATCAGGACGTATGGAGTCATAAACATTACCGCCATAATATAGTTCACCCTAAATAAGCTATAAGCAATCAGGAAGAAGAAGATAAGGATGATAAATCTGGCGATTTCGGAATGTACAGTCATCAGGATGATTGCACCGATGATACCGCCGATTATGGTTCCTAGGAGGCGTTGGAAATTACGTTCCTTGGTTAATCCAAACCCTGGTTTCAAGATTACCATAATGGTCAATAAAATCCAAAAGCTACCCATTGTACCAATGTTAAAGTAGTTGAGGTTGAAGACGAAATAGGTAATGGTCATAACGATGGCCATCCGAAGGGCATGTCGGAAGATACTTGAATTGAAAGATAAGTTATCTT